>REEV01000107.1 GCA_007694915.1 Cyanobium sp. PLM2.Bin73 | reverse complement strand
GTGCGCTCCTGAGGCGGCTTCGGGGCGGAGCCCCTTGGGGGCCTCTGGGATCACAATCGGATGAGGGGCTGCTTTCAGCAAGGGGTGCCGCCGCCGCCGACACGGCTCTTCACCGGCGGCAACAGCCCTTCATCAAGACCCCGTCATGAAGGCCTCGTCATGACGGCCGTGGCGGCGGGCCGGCGCCAGGCTGGGAGGGCCTCTCGTGGGTGCCGTGGCCTATCGACTCGTCTACCTCTAGCTGCTCGGTGCCCTCGCCTTCTGGCCCCTGGCCCGCTTGCGGGCCCATTCCCTGCCGCCCCCCGGGCAGCTCGATCCCGCCCTGCACCAGGAGCCCCGCCAGCGGCTCACAGAGCGGGCCCCGTTCACGGTGGGGGTGGACGGCATCCGCTACGTGTGGCCCCCAGTTCAGCTACGCCATCGAGGGGCTGGTGGCGAGTGAGCACGTCACCAAGTCCTGGTGGCGTCCGGCCAGCTGCCACGCCCGCGCCAACGACCGGCTCAGCGTCAAGGACGTGTGCGTGATCTGGGGGGAGAACGCCTCTAACGGCAGCTACCGCCAGGCCCGCTTCCACAGCGGCGAGATCACCTGTTTCGTGCGCTTCCCCTCGGCGCCCGCGGGCCAGGCCTTCGTGCCCCGTGCCCTCTCCAACAACCACCTGCTGGCGGTGGATCCCGCGCTGCGCCGCCAGCTGCGGAACCTACGCCGCGGCGACCAGATCGCCCTGCGTGGCTACCTGGCCAGCTACAGCCACGACCAGCCCACGGGAACGGGCAGCGGCCAGGGCTACTGGCGCGGCACCAGCATCAGCCGTGACGACACCGGCAACGGCGCCTGCGAAACCATCTACGTGTCCGGGGCCCGGGTGCTGCGCCCCTCCAGTCCGGGCTGGCGGCTGGCCTCCCGCCTGCCCCCCCCTGGGCCTGCTGGCGGGGGTGGTGGCCTGGCTGCGGTTGCCGGTGCCGGAGCGCTGACTAGCATCCCGCCGCCGACGCAGCGGACCGCGCCCTGATGGCCAGCCAGTGGCAGAACTTCCAGCGCAATCTGGGCGCCTGGCGTGGTTCCTTCACCAACGTCGACGCCCACGGCCGGGAGCTCGAGTGCAGCGCGTCGCTGCTCACCCTCAGCAGCGCTGACGAGGGCCGGGCGGTGCACTTCCGGCTGCGGCGATCGGCCAGCGGCGATCCCGTGGCCGCTCCCAGCCAGGACACGGCGCAGGAGTACCGCACCCTGGGCAAGCAGGTGGTGTTCTTCGACAACGGCAGCTTCTCCAAGGGTTCGCTGCAGATCGCGCCGGCCACCCGCTTCGGCGCCGAATACGGCTTCATCAGCGGTGACCGCCGCCACCGGCTGGTGCAGCTGTTCGCGGACGACGGAACCTTCAGCTCCCTGGTGCTGATCCGCGAGTTCCGAGACGGCAGCGGTGCCACGGAACGCCCGCCCCTCAGCCTCGAGCAGCTGGGCGGCCGCTGGCAGGGACAGGCCGCCACCATCGAGGCCGACTGGCCCGAGCCCACCCTGGTGGACGCCAGCATCGCCGTGGACCAGCCCGACGCCGCCAGCCTGCGCCTCGAGACCCGGCTGGGCCCGGAGTCGACCGTGGTGGTGGCCCGGCCGGTGGCCGACGCGGCTGGCCCCTGGTACAGCGCCGACGGACTGAGCGGTGACGCCGCCAGTGACGCTGGCCAGGCGGGGCGGTTGCTGCTCCTGCCCGATGGCGGCCTCAGCCTGGCGCCGTTGCAGATCAGCCATCGCCAGGGCTTCCGCGTGGAGGCGGGCTGGCTGGAATCCCCCCACCGCTGGCAGCGGCTGATCCGCCGCTACGGCCCCAGGGGGGAGTGGCTCTCCTCCACGCACCTGCTGGCGCGGCGAATCTGAGGCCGATTGGCAGCGGCCTGGAGACAGCGGCAGAGTGACACCGAGGTGATCACCGCCATGCAATCCCGACTGATCTACACGGCTGTGCAGGCGGCACTGGCGGCCTGGCTGCTCTCCGACGAAGGGGCACCGACCCTGCAGGGCTGGCTGCGGGCCGCCCTGGGCTGGACCGCCGAGCGCTTCCCCCAGCTGGGCCTGTCGACGGCGGTGCCGGGGCTGGATCTGGCCACTACGGTGGTGGCGATCCTGCTGCTGATCGTGATTCCGGTGCTCTGGCTCAAAGCCCAATTGAGTGCCGCGCTGCCAGCTGGGCGGCTCAGTGGCGGCTCAGCACCCCTGTGGTGGGATCGAAGCGCTCCGCCAGCCAGGCCACCGGCACCATCACCAGCAGGGAGCTGGCGCAGACCAGGCCCTGGCGGGCGGTCAGGGGGGCGGTGTCGAACCAGCTGTTCATCCAGCTCAGCTGGCTGAAGCCCAGCTGCAGCAACAAGGCCGAGGCAATCCCCGCCAGCAGGATCGGTGCCCGCAGCGGCGCCTTCAGCAGCTGCCCCCAGCCGCCCTTGCTCACCTGGCTGACGCTCACCAGGTAGGCCACCTGGGCCAGCACCAGGGACTGGATCGCCATCGTGCGCGCCACCGCCAGCTCCAGGCCCTGGCCGCGGGCCCAGAGCACCATGCCGAAGATGAACAGCCAGTAGAACGCCGAGACCAGCAGCACCTTCTGCACCAGGCCCCGGTTGAGCAGGGGCTGCTCCGGCGAGCGCGGCGGTTGCTCCATCAGCAGCGGTGGGCTGGGCTCGAACGCCAGCGGCACTGACAGGGTGAGGGCGCACACCATGTTCAGCCACAGCACCTGCAGGGCGGTGACCGGCAGCTCCAGTCCCAGCAGCGCCGCCAGCAGGATCGTCATCGAGGCGCCGCCGTTCACCGGCAGCACGAAGGCCAGGGCCTTGCGCAGGTTGAGGTACACCGCCCGGCCCTCTTCCACGGCCGCGGCAATGGTGGCGAAGTTGTCGTCGGTGAGCAGCATGTCGGCCGCCTCGCGGGCCACCTCGGTGCCGCCCCGGCCCATGGCGATGCCGATGTCGGCCTGGCGCAGGGCCGGGGCGTCGTTGACGCCATCGCCGGTCATGGCCACCACCTCCCCCTGCTGCTGCAGGGCCCGCACCAGCGCCAGCTTCTGGGACGGCACCACCCGCGCGAACACGTCGGTGTCGCGCACGATGGCGCGCAGGCGCTCGGGGGAGGCCTCCTCCAGCACCCGGCCGGAACAGGTGCGCACCTCACCACCGCGGCCCAGATTCAGCTGGGTGGCGATCGAGCGGGCGGTGTCCGGATGGTCGCCGGTGATCATCGTCACCCGGATGCCCGCTCGCTGACAGTTCTTCACCGCCGTGATGGCCTCGGGCCTGGGCGGATCGAGCAGACCCTGCAGGCCCAGAAAAGTGAGCCCCTGATCCAGGTGGGCTTCGCTGAGATGCTCCTGGGCGGGTTCGGCCTCGGCGATGGCGAAGGCCAGCACCCGCTCCCCCTGGCGGGCCATGGCCGCCACTGCCGCCTCAATCGTGTCGCGGTCGAGGGGCTCGCCGCTGCCATCGGCACGCAGCTGCTGGGTGCAGCGACGCAGCACGGTTTCCACCGAACCCTTCATCAGGATGCGGTGGCTGCCGTGCAGGGTGGCCATGTACTGCTGCTCGGAGGCGAACGGGATCGCGTCTCGCCGGGGGTGACGATCGAGCGCCTGCTGGCGGTTCATGCCCAGGTTCTCGGCCACGTGCAGCAGGGCCGTCTCGGTGGGATCACCCACCAGCCCCGCGTCCCGGCTGGCGCCGGCGTCGTTGCAGAGCACGCCGGCCAGCAGGGTTTCGCGCAGGGCCAGGTTGCGCGCCAGGGGATCGTCGCCGCCGGCCCCGCTCCAGAGCCGGTCGAGGCGCACCCGCTCACCGCCGGCGTGAATCTCCCGCACCATCATCCGGTTCTGGGTGAGGGTTCCGGTCTTGTCAGAGCAGATCACCGTGGTGCTGCCCAGGGTTTCCACCGCCGGCAGCTTGCGGATGATGGCGTTGCGGGCGGCCATGCGGTTCACGCCGATGGCCAGGGTGATCGTGACGATCGCCGGCAGTTCCTCGGGGATCGCCCCCACCGCCAGGGCCACGGCGCCATCAAACATCTCACTGGCCGCCCGCCCGCGGGCCAGACCGATCAGGAAGGTGAGTCCCGCCAGCACCAGCACGATCCGCAGCAGGGTGGTGCTGAAGCCGCGGAACTTGCGCGTCAGCGGCGTGTTCAGGTTCACCTGCTCGGCGAGCGACCCTGAGATCTGGCCCACTTCTGTGGCGTTGCCGGTGGCTACCACCAGCCCCCGCCCCTGGCCCGCCGTCACCAGGCTGCCGGCGTAGGCCATGCCGATGCGCTCGGCCAGGGGCGCCTCCGCCTCCACGGCCGTGGTGCCTTTGGCCGCCGGCAGCGACTCGCCGGTGAGCGCCGATTCGTCGATCTGCAGGTTGCGGCCCTGCAGCAGGCGCAGATCCGCCGGCACCTTGTTGCCGGCCTCCAGCAGCACCAGATCACCGGGCACCAGCTCCACCGAATCCAGCCGCCGGCGCTCGCCGCCGCGGATCACGTCCACCTCAGTACGCACCGAGCGGGCCAGGGCGGCGATGGCAGTCTCCGCCCGGCTCTCCTGCACGTAGCCGATCACGGCGTTGATCACCGTGACGCTCCAGATCACCACGGCCTCGCCGGGCTCCCCCAGCAGGAGCTTGACGAAGCCCACCACCAGCAGGGTGATCAGCAGGGGGTCGTTGAACTGGCCCAGGAACCGGCGCCAGGCTGGCTTCTGGGCCTGCGGATCGGGGCTGTTGGGGCCCCAGCGCTGTTGCCGGCCGCCCACCTCGTAGGCCTCGAGCCCGCGCTCCGCGTCGCTGCCCAGGGCTTCGATCAGCTCCGGCCAGGGGGTGGCGTGGGGCTGGGGCCAGCTGGCGGGTGCTGCAGATGTCGGGCTGGTCACGCTGAGGGCATGCCTCACAACGAACCTAGGCACTCCAGAACCCTATGCATCGCCGTGTGGTGCCGTGCCGGCTGCCGGCGGTCCATGCAGCACCCGCTGGGGATAGGGGATCTCGATGTCCCGTTCCCTGAACGCCTGCCACAGGGCGGCGTTCACCGCACTGCAGGTGCTCACGTTCTTCATCGGATCGGCGATCCAGAAGCGCAGGCTGTACTGGATCGCCGAGTCGCCGTAGCCGAGCACGAAGGCTCTGGGGGCAGGGTCGGGCAGCACGCCGGGCACGGTGCTGGCCAGGCTCACCAACAGCGCCATCACCTCGGTGGGATCGTGGCGGTAGCCGGCCCCCACCAGCACACTGCAGCGCCGCAGCCGGTCGCTGCCGGTGTAGGTGGTGGTGGTCTTGGTGAAGAAGTCCTGGTTGGGGATCACCAGCTCGGCATTGTCCCGTTCGCGCCAGAGCAGCGCCGCCCGCAGGCCCAGGCGACGCACCTGACAGGGGTCGCCGTCGATGAACAGGATCTCGCCTGGCCGCACCGATCCCTCCACCAGCAGCCACAGCCCGGTGACGAAATTGGAGAGCAGTTCCTTGAGCGCGAAACCCATGCCCACCGAGAGGCCTCCGGCCACCGCTGCCAGCGCCGTGCCGCTGATGCCGATATGCCTCAGCAGCCAGAGCATGCCGATGCCGATGAACAGGTAGCGCCCCACCAGCTCCAGCGCCACCCGTGAGCTGTCCGAGAGATTCAGCAGGCTCTGCAGCAGCCGCCCGAACGCCGCCATCGGCACCTCCGCCACCGTCACCAGGAAGTAGGGCACGACGAAGACCAGCAGCACACCGCCGGTGGTCATCGGCCCGTCGAAGAATGGGAACAGGGGGATGTCCGAGACGTCCTGCAGGGAATCCAGCTGGTTGATGGTGGAGCCCACCACCAGCAGCAGAAACAGCGGACGCACGACACGGGAGAGGAAGCGTTCCGCCGGTGCGGCGGGGATCCACCGCGCCGCCAGCATCGGCAGCAGGTTGAGGATCAGCCAGAGGCCGAACAGCTGGGTGAAGTACAGCGCCAGGCCGTAAGGCCGGCCGAGCTGGTTGAGCACCACCACGTTCAGCCGCAGAGCGAGCCACAGGAGCCCGCCGCCGGCAAGCTCCAGGCGTCGGCCGCGGCCGCTCAGCCGGGGCCGCAGCCAGAGCAGATAGGCCAGGGCGAGCAGGGCGCTGCTGATGCATTGCAGCAGCACAAGGGGCCGGGTGAGATAGCCGAACCAGCCGGAGATCTCGTAGAGCAGGTCGTTCACGGCCCGGGACCCGGTTGCCGAGGGTCGGTGGCGAGCTGGCGGAGCATCTCGTCAGGGCTCATGGCACCCAGGATCGTGCGGGTGAGCAGTGAATTGATGGCCTGGCCCCTCGGCTCCAGGTCCGAGGCGCTGCCATAGGGGACCTCGCGGGAATGGTCCAGGCTGGTTCGCATCGCCGCCCAGACGTCCGATCGTCTGGTGGGAAACAGCACCTGCCCCTGATCCACCACCGGCATGTAGCGGATCTGCTCATCCAGCATGGTCTTCTGGATGCTGGCACCGAGGCTGAAGACCACGAAGTCCTCGGCCAGCTGCCTCTGTCTGGGGCTGGAGTTCGTGCCGAAACTCCACACCATCAACCGGAACAGCGCCCGGGCTGGGGCATCGCCGTGCCCCGGCAGCGGTGCCACCCCCAGGTCCGGCCCGAGGTGCGCCAGGAGCCGCTCCAACGAGCCGCTCTGGCAGCTGATCCAGTCCAGATCACCGTTCTCCAGGCTGCTCACCAGCTCCCCCTGCTCTGCGGCGAAATTGATGTTCCTCTGCAGGTTGGCGTTGGCGAGCCATTGCAGCCAGCGCTTCAGATCCTCCTGATCCGATGGCCTGCCGGGGGTTGGCATGACCAGGCGCCAGAGGGCCCGATCCGCCTCCACACCGCTGGCGGTCCAGTACAGCCCAACGATGTCCAGAGGCATGCCCACCCGCATGCCCTGGGCAGACCGCGCGAGCAGGTCGTCGAGAGTGCCAGGGGGATCGCCGACCCGCTTGCGGTTGAAACAGGCCAGCTGGGGCTGGACGAGCAGGGGAACGGCCAGCAGCCGGCCATCATCCCGACGGAAATCCTCCAGGAAGCGGGGCTGGATCCCCTGCAGCCGGTCGTTGTCCAGGGCGATGGGTTCACTGAGCTGCTGACGATGCAAGGCCAGGGCAGGCCGCACGCGGCTCAGCACCAGATCCGGACCCAGCCCGCGGGTTCCGCGGAACTGGATCCCCTTCACCAGCTCCTGTGGGGGGAAGTGCCGCAGATGAATGTTGACCGACGGGTTGACCCGGCTGAACTCCCTCACGAGCCTGCTCACCAGCTCCCGGTTCGTGTCCTCCCCCTGCGCGTCACGCTCCTCGGGTGAAGCGTCCTCGAAGGCGATGAACAGGGTGTCCGGCACGGGTCCCAGGCTGCCCGCGCAGGACCCGAGCAGGACTCCGGCCGCCAGGGCCGCGATGGCAGCCAGTCCACGGGATACAGCCCGTCGCTTCAACGCTGCCATCACGGCCCTGCCGACGTGCGGCAGGGGAGGTCAGTCCTCCGGATAGAGCAGCCCCGCCAGCTCATCGGCATCCACGTCGTAGACGCGGGCCAGGGTGGTTTCCACGGCACTGGTGACCACGTCGGGCAGGAAGCGCATGGCATTGAGCGCGTCATCGACGATCTCGTCGCTGAGCAGGGGCTCACCGCCCAGCTTCTCGTCGTTGATCACGGCCATCACCCAGCTCTGGTAAGCGCTCACCAGATCGGCGAACTCGAGCTCCGGGTCGTTGAGATCCAGGGCCATGGGCGTCTCCGCGGGACGTTGCCCCTGCAGTTTGCCCGCTGGCCGGCATTTGCCCACTGCTGAGGATGGGGCGGTTACCGCCCGCCTCCCCCGACCCGTGAGCGACCCCGCAGACCTGCAGGCCACGCTGGTGGACTTCGCCCTGGCCGAGCTTGTGCGGCAGCACCGCGAGAGCTTTCAGCCCCTCTGGAGCACCGACAGCTGGGCCAAGCTGTTGATCTGGCTGGCGCTCAACTGTGGCTGCAGCGGGGATCAGGACGGCCTGCGCGCCTTTGCTGAGGCCCTCGGTCCGGTCTTGAGCCGGCGCCTGCGGCGGGTGTTCTTCGAGCGGGAGCTGGTGGATCTCGATCTGCAGGTGATGGCCGACCCGGCCGAGCCCCAGGTGCTGGTGCTGCCGCTCGGCCCAGGCGCTGGCCCCCTCCCGCTGGAGCGGGCCGCCACCGCCCTGGAGCGGCTGGGTCTGCTGGAGCGCGTGGCGGCCGAGCGGGAGTGCTGGAGCAGCCTGGAGCGGGCCCTGTCGATCCCCTGGCGGTCCGCCGCCCCCGGGGCCGGCAGCCCGCCGGTGCCCTGAACCGCCACCCCTCTCCCCCCTGCCGTCTGTGAACCTGATCGCCCGCTACCGCAATGCCGGCTACACCGTCGTGGCCGATGGCGTGATGGCCTTCTTCGAGCGCCGCCCCGATCTGTGCCGCCCCGGCGTGGCCTTCGGCCCCGAGGGTGCGGTGGGGCCCGATGGGGAGCCTGCCGCCGAGCCTGCCAAGATCTCCACCGACATCAGCCTGGTGGCGATCGACCGCAGCGACCCCGAGGCCTTCGCCCTGGCCGAGGTGATCCTGCGTGGCGTCAGCGCCGGCCTGGAGCGCTACCTGCAGGAGCGGCCGCTGCTGCGCGCCTGCTGCCCTGAGCAGAGCCTGTTCGTGAACCCGATCTTCAACCTGCAGCGCTATGCGCCGGGGGAGGGCTTCAAGGCCTGGCACTGCGACTGGACCCTCAGCGATGAGGCCACCGAGCCCCGGGCCCGGGTGCTGGCCTGGATCCTCTACTGCAACGACCTGCCCGACGGCGGCACCGAGTTCCACTGGCAGAGGCACCACGAGGAGGCCGAGCGGGGCAAGCTGCTGATCTTCCCGGCGGGCGTGTCGCACATCCACCGCGGCCGGGTGAGCGCCAGCCACAGCAAGACCATCGCCACGGGCTGGATCAACGCCGGCCGGCTGGACGACTACCTGCAGCGGCTGGCCGCCTCCTGATCCCCGCGGCCCTGGCACCTTTTGAGACGATGGGCCGACCGCCCGCGCCCGCACCGTGTCCGCCGAAGCCCTGCCCAAGACCTACGACCCGGTAGGCACCGAGGCGCGCTGGCAGCAGGCCTGGGAGAGCAGCGGCGCCTTCCATCCCGATCCGGCGGCCCCGGGCGAGCCGTTCTCGGTGGTGATCCCGCCGCCGAACGTCACCGGCAGCCTGCACATGGGCCATGCCTTCAACTCGGCCCTGATCGACACGATCGTGCGCTTCCAGCGGCTGCGCGGCAAGAACGTGCTCTGCCTGCCTGGCACCGACCACGCCTCGATCGCCGTGCAGACGATCCTCGAAAAGCAGCTCAAGGCGGAGGACCGGCGCAAGGAGGATCTGGGGCGGGAGGCCTTCCTGGAGCGGGCCTGGGCCTGGAAGGCCGAGAGCGGCGGCACGATCGTGGGCCAGCTGCGCCGCCTCGGCTACTCGCTGGACTGGCAGCGGGAGCGCTTCACCCTCGACGCCGGCTGCAGCGCCGCGGTGATCGAGGCCTTCAACCGCCTGCACGAGCAGGGGCTGATCTACCGCGGTGAATACCTGGTGAACTGGTGCCCCGCCTCCGGCTCGGCGGTGAGCGATCTGGAGGTGGAGATGAAGGAGGTGGACGGTCACCTCTGGCACTTCCGCTATCCCCTCAGCGATGGCCCCGCGGCCGATGGCCGCAGCTACCTGGAGGTGGCCACCACCCGCCCGGAAACCCTGCTGGGCGACACGGCCGTGGCGGTGAACCCCAGCGACCCCCGCTATGCCGATCTGGTGGGCCAGACCCTCACCCTGCCGTTGGTGGGCCGCCAGATCCCGATCGTGGCCGACGAGCACGTGGAGGCTGAATTCGGCACCGGCTGCGTGAAGGTGACCCCCGCCCACGACCCCAACGATTTCGCCATCGGCCAGCGCCATCAGCTGCCGCTGATCACCGTGATCGCCAAGGACGGCACCATGAACGCGGCGGCCGGGCGCTTTGCCGGCCTGGATCGCTTCGAGGCCCGCCAGGCCGTGGTGGCGGCGATGGAGGTGGAGGGCTGTCTGGTGAAGGTGGAGCCCTACCGCCACAGCGTGCCGTTCTCCGATCGCGGCAAGGTGCCGGTGGAGCCGCTGCTCTCCACCCAGTGGTTCGTGCAGGCAGAGCCCCTGGCGGCCCGCTGCCGCGAGGCCCTCGCCAATCCGTCCGGCGCCGAGCCCCGCTTCGTGCCGGAGCGCTGGCAGAAGGTGTACCGCGACTGGCTCACCGACATCCGCGACTGGTGCATCTCCCGCCAGCTGTGGTGGGGCCACCGCATCCCCGCCTGGTTTGTGGTGAGCGAAACCGGCGGGGCGATCACCGACAGCACCCCCTACGTGGTGGCCCGCGATGAGTCGGAAGCCATGGCGAAGGCGGAGGCGCAGTTCGCCGGTGGCGTCCATGCCCACCCCGTGGTGCTGGAGCAGGACCCCGACGTCCTCGACACCTGGTTCTCCAGTGGACTCTGGCCCTTCTCCACCCTGGGCTGGCCCGATGCCCAGGCGGCCGATCTGCAGCGCTGGTATCCCACCAGCGTGCTGGTGACGGGCTTCGACATCATCTTTTTCTGGGTGGCCCGGATGACGATGATGGCCGGCGCCTTTACGGGCCAGATGCCCTTCCGGGACGTGTACATCCACGGCCTGGTGCGCGATGAGCAGAACCGCAAGATGAGCAAATCGGCGGGCAACGGCATCGACCCGCTGCTGCTGATCGAGCGCTATGGCGCCGACGCCCTGCGCTTCGCCCTGGTGCGCGAGGTTGCCGGCGCCGGCCAGGACAT
>REEV01000082.1 GCA_007694915.1 Cyanobium sp. PLM2.Bin73 | reverse complement strand
GCTGCCACACGCGCAGCAGCAGCTCCAGCGTCAGGGCACGGGCGTCCTCGCCGGGGTCTTCGCTGCCGGCGGTTTCGCCGCCCCAGGATTTCCCCGCCAGCGGCAGGGCCCGCTTGCCGTTCTGCTCCAGGAAGGCCAGGGCGATCAGATAGGGCGCTTCCGCCATGGCGATACCAACAGATACCGGCCCACACTGGCTCATCGCAGGGCAGAGATGTTGTCCCCATTTGCGGGTAGACGCCTGGAAGCGGAGCTTCATAGGGTCATGGTGTTCAACTCGACAGATCCTCGACAGATCAATTCGCTTCAGGCGACAGATCAATCCGAAGACCTCTCCGACTGAAACAGCTGAGGATCGATCTGCCGATGAAAACGGCTGTGGATCAACCATGGCTGCCATGCGATTGCTGGATCGGTCCTGTTCATACCTGCGCAAAAAGATGTCCACTGACAACGTGCAAAGCATCGCCTCCAGGCTCGAGAGCTACCGCGCTTCTCTGGCGGCTGCCCTTTCCAAGGATGAGCAGGCCTCAGCACGGAAGCTGGAACAGCAGATCGCGGAGCTGCTGGAGTTTCAGGGGCGTCATCCTGAGATTTCGCAAGCACCCTCTGCGTTTGAAGTGTTTTGTGATCTGAATCCTGCGGATGTCAACTGCCGGGTTTATGACGACTGAATCCCCCACCTTCACCACTACCACCCTCTCCGCCACGATGACGCTCGGTGAGCTTGAGGCCAGTTATCCACTCTATTGTCGAGCGCTGCGTCTTCTCATCGGGGAGGGGAAATCCCTGAAAGAGGTGCAGCGCACAGTCTGCTGGTCAAGGCTGGAAAGCTTGCATGTCTGCCTGCCGCGTCAGTACCGGAACCCTGAGCATCTCTATGTCCTGCTCAAGCGCCAGGCGGGCCTCCAAGGTGACTCATCAGCAGCTCTGGCGGGGCCCCGCTGATGAATTGCCCGCAAATGGGGACCTCGATCCCCTGACACCATTTCCTAGGCTGATTCCATCAGGACAACAGCTACCATGAACATCCACACCACCCCTGATCCGTTTCTACCTGCCCAGCGCGATCCCGGCGGTTCATGCCTGGGCAGGACATGCATGAAGTGGACAGCTGATGGCGAACTCACCGACATCGACTTTCAGCTGATCCTGCAGCGCCTGCGTGAGGTGGATACTCAACTGGAGGTGGCCTGAAGCCCCACCCCGGAGAGGCGCTCTGCGGGCTTAGGGTAAGGGCTGGACTTCAACGCTCAGGTCCTGCGTTGCCAGCGCTCCAGCGCAATTCACGCGGGACCCCTTCCGCCATGGACTTCACGCCATACCTCACGGGTTTTCAGGCCGGTGACGCCGATGAACCGCTGCTTTCCCTCAAGCTGGACGGGCAAGTGGCGTTGGCGATGAAAGGCCGCCTCTTCCTGCGGTCCATGTGCTCGAACTTCAGTGATCCAGCTCAGATCGGCTGCGCCGTAACTGATCAGCAGTCGTGCCTCGATTACCTCGCTGAAAATCCCTTCAGCCTGCTGATCTGCACGGATTATCTCGAGCAGGGAAATGGTTTTGAGCTGGCGCGGCGCGCCAAGGAGATGCATCCAGGTCTGAGGGTGATTGTGCTCGCTCTCGGCGATGTGATTCCGGCGGAGTATGCCGAGGTTTCCTGGCTGGATGCTGTGGTGGCGGAGGCGGACTTTGTGGAAGATCAACATCCTCTGCAGGCAGCGGTGCTGGCGGTGATGGGCAATCACGCCTACAGGAGTCCATCCCTTCGCAGTGGCACGTTGCCCTACCTCAGCTGTCCGCGACTCACCCCCAGGGAGTACGAGGTTCTCGACCTGCTTGCCAGTGGGATGACCGATCGCGAGATGTCGGAGGCCCTGGTGATCTCGGACGAATCGGCCCGCACCTACACCAAGCGGCTGTTGCGCACCCTGGGCGTGCACAACCGCCTGCAGGCCGTGCTCAAGGGGATGCGCTGCGGCATGGTGAACCTCTGAGCACAGCGATGGGATGGCTCTGATTCCCTTTCGCCCCGCTGCTGCCCACAGCACTGGTGCGGACGCCGTTGTTCGACGCGATCTCCCAGCGGCAGACCACCAGGGCGGAATTCGACGGCCAGGCCCTCTCCCCTGAAGAGCTGAAGCTGCTGGAGGCCGCCGGTTCAGGTCCGGGCGTTAGATGCCGCGATCCCTGCGCCGTCCCATCGATGCGGTGGTGGTGAAGTAGCCCCCGTCACCCCGGGGCCTCGGCCTCCAGCCTGAGCCGGTCGAGCTCGGCCTGCATGTGGGCCACCACCTGCGCGTAGCAGGCCTGCACGTAGGCCCGATCGCGGCTGGCGGCGTAGCCCGTGCGCTCGAACAGCACCGGCGCGCACACCCGGGTGTGGATGCGGGCGGGCAGCGGCAGGTTGGGCAGGGGCCCGAAGGCCAGCCCCCAGGGCAGCCCCAGGTAGACGGGAAACACCTCCGGGTCGATGCCCAGCAGCCAGGGCATCCCCAGCTCGTGCAGCCGCCGGGCCTGGGCGGTGCAGTCCCCGAGCACCACCAGGGTGTCGTGGCCGCCCCAGGAGATCAGGGGGATCACCGGCAGCTCGTGCCACAGGGCCAGGCGGATGAAGCCGGTGCGGCCGGCGAACTCGATGCGGTCGCGCCGCCGGTGGGGCCGGAAGGCGTCTTCGCCGCCGCCGGGATACACCAGCAGGCTGTGGCCCTGCTGCAGCAGCGCGATGGCCTGGCGGGCATGGAAGGGCACCGCGCCCACCCGCGCGGCCAGGTCGGCGGCGGCGGGAAAGGCCTGCCACACCTTGGCGTGGGCGAGGCCATAGACCTGCCGGTCCGTGCCGAAGCGCCGCACCCAGTCCACCAGGAACATGGGCAGGTCTGGGGTGGCCAGGCCACCGTTGTGGGAGCCCACCAGCAGCACCTGGCCGTGGCCGGGCATGTGCTCCCAGCCACTGGTGCGCACCCGGAAGTAGTGGCGGTAGAACCACTCCCACACCGGCATCAGCCGGCGGATCACGCGCGGATCGCGCCGGATCGCCGGCAGGGGAAGGTTGGGCGGGGTCGGCGGGTTGACGGGGCTACTCCGCAGGATGGGGGAGTTCAGCTGTGGCCGGACGCTCCTCATCGCTGGCCGCTCTGCCCGGCACCGTCGCCCGCCGTCAGCCGCCCCAGGGCCAGCTGCAGGGCGAGGGCCAGGGGGCGCCGTTCGGCGAGCCGCGGGCTCCAGGCGCTGCCGTGCCTCAGCTCGCTGAGTTCGGCCAGTTTCATGTCCTGCCCCTCGGCCAGCTGCAGCCGCTCCAGGGGCACGGTGAGGGAGCTGCGGAAGAAATAGGCCACCCGCACCTCGGTGGTGTGGCTGAACCAGGGCGTCAGATCCGTGGCTTGCCAGCCGATCTCCTCCTGCAGTTCCCGGCGCAGGGCCTCGGCGGCCGTTTCGCCCGGTTCCAGATGACCCCCGAACAGCCCCCAGGTGCCTGGCGCCACGATGCCGGGGATGTCGTCGCGGAGCTGAATCAGCCAGCGGCCGCGGCGCTCCAGCATCGCCAGGGCCACCGCGGCTGGAGGTTGGTGGGGGGCTGGCTCCATGGCGGCTGACTACCACTCCCACTCCACTTCGGGCAGATCCCGGAAAGCCTGGCGCACCCCGGCGCTCCAGCGGGCGCTGAGGTTGGTGAAGTAAAGGTCGCCCTCCGGAAAGCGGCGCTTGCGGGTGATCGTGAGGCTGTCGCGTTCGTAACACAGCAGGTCGATCGGCATCCCCACAAACAGGTTGCTGCGCATGGTGGAATCAAACGACACCAGCACGCACTTGCTGGCCTCCTCCAGGGAGGTGGTGGGCGTGATCACACGGTCGATCAGCGGCTTGCCGTATTTGGATTCACCGCCCTGCAGAAAGGGGGTGTCCTCACTGGCCTCGATCACGTTGCCCTCGGCGTCGATGCGGAACAGCCGCGGCGGTTCGCCCTTGATCTGTCCGCCGAGGATGAAGGAGACGTTGAACGTCATGTCCGTGCCCTTCAGGAAGGGCGCATCGCGTTGTTTGATGTCGCGCATCGCCTCCGCCACCACCCTGGCCACATCGAACAGGGTGTCCGCCGTCCAGATCGTGTGCACGCCCACGCCCAGCGTTGCCCGTTGCCTGAGCAGGCTCACCACGGCCTGGGTGCCGCTGAGATTGCCGGCGCTGAGCAGCACGATCACCCGATCGCCGGGCTGCTCGAAGGTGGTCATCTTGCAGAACTGGGAGACGTGGTCCACCCCGGCGTGGGTGCGGGAATCGGAGGCCATCACCAGGCCATCCCGCAGCAGCACGCCCACGCAGTACGTCATCGCTGATCGGGGGCTCCGGCTCCGGCATCCTGACCGTTGCTGATCTCCTCAGTCCACACCCGGAACGACTCGAGCGTTGAGAGCCCGAAGCTGGTGGTGAGGGCCACGTCGGCGGCATCGCGGCCCCGGGCGATGAGGATGCGCCCGATGCGTGGCTTGTTGTTGCGTGGATCGAAGGTGATCCAGCGATCCCCCAGGTAGGCCTCGAACCAGGCGGCAAAGTCCATCTCCGAATAGGGCGGCGGCTCGCCGATGTCGCTCACGTAGCCCGTGCAGTAACGGGCGGGAATGTTCATGCAGCGGCAGAAGGCCACAGCGAGATGGGCGAAGTCGCGGCACACGCCCTCGCGGTCGTGGAACACCTGATGGGCGGATTTGGTGGGGCTGGCATGGCCATAGCCAAACCGGATGTGCTGATGCACGTAGTCGCAGATGGCCTGCACGCGTGCCCAGCCCGGAGGGGTGTTGGCGAACAGCTGCCACGCCGTTTCCGTGAGCAGGTCGGTTTCGCAGTAGCGGCTGCCGAGCAGAAACAGCAGCGTCTCCTCCGGCAGGGCATCCAGGGGCCGTTCCTCCAGCCAGGGGAGTACTGGATCGGGCAGGCCGCTGTCGAGCACCACGCCGCTGGCGCTCAGCCTGGTGAGCCCGGCCGGCGCGACGATCCGGTTGCACCAGTTGCCGTACGAGTCGCGATAGGCCCGCACCGGCAGCGAGGGTGTGATCACTAGATGGTCGGGCTCGATGATGTCGGAGATGCGGCTGTAATTGATGTTGAGGGTGACGATCATCGGTGTTGGTGCCTCACAGCGGTACACCAACTCGTAGCCAACTCTAATCTTCAGCATTGAAGCCTCCTGAGCAGCAGCGTGGGTTCACCAGGCTGCAGGGGACTGGCCAGGCTGAAGCTCGCTTGAGATCAGTTCGGCCCATCATGTTCACCTTAGGGGCCAGCCGGGCTTAGGGGCCAGCAGGGATCTGTGCTTGTTCAGTTGTTGATCACCAAGGGCAGGCAGGCTTCCAGGGCCACGGCCAGTCGCTCGCTCCACTGGTCAAGACCGGAGTCGGTGAGGAGAAGATCCTGGCGAATCTCCAGCTCCACATGGGGAATTCTGCGCTGCTCTCCGTGCACCACAACCGTGTAATCGGTGTCATCACTCACCGCATAGGGCTCATTCTCGCCCACGCACAGGCTGCTGTCCTCGCTGAGCCGGGTATGCAGCAGCCGCCCCAGACGGGCATCCCGCCCGAACAGCACGCCGGCATGCCAGGGCCGCTGTTCTCCGTGGTAGGTGGGTGTGAAGCTGTGCAAGGCCACCAGCACGCAGGGACTGCCGCGGCGGGTGCGCCGGTCGAGTTCGCTGCTGATGCGGCGGTGGTAAGGAATGAACACCTCCTCCAGCCGCTGCCGCCGGCGCACCTCGCACAGCCCTTCGTTGGCGGCGATGTCGGTGCGTTCGCTGCGCACGGCAATGGAGTCCGCCGCGTGCGGGGGGCGGTTGGCGTCGATCACCAGGCGCGAGTAGTTGTGCTGGATCAGAAAGGCATCCAGCCGCGCCGAGAGGTTTCGCCCCAGGTCGGCGATGCCCAGATCCCAGGCCACATGGCTGGACAGGGCTTCGTGCGACAGCTCGAGCTGGTTCAGCCGGCGGGGGATCGCCCGGCCGGCATGGTCGCAGGTGATCAGCACGGCTGAACCTCCATCGGCGCGCTCCACGCTGAACACCGGCGGATCGTCGTCGCTCAGGAGCCGGTCAAGTTCGCGGCTCGTGCCCATGGCTCAGTGCTTGTAGCTCTGGCCGCGGTAGGTGAGCTCTTTGGTAGCGGCCTCCTGGGTTGGGTCGTTGCGGTGGGCATCCCCGTAGTGCACTCCGCGATAGGTGTGCTCGCCGCCGCTGGTGTCCGGCGTGGGGTCATCGTGGTGGGCATCCACATAGGGCACCCCCCGATAGGCTTTGGCCATCATGTTCTGAGCGTCATTCAGACGCTGTTTCTTGAGCATTTTGGTTCGGATCAGGTCGAGAACGTTCATCAGTTTCTCCACAGCGCCCGCCTCCCCGTTGCCTGAGGCGGATCTGACTGCATCCACCTGAGACCAGGGGGATCAACGTGATATCAATTTAACGGCTTCTGCCATGTACTGGATCGGTTGTTCACGATCGGTTTTCCGAATGAGTATGTCTACGTCTGCATTGTGACAGCCGTTGCCTGCCGCATCAGAGGCAGCGTTCCGTGGTCCATTCCTGGGGTCCGCGCCCTTCACGGCAGCGCTGTTGATCGCCCACCCAGTCCAGCTGCCAGTTTTGGCCGGCGGGCACAAAATCCAGCCGGTAACGCTTCCCCTCCACAGAGTCGTCGGCAAGGCCGGTCTGGGTGAGCGTCACCACTCTCTGGGTTTCGGACTCCACCACGGTGTCCACCGACTCCGAAAAATTCCCTTCCACCGGCTCGGATGTCCCGAACAGCTCAAGGGCCAGCTGGGTGGGGTCTGCGGTCACCAGGTCCGTGCCAGCGGGACTCTCCAGCTCGTTGTAGGCCGAGCGATCGTCCAGTCCCAGCCCGGCGATCGGTCCGTCGGACAGCTCAGTGGCGGGGCCACAACCGGAGGTGAGCAACAGCGCTGCCACGACGGGAAGGGCAGCGAAGAGGCGAGGCATCGGGGCGCGAGTGAGCATCAGGGCGCGAGTGATCATTGGCCAGCAGGCGTGTCAACAATCTGTACATGGGCTGAGCATGGAAAAGGCGCCCTGTTCAGGGCGCCTTTGGGCCGGTTGCCGGACTTTGGACCTACACCGTCCGGGTCGAGGCCTCTGATTCATTTCTACAGCTGCCGGCCATCGTGGGGCTGGGTATCGCCGGCCTTGAGACCGATCGTTAACCTTCCACACCTTCCGTATCGTTGGTCGCCGGCGGCTGCTCCAGTTGCTGGGCGAGCAGATCCTGGCTCAGCAACAGCAGGGCCACGCCCATCAACGCCAGAGCCGTGCCGCGCTGCTCATCCCCACTCAGCTCAAGCGCGCGGGCTGTCTGCAGATGCTCAGGCCAGCTCAGGCGCATGTCGCTGTTTTGCCGATCTGATGATTTTGATTGGCTGCGCTGATCGCCGCGAGCGCCGTTACAACGCGAAACACTGACACGGGCGCCCATCGGGTAGTCCTTGCTACGCCCGCTCGGTATCAAGCCGATACCGTTTCGCCATTCACCGGCGCAGGACCAATGGGTCAGTCGATCGAGCTCAGTGTGAGCCAGCGTTTCGAGATCGAGCGTTTCAGCCGCGCCATCGATGGCACCGCCGATGCCGAGGCCCTGCGCAGCATCGCCAAGCAGTTGCTGCAGGCCTGGCACACCCAGAAGGCCGCCACCACCTGGGCCATGAGCCAGCAGATGGGTGGGATGCCGTTCGCCCGTCCCGACTCCTGAGGTCCCTGCGGCTCTCCTGGGCCTCATGCAGGGGGGGGGCACAGCGGCGGTTGCCGATCCCGCCTACTCCTTGGGCGCGTTGACCTTGAGCAGGTCGCTGGTCTGGGGCGTCTGGCGTTCGGCTGCCACCATGCGCTCCAGATCACGCTCCTCGGTATTGGCCAGATCCGGCATGGCGTCGGGATCGAGATCAGCCAGCGACACTTCGAGCTGGGCCTGCGCGCCTTGACAGGCCGGCACCAGCTTGATCAGCCGCGCCATTTCCGCGCGCAGCACCCGGATCGCTTCCCCGCGCGACTGCTCCCAGTTGGTCTGCCGTTGGTCAATCCAGGCCCCAAAGCCCAGCCGCACCGCCGCTCCAGTGTCCTCATGCACCACCACGTGCGGCGCCGGCTCGGCCAGCACAAATGGCAGGGCGGCCAGCCTGGCTTCAAGCGCTGTGCGCAGCCTGGCGATATCGGCGGATGGATCAGCGTCGAGTTTGAAGCTGAAACGACGTTCGGGGTTGCGTGTGTAATTCAACAGCCGTTTCTTGAACACAATGGCGTTGGGAACGCTGATCAGGTTGCCATCCGGTGACAGCAGAATCGTGGCCCGTGAGGTGAGCCTCACTACCTTGCCGATGTCGCCATCCACCTCGATCAGTTCGAATGGTTCGAAGGGCTGGCGGATCGACAGCATCACCGACGCCACGAAGTTCTCCACCGTGTCGCGCACGGCGAAGCCGAAGGCCAGACCGATGATCCCGGCGGCCCCCAGGATCGACCCCAGCAGCGCCGTTGCCCCCAGGATGTCGAGTGCCACGACAAGGCCAGCAAGGGCGAACAGCAACTGGGCGAGCTGGGCGTAGATCCCAGCGATGAAGCCATTCGGCGCCAGCCGATTCCAGAGGGGGGCGATGCGGGACACCAACTGCCCGAGGGCATAGATCAGCAGGAACGCGATCAGTGCAACGCCCAGCAGCGGCAGGTACGACACCGTCTGCCACAGTCGCGCCAGGAAGCGTCCCTGGATCGGCGCGAGACGCTCCGCCAGATTTGTGCTGGCTCTGACGCGGCTGTTCACGGCCACCACGCCGTCCACCCGCCGCACGATCTGGTAGAGCCGCTGCACGGCCGCCTCATCGAGCGCCTCGCCGGAGACGGTGACCACCCCCGATTCCACCTCCACCTCAACCCTGCTGTAGCCATCCAGTGCCTGCAGCACGGCGCGAATCCGCGCGGCGATTGCGGCGTCGGTGACGGTCTCGGCTTCGATCGCGATCGAGGTTTCGCTCAGGGTGGTGGTTTCAACAGCCACCTGGGCGGCAACCGGAGCGATCGCCATCACCAGCACGAGGCTGATCACACCAACACGTTGGGCACGTTGGGCGGCAGCGAAGCGGAACCGGGGGATCGCAGCCTCCTCTGGGGTCAGGCACGCCACCGTATCGCTTGGCCTGGTGCGGCCGCCCGTGCCAGCGCCACCAGGCGAAACGCAGTAGAAGGACCCTGGGGCCTACCCCAGCGACCATCACCAACAGCGCTTACCAGCACCATGGCGCAACCCATCTGGATGCTGATCCCCTGGGCGATCTTCGCGCTGGCGGCGGGTGTGAAGTTCTGGCGCTTCGCGCGGTTGGTGCGCCAGCACCGCCCGGGACCAGGTTCAGAGCTGGAGAGGGTGAGAGCGTCGCTGGAGCGGACCTGGCGCAGGGATCAGCAGCGGTCCTGACGTTCCGGCGGCGGGAGTCCCGCCGGCGCACCTACCGGCTGATCGCCTTCCAGATCCACCAGGCGGCAATGGCGGCCAGCACCCAGGGCACCAGCCCTCTGAAGATCAGTAGCACCACCAGCAGCACCAGGGCGGACACGGCGCTGCGCTTGGTGAGCGCCTTGGCCTCATCGGTCATGTAGCGCCAGCGAGGAACGAGGGGCATCGGCAACAGGGCGATGACGGTTGGCGGTTGGTGAGATCGGGGTGATTCTGCTGCCCGCAGCGGCTGGACGTGTCGCCGGCGGTTGTTCACCTTCGCAGCCCCCTCGGGGTGGAATGCGTTCCCCCACCAGTAGATCCAGATCAGAATCGAGCTGTTGTGGAGCGATCAGGGGCGCGGGATGGAGCACTGGAACTGGGCAACGGTTCAACTCGCGCTGGTGGTCCTGGCCTTCGCGGGGCTGCAGGTGTGGTGGATCGGCAGCACGCTCAGGTCGCGTGAGCTGGCCCGGCCGATGAGCAAGGGCGAGTTCCGCAAAGCCCTGGAGCGGATCTGGACCAGAAAGTCCTGACGCCCTCGCTTCAGTCCCACAGCCTCGACAGCTCGAGGGTGTCGAAGGCGGTGTCTGCTGACACGAGGATCAGGCCTTTCGCCCAGTCGCAGCTTCTGGCCGATTTCGTAGAACGAGATAACGCTCAGCGCCGCCCGCACTGCCTCTGCGATCCGCTGGCGGGCCAGTTCGGGCAAGCGGGGATCGTCCGTGAGCACCATGGCGAAGGCCCTGCTGTCGAGCAGAAGCGCTCTCACGCGGCGCCCCAGGTTGGGGAGGCGGCGGTGGTGGTGCTCTGGCTCAACCAGTGGAACAGGGAGGGACCGAGGGCCAGGTCGCGGTAGCGGGTGGTGGGAGAGAAGAGGGGTTCGTGCCAGCGCATGCCTTCGCGGTGGCTGGCGGCCTCAGCTCTGATTCAGGATCGCGTCGACATGGCGACGGATCTCCGGAAAGCGCTGATAGGCCATCCAGACCTCTTCAAGATCAACCTGGTCGTATGCATGGATCAGGACATTCCGCATCCCTGCCATTGCCCGCCAAGGCACACCCGGGTGAAGCAGCCTCAACTCACGACTGAGCCTCTTGGTGGCTTCGCCAACAATCTCAAGACAACGGATCACTGTATCCTGGAGGTAATCCTTCGAGAACAGACAGGACATCGATCAGAGCCTGGCGATCCCGCGTGTCCATCACAGGGGAATGGCTTCGGCTTCCACAGTGGCTTTCAGTTCAGGCTTGAGGTTGCGGCGGCGGATCAGATCCACCCGGGTGCGCAGCTGATCCTCCAGAGCGGATTTCAGCTCGGCCCGGTCGAACAGGCTGGAGCCGAACACCGCCGGATTACTGGTGCCATGGCGGGCGAGCAGCTCATGAAGTTGTGGGGTGAGTTGCTGCAGCTCGGCGAGACGCATGGGCACTCCAGGCCTGACGTGCGCTGTGGGGGGTGCTCGGAGTCGCTAAACCGCCAACGCCATGGCCGGCAGCCACGCCGCCGG
>REEV01000101.1 GCA_007694915.1 Cyanobium sp. PLM2.Bin73 | reverse complement strand
AAGCATGAAAAAGGTGCCTCCAGCGCCCTTCAGCGATTCGAAGCGAGAGAAAACATTGGCTGGGTAAGCGATTGGAACATAGCGATCCAGCCACAGACGTGTTGAAACGACATCGATCGAACCGAGAGATGCAGCGGCAACAAGCTCTGGCGCTGCTTTGCTGCATTCTGGAGATTGAGACATCAGGGATTTAAGTCCTTTTGCACCCACCGCTAAAACCACAGCATTGACGCCATCAATCACCATGACTTCTTTTGTTTTTACACTTTGAATTTCAACCGAGCTTATGCGTTGCGCCTCAGATGAAACATTCAACCGTGTCACGAAGGTTCCCCCAAGGACGCGCAGATGATGGCGAGACATCAGCCTTCGACCGAGAGGCTCAAACAATTGTTCGGCAATGCTTTTTGAATTAATCCAACGAACATCAAACGAGTCTTGATGTGCCAGGGCATAGTAATAGAGGAGCTCCATGGTGACAGCGGCCGAAACTTCTTCGGGAGGCTTGAACAAGCCAACCAGCAAGATCGGTCGCAAGAACTCATTAATTAGACGATCGCTGATGCCAAGCTTTATAAACAGTGATTGTGCACTAAGATTGTCGTATTTCTGGAAAACCTTGTCGCTGCGATAGAGGTCCAGCATGGCATAGAGAAGTCCTGCGATGCTGAGTCGATCTTGAATGGGAAGTCGCTTGAAGTTTTTGATGGTTGCAATCACTTGGCCTAGGGGGCTTGGCCATTGGGGTGATTCTCCAAAAACAGGAGCTGTCGCTTCCAATCCATCGGGTGACCAAAAAGCACTGGTTGTAAAGTCAGTGAAAATAGTGCCAACTTCGAGCTCTTCTGTGAGGGCATTGATGTTGGGATAGTCCTTCCAAAAGCCCCTGGTTCCAGCCTCAAAGGGTTTACCGCTTTTGGTTGTGATTGGTTGACTGCCGGTTGGATCGAGCATCCCATCGATCAAGGTCACGTCAACG
The DNA here is from genome assembly GCA_007694915.1 of Cyanobium sp. PLM2.Bin73. GTDB lineage: Bacteria > Cyanobacteriota > Cyanobacteriia > PCC-6307 > Cyanobiaceae > NIES-981. The sequence goes on along the minus strand of REEV01000101.1, from coordinate 10,082 downwards.
CCGGCTTCGCAGAGTGACTTTGCGGCACCCCAGCCAGCCCATCCGCCTCCGATGACGACCACATGAGATTGTTTTGTGTCGGGCATGGTGTCGTCTGGCATGGCTCGTTCTAGCTGGCAGCGGCGGTGTGAGCGGTTTTGGCGGTCGCGACGCCCGCCAGGGTCGATAGGCTGCCGTCAGCGAGGGTGCGCGGATGGCTGAATCAGCACGGGAGGAGGGCCAGACCCCGCCGGCGGGCTGGAGCCAACTCACGGCGATCAACACCGCCAAAATGCTCACGATCGTGCTGCTGCTGGTGCTGGCAGGCGTGATCGGGGTGCAGGACATGCGCCAGGTGATCTACCTCAGCCTGCACATCAGCTACTGCCTCTGGTGGCTGCTGGAGCAGTGGCTGTTTCCCGAGCGGGCCCGGCAGCTGTTCAGCGAGCGCGTGGGGGTGGTGGGCTTCGGCTTCGCCCTGCTGTTCATCGGCGTGCTCTACAGCCTGCCCGGGCTGCTGGCCTTTCTCAATCCCGTGCCGATCTCCCAGGCCGCCGTGGCCCTGGCGCTGGTGCTGTTCAGCTTCGGCAGCCTGATCAACGCCAGCGCCGATGCCCAGAAAACCACCGCCAAGGCAATGGGGGCCGGCCTGGTGAGCGACGGCATCTGGCGGCGCGTGCGCCACGTGAACTACCTCGGCGATCTGCTGCGCTACCTCAGCTTCGCGGTGGTGGCCGGCAACATCTGGGCCTACCTGGTGCCGGCTCTGGTGCTGCTGATCTACCTGCAGCGCATCGGCCAGAAGGAAACGCAGCCGGCATCAACCGCGGCAAGCAGCTGGTGATGCCGATGTACACCAGATTGCGCTGCAACATGGGTTAGCAAAGGGATCACCTCGGCGGGGTATTCGCTGCCCTGGCTCTTGTGGCTCGTGCAGGCATTGGCCGGCACGAGGGTGCCGAGTTCGCCCCTGGGTTCTGGGACACGAAAGACACCCCCACCCCCTTACCTGATCAGGCGGCGTCCTTCGTTGGACCGGTCCACACTGAATGGTGGGCCACCGGCCCGTGTCGTACGCCTGAGCTCGATGCCAGCACCGATGGTTGCCGCCAGCACCCCCATCAGCGTGGACCTGGAGCAGGGGAAGGAGTACTTCTATTGCGCCTGCGGAAGGTCGGCTGACCAGCCCTTCTGCGACGGCTCCCATCAGGGCACCGGGTTCAGCCCCCTGGCCTTCGTGGCCGAAACGAGCGGCAGTGCCGTGCTGTGCCGCTGCAAGCAGACCGCCACTCCGCCTTACTGCGACGGCAGCCACAGCCAGGTACCGGCCGATCGGGTCGGATCGCTCTACAGCGTCCACGCGGATGAGCCCAAGCCGGAGCCGGTTGATGCGATGCCGACGCCCCAGCCCACGCCGGAAGAACCCAACGTGGCGCTGATCCACGCGCTGGCCGAACATGGCCTCGATCGGGTGGGCCTCGAGGGGCCGCTGGCGGCCATGGGCGTGCCGCGCTCCCAGCTGCCCCTCTGGGACGACATTCAGATCCTGGTGGCCCAGCTGGCCCGCCAGCCCCTGCCGAGCGAGGCGGCGGTGGGCACCGAGCTGGTGATCGGCCCCCAGGCGCGGCGACCCCTGCGGCTTGAGATTCCCCTGCTGGTCTCCGACATGAGTTTCGGGGCCCTCTCCGAGGAGGCCAAGCTGGCCCTGGCCACCGGGGCCGAGCGGGCCGGGACGGGCATCTGCTCCGGGGAAGGCGGGATGCTTCCGGAGGAGCAGGCTGCCAACCGGCGCTATTTCTTCGAACTGGGTCCGGCCCGGTTCGGCTACCGGGAGGAGTTGCTGCGAAGGGTGCAGGCCTTCCACTTCAAGGCCGGCCAGGCCGCCAAGACCGGCAGCGGCGGTTACCTGCCGGCCAGCAAGGTCACTGCCCGCATCGCCTCCATCCGTGGCATCCCTGAAGGCCAGCCAATCCACTCACCTCCCACCTTCATCGATCTCCACTCACCGGGCGATTTCCGCGCCTTCGCCGATCGGGTGCGGGAGCTGACCGGTGGCATCCCGGTGGGCTTCAAGCTCAGTGCCCAGCACATCGAGGCCGACCTGGACTTCGCCCTCGAGGCCAGCGCCGATTACCTGATCCTCGATGGCCGCGGCGGCGGCACCGGCGCCGCGCCCCTGCTGCTGCGCGATCACATCAGCGTGCCCACCATCCCTGCCCTGGCGCGGGCCCGGGCCCACCTCGATCGCCGGGGCGCCAGCGGCCGCGTCACATTGATCGCCACCGGCGGCCTGCGCACCCCGGCTGATTGCGCCAAGGCCCTGGCCCTCGGGGCTGATGGGATCGCCCTGGCCAATGCGGCGATCCAGGCGATCGGCTGTGTCGGCGCCCGGATCTGCCACACCAACCGCTGTCCGGCGGGCATCGCCACCCAGGATCCGCAGCTGCGCCGTCGGTTGGAGGTGGAGCATGCCGCCCAGCGGCTGGAGCGGTTCCTGCGGGCGACGGTGGCGCTGATGCAGGTGCTGGCACGGGCCTGTGGTCATGACCATCTGCGTGGCTTCTCCAGGAACGACCTGGCCAGCTGGCACCGGGAGGTGGCGGATCTGGCCGGGATCGCCTGGAGCGGCTCGGCTCTGGACGCTCCGGTGGGGTAGGAGTTTGCCGAAAAAATCGACCAGCCCTCGCGCTTTGGCCCAAGGCAGCAGCAAGGCTGTGGGTTGCGGCTGTGGAGCCGAGCAGGCGGCTGAGCTGCAGCGCCGCACCCTCTGGGTGGTGCTGGTGATCAACGCCGCCATGTTTGTGGTGGGACTGGCTGTAGGCCTGAGAGCAGGCTCCACCGTCCTGATTGCTGACTCCCTCGACATGCTGGCCGACGCGGGCGTCTATGGCCTCAGCCTTGGAGCCGTGGGCCCAGCATGACGCAGCAGCGCCGGACCGCCGTGCTCAGCGGCCGGCTGCAGATCATCCTGGCGATCTGGGTGCTGCTGGATGTGCTGAGGCGCACCGCGGTGGGCCGTGAACCGATCAGCGCCCTGATGGTGGGCATCGGCGCCCTGGCCCTGCTGGCCAACCTGCTCTGTCTGGTGCTGGTGCGCCGGCACCGCGAGGGCGGCGTGCACATGCGGGCCTCGGTGATCTTCTCCACCAACGACACCCTGGCCAACCTGGGCGTGATCGTGGCCGGCCTGCTGGTGGCCTGCTGGTGGCCTGGAGTGGCAGCCGCATCCCTGATCTGCTGATCGGCAGCGCCATCAGCCTGCTGGTGCTCAATGGCGGCCGGCGGATCCTGCGGGAGGCTCGGGCCTCACGCGTCTGAGCCATCGGGCCCCTGGGTGTTCGGCAGGTGGCCGGTCTTGACCCAGATCGTGCAACCGGCCTCGCTCCAGGGCCGGTGCACGCTGCCGGGCGGGTTGCGCAGCCAGCTGCCGGCCGGATAGGTGCCCTGGTTGTCCTGGAACACGCCGGCGAGCACCAGGATCTCCTCGCCGCCCGGATGGCCATGGGGCTGAAACACCGTGCCGGGTGCCCAGCGCACCAAGGCCACATGCTCCGACCCGAAGGCGTGCAGAGGCATCACATCCAGCCCGCTCACCAGGCCTGGCAGCCAGGCTGGGTTGTTGGTGTCGATCACCTGCCGCTGCTGATCGGCTGGGTGCATCTGCTGCAGCTTCACCAGGATCGTGCAGCCCTGCTCGCTGAACGGGGCATGGCTGGAGCCCACGGGATTGCGCAGGTAGGTGCCGGGGGAGTAGTCGCCGTGCTCATCGGAGAAGGTGCCCTCCAGCACCAGGATCTCCTCGCAGCCGCCATGGACGTGGCGTTCAAACCGGCTCCCGGGCATGTAGCGCACGATCGAGGTCGCACGAGCCACTTCGTCGCCACGCCGATCGAGCATGCGCCACTCCACGCCCGCCATCGGCGAAGGCATCCACGCCAGGGCGTTGGTGTCGTGCAGGGCGCGCTGGCTGAGGTCGGCATGAAGCTCCATGGCCCCGATTCTGATCAGCGAGGCGAACGGGAGGCAGGGGGCACCCACTGGGGCGGACAAGGCTGCAAGCCCGCGTTCCGCTTCTGGCGCCAGAGCCGGATGGCCTCCTCCCGGGTCAGCTCCCGCCGCCTCTTGAGCAGCGGCACCGGCTCACCGGGCAGCAGCTCGCCGGAGGTCACCTCCAGTACCTGGTTGTGGTGGGTCCAGCGCGTTGGCCGGAAGTGCAGCACCTGGCGGCGATCGCCAGCTCAGCCGGCTTCCGGCGCCCAGCCCCGCTGGCATGTGAGCATCGGGATGCAGTTCAGTGCTGAGACCGCCTCGATCTTGGCCGGAGCGGAGGTGATGAGCGAACTGGGCGAGCAAATCGGCTTGCGCACCGCCACCACCAGCAGCAGGGCCCGAATCATGAAGGCAACGCTGTGATTCGTATCACCGGAGCTGGCCGAGGACTTGCGCCGGGCGCCAAGATCGATTGGTGCGTAGACGCTTTGCCCGGCAAGGCGGACAGCGAGGCACCTCACGCTGGAGTCGGCGGACTTGCTGGCGTCGAGAATCGGCCAGCCACCGACCCACTGTTTCGCGAGGATCAATGACAGCTGAAGGAAATAAAGAGGCAGAAACTTATGAATAACACAACCGCTACCACTGCTTGAGCCAGAACTACAGGCGCCTTACATCAGCAGGCGCGTCAGGCAACTGCCAACGGCCAATCACCACGACCCGGCGCTGAACAGCAGTTGCAGCAACGAAAATCCCACCAGATAGGTGGCGGCAAGCAACGGAATGGTGGGCAGCACAACCGGGATGACTTGGCTCTCCATTTTTACTCCCACTGCCTTCCCCATCCGTGACGATTGGAGGCCGAGTCTGGAAAGCTGCATACACATGTCTACATGAAGTTATGTTGGCGATCGTGTGATGTGCCTCTCTTGGCCTCAGGAGACAAATCACCTGTAGAGCCAAGACACAAAGCCACCCACCCCACTGGCACAGCGCGCAGGTGGGACCGTCGAAATCAAAGAGTCGCGATGCTCGACGATCTTCCCGTCGGGCCTGATACGGAGGCGGGTTGTACCGGGACAGACGGACTCGATCCCCTTGCTCTTCAGGCCCATCGTCCACTCCACGAACACCTCACTCGCCACTGTGCGCCACGGCGCCGGGCTCGAGGACGTAGCTGAATAAGCACTGTACCGGTCACTCTTAATTAGAAGCCCGAGTCAATTCAGGCAACGAATGGGGACCAACAAATCGAAAAAAGAATTGCTGCTGGTGGGAGTTGGTGCCAGCAGCTATCTATCGGAAAGGCGAATTAACCGATGCCCAATATGCCGCGGGTGAAGGCCTCGCCTCCCAATGCATACTCGGTGATGAGCAGAGCGACGAAGCCGATCATGGCAAAGCGGCCATTCAGCTTCTCAGCACGCTCATGGAAGCCCCAGCCACGCTCGGGACTCACCACTTCCATGCGGGGCTCGCTGGCAAACGCATTGAGGCGGCCGCCTTCCTCGGTGGTCACAGTGGCGCCGCGGATGGAGGAGCGCTCAAGGGCACTCGGAGTTGTTGGGGTGTCTTGGTCCACTGGGAGTCACTGAGAGGATAAATAAACTGTACCAGCGTTTAATGGAATGAATGTGTGCCAATAGAGGGAATCGGCATTAACTCTTGTAGCATAATGCCGAACTGTTGTGGGTCTCGCTAAAATGTGCAATGTTGCGTTCAGTAGCGCACTCCAGCAAACCTTATGGCAGCAGGCGTGTGACCCTTGAACAAGGTGTCAAAACCGCAAAAGTCCACTCAATAATCGGAGTGTGGCTTGGCGCGACCGGCTAAGGCAAGGCCTCGACAAGCAGGCACCATCAACCTGGGGGCCTGCGAGCAGCACGAGGTCCAGACGCCTACCTCTCGAACAGGCGACAGCTGCGCGGCATGAGACCCTAGCCATCATGAGGTCCAACACCCAGGGGTCTCGTCGTGACCGGCTTCCGCTCTGTCGTTGCCCGAGTCCGGATGGATCGCTCCCTGTGAAGAGTTCCTGAGAAGGGGCATAGGGAGTGAAGCCTGATCACGGCCGCAGTGGGAGGAAAGCGAGGAAAGGCCGTTCGCCAATCAGCCTCGGTGCTGTGAAGGCCTGAGTGTTCAGGCCCAGCAGAACCAACGGACGCACTATCTCTGCAGCAACATCTCCTTCTCGGTCGGGGGATTCGGGAACTCAGCTGAGACAGAGTCACACCCTCACTACTCACGCCTTAGAATTGGAAAATAGCCACGACTCAATCTGACCACCACCCGCTGCAAACCATAATCCATCAATGTAGATAGTGTGCGACCTTCCCTAATCTCTATTGAATTAGACCTGAAAATCCCTCCAGCAGCGATGCCAACTTCAGACTTCAAGATCAGAACGCTTCGCCAGTGAGCTTGGTCGACCCAATTCCAGGAATGAATTTCGACTCTCCCTTGCACTTCTCTCGCGGCTTGCTTGGTGCTGTTGGCACCAAGGTATCTGTGCAGAACTCCGAACGTATTCCGGCCAACAAGAGAATCCTAGTTGTCAGCAACCACCGCAGTCTGCTCGATGCTCCCTTGCTGATGGCAGCCATGAATCGTCCAGTGCGTTTTGCCTGCCACTACTACATGAGTCGGGTTCCGGTGCTGCGGGAGATGGTTTCGGCGATGGGGGCCTTCCCTCTCGATGCACCTCGCCAAAGGCAAAGAAACTTCTTCCAGCAGTCAGTTAAATTATTAGAGTCAAGGCAAATCGTCGGGATTTTTCCTGAAGGGGCGCAGCCAATGGTTCAGGTCAAGCCGGCCAACCAGCTCAGCCCCTTCCATCGTGGTTTTGCTCATTTGGCCTTACGGGCACCGGTTGATGATCTGGCCATCCTGCCAGTGGCGATCGCATCAACCGAAGAGAACAGGCATAATCTGGCCCCACTCAAGCTGTTCAGCCTAATTGATCCCTCAGAACCCCTTTTCCACTGCGGGGGCTGGCATTCCGCCATTGTCTATCGTCGCGTCGAGCTTCTCTTTGGCTATCCTATGGGGATCAACGAGGTTCAGCGGCAACAGTACCGCGGCCGCCACGGGGGCCAACTAGCTCAAGAGATAACCCAGTCATGCTGGGAGCAGATCGTCGATTTGCTGCGGCAAGGCAGCAACTAAGCAATTTCAGTTGCCTAGCTCATTGTGGCCAAATCATTGCGTCTCCTTGGTTCGCAGGACTCAAAACAGACACTCCCCCTGTTTATCTTCTTGCCAGGAATGGATGGCACCGGAGAGTTGCTGCAGCTCCAGCTAGCTGGTCTGAAGTCAATGTTTGATATCCGCTGCTTGTCGATTCCAGCAGACGATTTAACGGGCTGGGATGGTTTGCTTGAACAGGTAGTCCAATTGATCAGGAGGGAGCAGCAGCAGTCACCTTCGCGCCCCATCACTCTTTGCGGCGAATCATTTGGCGGTTGTCTAGCCCTAAAACTGGCCGCTCACTTTCCATCCCTGTGTGATCGTCTGATTCTGGTCAATCCTGCTTCTTCAGTACGTCGCCAGCCTTGGATGGGCTGGGGAGCCGCCGTCTCTCAGTGGTTGCCAAACCCTCTTTACCACCTATCCACATTAGGCCTGCTACCAGTTCTGATTGCACCAAAGCGGGTTTCCTTCCTGAATCAACAGGCCTTGTTGGTGGCCATGCAATCAGTGAGTCCTCCAAGTGCCGCATGGAGACTGTCTCTGCTCAACCAGTTCGTCTTGGAGGAACTGCCTCTTGAGCGAATTGAGCACCCTGTTTTAGTCTTGGCCTCAGGTGCTGATCGGCTCCTCCCTTCTGTGGCAGAGGCAGGGAGATTGGTCAGTTATCTATCCAATTCTCAGACAGTGCTACTGCCAGAAAGCGGGCACGCTTGTTTACTGGAAACAGAGGTCAGATTAAGCAGCATCCTTAAACTTTAGAACTTTTTCACGGATACGAGCGAGAGTGGTCTCTCAAGGCCAGCCCTTTCGATGTAGCTAAAGCCGCAGAAGTAAAGCGATTAATGCACAATGGATGGGATGATCGCCTGTGCGCTGCTATGTCAAGCCAAATCTGCAGATTGGTAGCCATCGAATTATGACTCGCTAACAATCCTTTAGAACTCTCCCCTCCAGAACGCTATAGCTCTCGTGGGGGGGGGTGAAAATTCCTGTTTTGCCGTCAGGATCAGAAGCAGAAGGGCAGGAACTGGGTGTGGCAGGCGGCGTAGCCATCCACCACGGCCCCGAGGCCGATTTGGTGGGCGATCCCGAAGCCCGTGAGGCCTTCCACCACCACGCCGATCACCAGGCCGAGCATGGCGGCACGGCCGTTGAACAGTTCAGCGCGCTTGAGCTGATCCATGTGGACCTGCTCGGTGGTGCGGTCCTGCAGCCACTTGTCGCTGGCGGGGATGTTGGTCATGGATGTGATGGGTGAGTGGAGCTGGATCGTGTGCTGCGGCGTGTCCCGCTCAGCTCGCGAGATCCGGCTGGAGCAGTGCGCCGACGAGCCAGGCGCCGAACAGGAGAACGGTGAGGGTGGCGATCATCGGGGCTCGTAGGGGGCGAGGTCGCTGGGGCGGGAGAGAACAAAGGCCACCAGTCCTGTGAGCAGGATGACCAGGCCGGTGACCCCGGCAATGGCGGCGGAGTAGTCGGTGCTCATGGCGATCAGCCCAGACCGATCTGGGAGAGGATGCCCTGGCCGGTGAGCAGCTCGGTGCCGAGGCCGATCACGAAGCCGAGCATGGCCAGACGGCCGTTCCAGGTTTCGGCGAAAGCGACAAAACCAAAGCGGGGGGTGGTGTCGGACATGCTTGTTACGCAGTGTTAAGAGCACTGTAACAGTATGTAACGGATCTGTCTAGGGCCTTGGGCCCAGCCATCCATCCCCGCCGGTTCGTCCTGTTCCGCGCCTTGGGACCCGAGCTCTCACGGTGCCGGCAGCTGCCACTGCGGCGCGCACACCGTCCAGCCCTGCTCACGCTTCTGGCGCCAGAGCCGGATGGCCTCCTCCCGGGTCAGCTCCCGCCGCCTCTTGAGCAGCGGCACCGGTTCGCCCGGCAGCAGCTCGCCGGAGGTCACCTCCAGTACCTGGTTGTGGCGGGTCCAGCGGCTGGGCCGGAAGTGCAGCACCTGGCGGCCATCGCTGAGCCAGCCTTCCCGTGGCGAGAGCGGAGGACGCTTGCTGGCGGCCATGGCCGGCTCAGCCCGCTTCCGGTGCCCAGCCCCGCTGCTGGGCCATGTCGTCGGTCCAGCCCTGGCAGCGGTGGGTGAGGTGCTCGCCTTGGGCCAGGAGGCCCTGGTGCAGCTGGCAGGTGAGCAGGGGGATGCAGTTGACGCCGCTGCGGTGGCGGAAGAAATGGCAGGTCATGCAGACCATGCGGCTGCGACTGGGCTGGAGCTGCTGCCGATCGAGGAACGGCCACTCCTCGGCGGCCTGGTCCAGCTTGCCGCTGGAGGACTCCGGGGAGGAGGAGCGGCGGAGACGGGAGCCCATGGCCTTCACGGCATGCGTACGCCTGTACTAGCAGGAGTCGGGGCGTCGTGCTGTGCTCCCCGCGGCCAGTGGTCTGTACAGGTCGCTACCGGCTCAGCGCAGCGGCACAAAGATCCGGTTGCCGTTGGCCGGGTTGGTCAACACGGTGTTGCCCTGGATCAGCACCTCCCGCTCCCAGACACCGTCGAGGGAATCCCGCAACACCGAGACGGGGAAGCCTTCCTCCACCACCCGGTAGGTCATGGACTTGCCCTCCTCCCAGTCGATGCGGACTGTGCCGTCGGCGGAGTGGCTATCGCGGCAGCGGATCGGCTGGTCGTTGAAGGCGCAGGTCTTCCAGGGTGCCGCCAGCGCAGCTGGGCCAATGGCACCGATGAGGAGAGCCACGGCCGCAGCGGCACGGCTCAGGAGTCTCGGCATGAGAGGCGGGGCAGAGGTGTTCAGGGAATCGGCAACTCCATGTAGACGCCGCCCTCGATGCTGGCGATGGCGGCTCGGATCTCGCCTATGACCTGACGAATCCGGGGCCAGCTGGTGGTGGTCAGCACAAGGATCGCGATGCTTCGGCTCTGCAGGTTCTGCTGGTAGCGAAGGTTGGTGTCGG
>REEV01000089.1 GCA_007694915.1 Cyanobium sp. PLM2.Bin73 | reverse complement strand
GGTGGAGGAGCTGCGCCTGGGCACCACGGTGGCCACCAACGCCCTGCTGGAGCACCACGGCGCGCCGGTGCTGCTGCTGATCAACCGGGGCCTGGCCGACCTGCTGGAGATCGGCGATCAGCACCGCCCCGACATCTTCGCCCTGGCGATCGAGAAGCCGCGCCCCCTGCAGGTGCGGGTGCTGGAGGTGGATGGCCGGCTGGCCGCCGACGGCAGTGAACTCGAACCGCTGCAGCTCAATGGGACCCTGGCCGCCGGCCTGCGGGCGGCCCTGGCCGACGGCTACCGCAGCTGCGCCGTGGCCCTGCTGCACGCCAGCCGCAACCCCCACCACGAGCGCCGGCTGGCCGCCTGGCTGGAGCCCTTTGGCTTCCAGTGCCTGGCCCTCTCCCACCAGCTCAGCCGCCAGCCGCGGCTGGTGCCCCGCGGCCACACCACCCTGGTGGAGGCGGCGGTGACGCCGGTGCTGGAGGCCTACCTGGAGCAGGTGCGCGGCGCCCTGGGCCCCGGACCCCGGCTGCGGGTGATGCGCTCCAGCGGCTCGCTGGCGGCCCCGGAGCTGCTGCACGCCAAGGACACGATCCTCTCGGGCCCGGCCGGCGGCATGGTGGGCGCGGTGGCGGTGGCCCAGCAGGCCCTGGCGGCGGCGGGCCAGGCGCCCCGGCCGGTGGTGGGCTTCGACATGGGCGGCACCTCCACCGATGTGTTCCACTTCGATCCGACCCTCGCCGGCCTGGCCTGGGAGCGCCAGCCGGAAACGGAGATCGCCGGGCTGCGGCTGCAGGCGCCGATGCTGCCGATCCACACTGTGGCCGCCGGCGGCGGTTCGATCGTGCGCTTCGACGGCCAGCGGCTGCTGGTGGGGCCGGAGTCGGCCGGCGCCGATCCCGGCCCGGCCGCCTACCGCCGCGGCGGCCCCGCCACCATCACCGACGCCAACCTGCTGCTGGGCCGGTTGCCGGCCGCGGCGTTGCCGCCGGTGTTCGGCCCCGCCGGCGACCAGAGCGCCGACCTGGCGGCGGCGCGCCAGCGCTTCGAGGCCCTGGCGGCAGCGATGACGGCGGCGATGACCGGCCAGGCGGGTGGCGACTTCGTCCCCGTGAGCCCCGAGCAGGTGGCGGCCGGCGCCCTGGCGATCGCCATCGAAACCATGGCCGCCGCCATCCGCCGCATCTCGATCCAGCGCGGCCACGACCTGCGCGGCGCCCTGCTGGTGAGCTACGGCGGAGCCGGCGGCCAGCACGCCTGCCGCCTGGCCGAGCAGCTGGGGCTGGCCCAGGTGCTGCTGCACCCCCTGGCCGGCGTGCTCTCGGCTTACGGCATCGGCCGGGCCGAGCAGCGGCTGCTGCTGGAGCGCTCGCCCCGGTTGCCGCTCCATGCCCGCACCCTGGAGGAGCTGCGGCGCCAGGCGGAGGCGCTCACCGCCAGCGCCCGCGCCGACCTGCAGCGCGCCGGCGACCTGGCTGCCGGCGAGCCGGGCCGGGTGTGGTGGCGGCTGGAGCTGCGCTTCGCCGGCAGCGAGCAGGGGCTGGTGGTGGCCTGGGAGCCAGCGGATGGATCCGATGGGGATGCGGAGGAGCCGGCGCTGGGGGAGCAGGAGCGGCTGCAGGAGGCCTTCGCCCGCAGCCACCAGCGGCGTTTCGGCTACCGGCCGGCGTTCACCGCCGCCGATCTGGTGGTGGAGCGCCTGCTGGTGGAGCTGGCCGAACCCCTCACTCCCCCGCCGCCGGCCCGGCTGGCAGTCCCTGCCGGGGTCTCGTCCGTGGGCCAGGTGCCGGGCGCCGGCGCCACGGTGCCGGTGTGGCTGGACGCCGAACGGGGCCCGCAACCGGTGCCCCTGTGGCGGCGCGACCAGCTGCGCCCCGGCCAGCACCTGCAGGGGCCGGCGCTGCTGCTCGATCCCACCAGCACCACCCTGCTGGAGCGCCACTGGAGCGGCCGGGTGCTGGAGGACGGCGCCCTGCTGCTGCAGCACCGCCCCCCCGCCGCTGCCGAGGCCACCGCCACCACCACCGCCACAGGCGCCGCAGGGCCGCCCGACCCCACCCTGCTGGAGCTCTACAACCACCGCTTCTCGGCCATCGCCGAGCAGATGGGCGTGCAGCTGCAGCAGAGCGCCCGCTCGGTGAACATCCGCGAGCGGCTCGACTTCTCCTGTGCCGTGTTCGATGGCCGCGGCCGCCTGGTGGCCAACGCCCCCCATATTCCCGTGCACCTGGGCTCGATGGGCGACAGCGTCGCCGCCCTGCTGGCCGCCATCGCCGCCGGCCAGCGGGATCCCCTGGCGCCCGGCGACGTGGTGCTCGCCAACAACCCCTACAACGGCGGCACCCACCTGCCCGACATCACCGCCATCACGCCGGTGTTCGCCGCCGAGCACGCAGCGGATGCGCCCCTGTTCTATGTGGCCAGCCGCGGCCACCACGCCGATGTGGGCGGCATCACCCCCGGGTCGATGCCGGCCTTCAGCCGCCGGATCGAGGAGGAGGGCCTGCTGCTCGACAACGCGCCTTTCCTGAGCCGCGGCAGCCTCGATGAGCAGGCCTGGCTGGAGCGCTTCCGCGGCGGCCCCCATCCCGTGCGCAACCCGGAGCAGCTGCTGGCCGATCTCAAGGCCCAGGCGGCGGCCAACCGCCTCGGGGCCCGGGAGCTGCGGCGGCTGGTGGGGCTGGCCGGCCGCGCCGAGGTGGTGGCCTACATGCACCACGTGCAGGCCAACGCCGCCGAGGCGGTGCGCCGCGCCATCAACCGCCTGCAGGGCGGCCGCGCCGCGGTGGAGCTCGACGACGGCAGCCGCATTGCCGTGGCCGTGAGCCTCGATCACCAGCGCCGCCGGGCCCGCATCGACTTCAGCGGCACCTCCCCCCAGCAGGACGGCAACCACAACGCCCCCCTGGCGATCACCAAGGCGGTGGTGCTCTACGTGTTCCGCTGCCTGGTGGGCGAGGCCATCCCCCTCAACGCCGGCTGCTTCGAGCCCCTGGAGCTGGTGGTGCCGGAGGGCTCACTGCTGCACCCGCGCCCGCCGGCGGCGGTGGTGGCCGGCAACGTGGAAACCTCCCAGGCCCTGGCCAATGTCCTGTTCGCCGCCCTCGGCATCCAGGCCGCGGCCCAGGGCACGATGAACAACCTCAGCTTCGGCGACGCCCGCGTTCAGTACTACGAAACCATCTGCGGCGGCAGCGGCGGCGGCCGCACGCCCGATGGCGAGGGTTTCGCCGGTGCCTCGGCGGTGCAGAGCCACATGACCAACTCCCGGCTCACCGACCCGGAGGTGCTGGAGGAGCGCTTCCCGGTGCGCCTGGAGGCCTTCGCCATCCGCCGCGGTTCCGGTGGCGCCGGCCGCTGGCCCGGGGGCGATGGCGTGGTGCGCCGCCTGCGCTTTCTGGCGCCGATGACGGTGGATCTGCTCTCTGGCAGCCGCCGGGTGCCGCCCTTCGGCCTGGCGGGAGGCGGGCCGGGCCGTCCCGGCCGCAACCGTCTGCTGCGGGCCGGGGGCGGGCGCGACGGCGGCGCGGCGATGGCCGGCGAGGAGCTGCTGGCCGGGAAGGCCCAGATCACGGTGGCTGCCGGTGATGTGCTGGTGATCGAGACCCCCGGCGGCGGTGGTTTCGGCGGTGGTGGTTTCGGGGCCGCTGATCCCGCGCTTCCCACCGACTGAACGGCCAGCGGCGAGCGTCAGGCGGCGGGTTGGCCTTCACAGTCGCGGTCGGCAGCCCGCAGCGGCACCACACTGGGTCCGGGCCCCGCCGGTTCTGTCTCCAGCAGCGATGAGCGTTCTGATCAGCTACTCCAAGGTGCTGGAGATCGCCGGCGACATCATCCGCGTGGAGGTTCCACCCGGCGGCCACGACAGTGAGGGCGCCCCTCGCCACAACGATCTGGCCGTGGTGCAGACCGCCGGCGGGGGCCAGTCGCTGGCCCAGGTGATCGACCTGCGCGAGCGCTCGGTGGCCCTGCAGGTGTTCCGCGGCACCAAGGGGGTGTCCACCGATTCCCAGGTGCGCTTTCTCGGCCACCCGATGACGGTGACCTACTCCGGCAACATCCTCGGCCGGGTGTTCCGCGGCACCGGCGAGCCGATCGACGGGGGGCCCGATCTCTCCCAGGACTCCCGCGTGACCATCGGCGGGCCGTCGGTGAATCCGATGCGGCGGGTGCTGGCCTCGAAGATGATCCGCACCAACGTGCCGATGATCGACGTCTACAACACGCTGGTGGAGAGCCAGAAGATTCCGATCTTCTCGGTGTCCGGCGAACCGTTCAATGCCTTTCTGGGGCGGATCGGCATCCAGGCCGATGCCGACGTGGTGATCTTCGGTGGCCTCGGCCTGATCTTCGACGACTACTACTCGTTCCGCAAAACCTTCGAGGACGCCGGTGTGTTTCACCGCACGGTGATGTTCGTGAACCTGGCCTCCGATCCGATCGTGGAACGGATGCTGATCCCCGACATGGCCCTGGCGGTGGCGGAGCGCTTCGCGGTGGAGGAGGGCAAGCGGGTGCTGGTGCTGCTCACCGACATGACCGCCTTCGCCGATGCCCTCAAGGAGGTGAGCATCGCCATGGATCAGGTGCCCGCCAACCGCGGCTATCCCGGCGATCTCTATTCCCAGCTCGCCCGCCGCTACGAAAAGGCCGCCGACTATGCCAAGGGCGGCTCGGTGACGTTGCTCACCGTCACCACCATGCCCGGCGATGACATCACCCACCCGGTGCCGGATAACACCGGTTACATCACCGAAGGGCAGTTCTATCTGCACAACGGGGTGATCGATCCCTTCGGCTCGCTGTCGCGTCTCAAGCAGAACGTGATCGGCAAGCAGACCCGCGACGACCACAACCAGGTGATGAACACCACCATCCGCCTCTACTCCGGCGCCCGCGATGCCCAGCAGAAGCAGGCGATGGCCTTCGAACTCTCCGACTACGACCAGAAGCTGATCCGCTTCGGGGACCTCTTCCGCCAGCGCTTCATGGACATCAACGTGGACATGCCCCTGGAGGCGGCCCTCGATCTCGCCTGGCAGACGATGGCGGAGTGCTTCGAGCCCCAGGAACTGCTGATGAAGCAGGAGCTGATCGACAAGTACTTCCCCACGCCCGCGTCGAGCTGATGGGCCGGATCACCCACACCAAGGCTTCCCTCAGCCACCAGAAGGATCTGCTCAAGACCTATGGGGCCGTGCTGCCGTCGCTGGATCTCAAGCGCCGCCAGATCAGCGCCGAGCGGGCCCGGGCGCGGCGGGAGCTGCTGGCGCTCGAGCAGCGGGCCCGCGACCTGGAGGCCGAGGTGGCCCGGATGTGCCCGATGCTGGCCCATGAGCACATCCGGCTCGAGGGTCTGGCCCGGGTGGTGGAGGTGCGGCTCGCGGAGGAGAACCTGATCGGCACCCGCCTGCCCCGCGTGGAGGCGATCGAGGTGGAGGTGGCCGACTACGGCCTGCTCAGCCTGCCCTTCTGGGTGGATCAGGTGGTGTCCCGCCTGCGGGAGGCACTGGACATCCAGATCCGGCTGCAGGTGGCCCGCGAGCGGATCGAACGCCTGCTGCAGGCCGAGCGCACCGTGACCCAGCGCTTCAACCTGTTCGAGAAGGTGCTGATCCCGCGCACCCGCGGCACGATCCGCTCCATCTCCATCTACCTCGCCGACACCGAGCGGGCCGCGGTGGTGAATTCCAAGCTCGCCAAGCGCAAGAAGGAGCGGGCCCAGGCGCGATGACCATCGTTCCCCTCAGCAAAGTCACCGTGATCGGCCTCAGCGCCGACAAGGACGGCCTCATCGATGGCCTGCAGCGGCTGGGCTGCCTGCATCTGATCCGCCTGGAGGACCCGCAGCAGGACAGCGAGCCGTTCGTGAGCAGCCGTCCCATCGAGGACGCCCGCAAGGCGCTGCGCTACCTGGGCGATGTGCGCCGGCGGCGGCACCAGACCCGGGTGGATGCGGCGTTCGACTTCGATCGCCTGATCGCCGAGGCCCTCGCCAACCGGCACGCCAAGCGCGAGGCCGAAGACCGGCTGCTGGCCCTGGAGGCGCGCCTGCGGCAACTGGAGCCGTGGGGCGACTTCGTGCTCCCCGCTCTGGACGAGCTGGACGGGCAGCGCCTGTGGTTCTACCGGGTTCCCCAGGCCAAGGCGAAGGCGTTCCGGCAGGCCCTGGCCCAGCTCGACACGCCCTGGCAGCAGCTCTACGAGAGTCCACGCCATCTCTATGTGGTGCTGATCGCGGCCGAGGAACCCGACCCCGCCGCCCTGCCGGTGGCCCGCTCCCGCCTGGGCTCCGAATCCCCCGCCACGGTGCGCCGGCAGCTGGATGCGGCCCGTTCCGCCCTCGAGGAGGTGGAGGCCGAGCACGAGCGCCTCAGCCGCTGGATCTTCCTGCTCTCCCGCCACCTGGCCCGCGCCGAGGACGCCCAGGCCAGGGCCGAGGCCAGCGCCATGACCCGTGATGACGACAACCTCGTGCAGCTGCAGGGCTGGCTGCCGCGCCGGGAGCTGCCCCGGCTGGAGGCCTTCGCCGCCGCCCGCGGCCTGGCCTGGCTGGCGGAGACCCCGCAGCCCGCCGACGCGCCGCCCACCCTGCTGGAGAACCCCCCCGCCCTCAGCGGCGGCCAGGACCTGGTGACCTTCTACGAAACCCCCGCCTACCGCGACTGGGATCCCTCGGTGCTGGTGTTCTTCTCCTTCGCCGTGTTCTTCGCCATGATCCTGGCCGACGCCGGCTACGCCCTGGTGCTGGCGGTGGTGGTGGGTCTGCTCTGGAAGGGCATGGGCCGCAGCCCCGGCGGGCGCCACTTCCGCATCCAGGCCGTGACGGGGCTCGGCTTCGCCTTGATCTACGGGATCCTGGCCGGCAGCTATTTCGGCCTGGAGCCGCCGGCCGCCTCACCCCTGGCGGCCCTGAAGCTGCTCGATCTCAACGACTACGACGCGATGATGCGGCTCGCCCTGGTGGTGGGGGCGCTGCATCTGCTGCTGGCCAACGGCATCGTCGCCGTGCGCGCCACCGGCGTGGCCGGCCGGGCGCGGCCTGTGGGCTGGATGGCGGTGACCCTGGGGGGCTTCCTGCTCTACCTGGGGGCCGGCACCGCCTGGGGGCCGAACCTGGGGGTGGGGCTGGGGGCCGGCGGCCTGCTCACCATCCTGCTGCTGAGCAGCGAGCGGCGCATCAGCCATCCGGCCGATCTGTTGCTGCGCCTGCTCGACGGGCTGGGTGCCCTCACCAACATCTCCAAGCTGTTCGGTGACGTGATGAGCTATCTGCGCCTGTTCGCCCTCGGCCTGGCCAGCGCCTCGCTGGCCGTCACCTTCAATCAGCTGGCCAGCCAGGTGGTGCAGTCGGAGGTGGTGCTGGCCCTGCCGATCGCCATCCTGATCCTGATCCTCGGCCATGGCATCAACTTGATGCTGGCCGTGATCAGCGGATTCGTTCATGGATTGCGCCTGAACTACATCGAGTTCTTCAACTGGGGCCTCTCCGGTGAGGGGACACCCTTCAAGCCATTTCTCAAAAAGGAGCCTGTTTCGTGAACGACCATCTCTCCCTTACCGTGCTGGGCTGGATCGGCATCTACGCCCCGGTGGCCCTGGGGGCCATCGGGGCGGCCATCGGCTGCACCATCGCCGGCCAGGCCGCCATCGGGGCGATGATGGAGGTGAGCAGTGGCTATGGGCGCTTCGTGGGGCTCTCGGCCCTGCCGTCCTCGATGTCGATCTACGGCATCGTCGTGATGTTCATCCTCAACCGCTCCGTCACCCCTATCAATGCCGGTGGCCTGTTCGGCATCGGCGTGCTGTCGGGGCTCACCTTCCTGGTGTCCGCGATCTACCAGGGGCTCTGCTGCGCCTCGGCGATCGCCGGCTCGAAGTCGAAGCCCGAGATCTTCGGCCTGGCCCTGGCGCCGGCGGCGATCGTGGAGGGCTTCGCCGTGTTCGCCTTCGTGTTCGCCCTGGTGGCGGCCGGCGGCATTCCGGAGAGCTGACCGGCGTTCCCCGCCCCACGCTCCAAGCGCCCCGCCCCACGCCCACCAAGCGCCCGCTCCACCTCATACGCCCCTCCCCCGCGTCCGCTCCCCATGGCCCAGCAACGCTCCAGCCGCAAGGACACCCCCGTGCAGGTGGCAGCCGGGGTGGAGGACCTGATCGCCCGCCTGCGCGATCAGGGCGTGCAGGCCGGCGAGCGAGAGGCCAGTGAGATCGTGGCCCAGGCCCAGGCCGAGGCCCGCCACAGCCTCGATCAGGCCCGCCAGCAGGCCGAGCGCATCGTGGCCGAGGCCCGCCGCGAGGCCGAGACCCTGCAGCAGTCGGGCCGGGAGGCGCTGGAGCTGGCCCTGCGCGATGCCGTGCTGGCCATGAAGACCCGCCTGATGGAGCGCTTCCGGGGGGAAGTGCGCCAGCTGCTGGGGGAGGAACAGCAGAAGCAGGAGCTGCTGGAGAAGATGATCCTCGAGGTGGTGGGCCGGGTGCGGGCGGAGGCCGACCGCGCCGAGCGGATCGAGGTGCTGCTGCCGCCCCGGGCGGTGGGGCTGTCCGAGCTCAGCCAGAACCCCGAGGAGCTGGCCAGCGGCGAGCTCACCCGCTTCGTGCGCCTGGTGTCCGCCGGGATGCTGCGCGACGGGGTGAGCTTCGGGGTGGCCCGGGAGGGTCAGGCCGCCGGCCTGAGCCTGCGCCTGGTGGACCGGGACGTGGTGCTCGACCTCAGCGACCGGGCCGTGGCCGACGCCATCCTCGAGCACCTGCAGCCCCGCTTCCGGGCCCTGCTGGAGGGGGTCGTGAAATGAGCCCCCGCTACACCACCCTGATGGCCAGCCTGCCGCCGCTGGGCGGGTTGTTCGAGGCCCGCGAACCGGCCATCTCCCGGCTCAAGCTGCAGAGCCGGCTCTCGCTGCTGCACCCGCACGACCGCCAGCGGCTCAACGGCGCCATCCGCATCCTCTCCCAGGGGCTCCTGGGCGACGCCAGCCAGGCCGGCGAGTCCAGCGGCCAGCCGGGCCGTGGCGACGCCCTGCTGCTGGAGGAGGCCGAGCGCTTCTTCCGGGAGGTGGACCACCCGCTGCTGCGCCAGCTGGTGCGCCACCGGCTCGATCTGCGCACGATCGTGGCCGCCCTGCGGCGCCGCCACCGCGGTGAGGCCGAAGCGCCCCGCGGCCAGGCCTGGGGATCCGGGCCCCTGGTGGCCACGATCGAGCGCCACTGGAGTGAACCCAGCCTGGGGCTGGCCGGGCTGTTCCCCTGGATCGGTGAGGCGGTGCTGCTGCTGGAGACCAACGACCTGATCGGCCTCGAGCGCCTGCTGTTCAGCCTGATCTGGCGCGAACTCGACCGGCTGGCCCAGGGCCACAACTTCGATTTCGAGGCGGTGGTGATCTATCTGGCCCGCTGGAGCCTGGTGGAGCGCTGGTCGAACTACGACGCCACCGCCGCCGCCCAGCGCTTTCGCCAGCTGGTGAGCGCCGGCCTCGGCCGCTTCACCGACACCCTCGCCGTCTGCCCAGCCCGATGACCGACGCCACCCAGGCTCTTAACCACGCCCGCGTGGTGGCCGTTCAGGACGATCTGGTGACCATCGCCATGGACGCCACCCGGCCGCTGCCGATCCTCAAGAACGAGGTGATCTACATCTGCCCGCGGCGCCTGGACGGCGACCGCCAGGAGCGGCTCAAGGCCGAGGTGCTGCGGGTGAACGGCACCACCGCTGACGCCCAGGTGTTCGAGAGCACCCGCGGCGTGGGCGTGGGAGACCCGGTGGAGCAGACCGGCGAACTGCTCTCGGTGAGCCTGGGGCCGGGGCTGCTGACCCAGGTGTACGACGGGCTGCAGAACCCCCTGGCCGGCCTGGCCGCCGGCTACGGCACCTTCCTGCCCCGGGGGGCGGAGGTGGCGCCGCTCGATCCGGAGAAGAAGTGGTCGTTCCAGCCCACTGCGCGGATGGGCGACACGCTGCGGGCGGGCGACGTGCTCGGCACCGTGCAGGAGGGGCGCTTCAGCCACAAGATCATGGTGCCCTTCGACCAGAGCGGGGAGGTGCGGCTGGACTGGATCCAGCAGGGCTCGTTCACGGTGCACACCGTGGTGGCCCGCATCGTTGATGCCCGCGGCCAGGCCCGCTCCCTCACCCTGGTGCAGGACTGGCCCGTGCGCCGGCCCCTGCCCCAGCAGCTGCTGGAGACCCGCACCAGCGAGCGCCTCTATCCCGAGGAGCCGCTGATCACCACCCAGCGGATCATCGACACCTTCCTGCCCATCGCCCGCGGCGGCACCGGCTGCATCCCGGGCCCCTTCGGCGCCGGCAAGACCGTGCTGCAGAACCTGATCTCCCGCCACTCCGACGTGGACATCGTGCTGGTGGTGGCCTGCGGCGAGCGGGCGGGTGAGGTGGTGGAAACGATCACCGAATTCCCCAAGCTCACCGACCCCAAGAGCGGCAGTTCGCTGATGGATCGCACGATCATCATCTGCAACACCTCCTCGATGCCGGTGGCCGCCCGGGAGGCCTCGATCTACACCGGTCTCACCCTCGGCGAGTACTACCGCCAGATGGGCTACAACGTGCTGCTGATTGCCGACTCCACCTCCCGCTGGGCCCAGGCGATGCGGGAAACCTCCGGCCGGCTGGAGGAGATTCCCGGTGAGGAGGCCTTCCCCGCCTACCTCGATTCCTCGATCAAGACCATCTACGAGCGGGCCGGCATCATCCGCACCAACGACGGCAGCGTCGGCAGCCTCACGATGATCGGCACCGTGTCGCCGGCCGGCGGCAACTTCGAGGAGCCGGTCACCCAGTCGACCCTCAACACGGTGAAGACCTTCCTGGGGCTCAGCGCCGAACGGGCCTACAAGCGCTGTTACCCCGCTGTGGATCTGCTGCTCTCCTGGTCGCGCTATTTCGATCAGCTGGAGGGCTGGTTCGCCCGCCACCTCTCTCCCGACTGGGTGCCGCGGGTGAAGCGGCTCACCGATCTGGTGCATCGCGGCGATGCCGTGCAACAGATGATCCAGGTGACCGGCGAGGAGGGGGTGAGCCTCGACGACTTTCTGCTCTATCTCAAAGCCCAGTTCCTCGACATGGTGTATCTGCAGCAGGACGCCTTCGATGGGGTGGATTCCAGCTGTCCGATCAGCCGTCAGCAGCGCAGCCTGGCCCTGGTGGACGAGCTGATCCAGCGCCCCTATCAGTTCAGCGACAAGGCCGCCGCGCGCGACGTTTTCACCCGGCTCACCGGTCTGTTCAAGAACCTCAACTACGCCCCGGAGGACTCCCCCACCTACCTG
>REEV01000102.1 GCA_007694915.1 Cyanobium sp. PLM2.Bin73 | reverse complement strand
CTGATCTGAGACACCGCTGATCTGATCAGCAGAACACTCCCAGGGACTCAAGCCGCACCAGCAGGGCGTCCCAGTCGAAACTGCGCGGATCGGCGCGGTCGCCCCACAGATCCACGGCCCGGTGGGTGGTGATCTGGTCGGCGGGGATGGGAAAGCGCTCCATCCACACCGCCAGCAGGGCGGCCAGGCCGTCGTACTGGGCGGCGCTGTAGCCGCTGTGCACGGGGCCGGTGTGCTCGCCGTCAGCCGGGGTTTCCAGGCTCACATGCAGGGCGAAATTGTTCACCGACCCCCGCACCGCGGGATTGGTGACCGCCCACTCACCGCGGAAGGCGGAATTGCCGGCGCCATAGGCCCGGCGGCTGGGATCCACCAGCTTCACCACCCGGCCGTCAAGGCCGATCACGGCGTGGTAGCTCACCTGGTCTTCATCCCGCGGGTGGGGGGTGCGGAAGGTATTGATGGCCGACTCCATGCTGAACACGGTCTCGTGCAGCACCACCAGGCGGGGCGTGGGGTCGAGGGGATTGCCGTAGGCGTCCCGGCTGTGGCGCTGGCCGTAGTTGCTGGGATCGATGGCGATCCGCTCCGGTGCCGTGCGCAGCCGGCTGGCCAGGGCCAGCAGCTGCTGGCGGCGGGGGCTGTCGAGCGGGCGGCAGCTGCCGCGCAGGGGGGACGTCCAGTTGGGATGGGGAGGCGGCGGCGGCGGTTCAGTGGCCTGCGGCCGCGGCCCGGATGGCTGACGGGCCTCCTCGAGCAGATCGAGCAGGGAGCGGCGGCCGCTGGCACCGGCCAGCTGGACGGACCCATCACGGGCCAGCCATCCCAGACCACCAAGACCGATACCGGCCGCAGCCACCGCTGCCAGGATCAGGGCCTGGCGGCGGCGGGTCACGGCGACTCCAGGACCAGCCAGCGGCGGCGCCGCTCGGCGCTCTCGGCCGGAGCATCGCCCTGGATCGCCAGTGTCCAGGCCTGGGGCCGGGCGGATGCCGGCGCCACCGCGGTGGCGATCAGCCGGCCGTCACGAGCCAGCAGCAGCTCCAGGGAATCGGCCGGGGCCGCCTTGAGAACGGTGGCCACATCCTCGGGGCGGCGCAGACGCTGGCCGGCCAGGGCGATCAGTTCATCTCCGACCATCACTCCGGCCTGTTCGGCTGGAGAGTCCCGCAGGACCCGCCTGGTCGTCAAGCCCTCGGTGGCGGCCTGCAGATGCCAGCCCAGCCAGGGTTCCTCGCTGGTCTCGGGCTGCAGGGCCAAGCCCACATCCGCCAGGTAGCCATCCAGGGGCGGGTCATCGAGGCCATCGAGCCAGTGGGGAAGCAGGCTGGCCAGGTCGGGGGCGAAGGCGCCGAAGGCCTCGAGCAGATCGTGCTGTCGGTAGCCCCGGCCCTGGCGGCCATGGCTGCGCCAGAGACGGCGCAGCACTGCCGGCAGACCGCTGCCGTGGCGCCGCAGGTGCAGATCCAGCACCAGCGCCAGCACCGCCCCCTTGAGGTAGTAGCTCACCTGGCTGTCGGCGGCATAGGCGTCGGCCTTGTAGAGCTTGATCCAGGCCTCCTGGCTGCTCAGGCGCAGGCTCTGCACCGCCCGGCCCGGGGTGAGCCGGTAGCGGCTGAGGTCGGCGCCCAGGTCGCTCAGCACCTCCGCTTCGCTGCAGAGGCCGGCGGCATGGGGCAGCAGCTGATCCACGTAGCTGGTGATGCCCTCCGCGAACCACAGGCTGGGCACCACCACCGGACGGTCGTAGTCGTAGGGACTGAGTTCGGCGGGCCGCAGCCGGCGCACGTTCCACTGGTGCAGGTATTCGTGGGCCACCAGCTGCAGCAGCTTGCGGCGGCCGTCGGCCTCCGCCAGGCGCCGGCGGCCGTACTGCAGCACGGTGCTGAGGTCGTGCTCGAGGCCGCCGTAGCCGTTGTCGGTGAGGTGGAGCACGAACAGGTAGTGCTCCGCCGCCGGCCGCTCCACCCCCATCAACCGACAGCAGGCCAGGCACACCCGCTCCACGTCGGCCAGCCAGCGGGGGTCGGCGGCGGTCAGATCGGCACCGGCCAGGGTGGTGCCCCAGCTCACCCAGCGGTGGGGGACGCCGGCCACGCTGAAGCTGTGGCAGGGGTGGGGGCCGGCCTCCACAGGCGTGTCCACGAGCTGATCGAAATCCCGGGCCAGCCAGGCGCCGCCGGCCTGATCCGGCAGGGGCACGAAGGCCCGCCAGCCGGCGGGCAGGCGCAGGCGCAGGTGGTGGGGCCGCCAGCGCTGGCCGGCCACCTGCAGCACCACGGCTGCCAGGGCCAGAAAGCCGTGCTCGGCGCTGAGGTGGCAGGTGCGCACCGTGAGCTCGGTGGCCAGGATGCGGTAGCGCAGGCGCACCGGCGCCAGGCGGGGCAGGGTCACGCACCAGGCGGCGACGCCCGTGCGGTGCACGGGGAGGGGCACGTTGTCCTGGAGCACCTCCAGGGCCTCCAGCTGGCGCACGTAGTCGCGGATCAGGTAGGAGCCGGGAGTCCAGGCCGGCAGGGCGAAGGCCAGCCCGAGCTGCTCGGGTTGCAGCTCCAGGGTCACCGCCACCAGATGGGCGCTGCAGGCGCGCAGATCCAGGGACACCAGCGGCCCCGCTCCGCTGCCGTCCGGGGCACTGAGGGAATCGGCGGTGGTCCCGGGGTCAGGGGGAACGGAAGCGGCGGGGCCGGAGATCACCGCAGGCCGCCGCTCAGGAGCTCACGCTCACCTGGGCGTTGCCCAGCTGGCGGGCGGCGTCGGCCAGGGCCTTCTCGGCGGCGTAACGGCGGGTGATGGCCGAGATCAGAGCCTGCAGCCGGGTGCTGCGGCTGATGCGCTGCAGGTCACCCACCAGCGCCAGGGAGCCGTCGGCCTGGCGGGCCCAGCCCAGCCGCTGGCCGTCGGCGAGCCGCACCTGCAGATCCACCGGCTGCTGCTCTCCGGCGAAGCCCTCCAGGCGGCCACCCCGGCGGGGCTCGAGCCCGGCGGCCACCAGGCTGGCGGCGAGGCGATCGGCATCGCGCAGCACCGTGGGCAGGATGGAGAGATGGGACATGAGATCGAACTGCCCGCTGACCCAGACCCTAGCCAGGAGCAGGGGGGGATCCAGTGGCCGTTGCCACCGCCCGGAGGCCCGATGGGGCTGATCGGGGCAGGCAGGCGGCTGCGGTTGGGCGTGATGGCCTCGGGGGAGGGCAGCAACTTCGAGGCCCTCACCCTGGCCTGCCGGGCCGATCAGCCCCCCGCCGATGTGGTGCTGCTGGTGGTGAACAACCCCGGCTGCCGGGCCCGGGAGCGGGCGGGGCGGCTGGCGGTGCCCTGCCGGCTGGTCGACCACCGCGACCACCCCAGCCGGGAGGCCCTGGACGACGCCCTGATCGAGGCCTTCACGGAAGCGGCCGTCGACCTGGTGGTGATGGCCGGCTGGATGCGCATCGTCAGCCCCCGGCTGGTGACCGCCTTTCCCGGGCGGTTGGTGAACATCCACCCCTCCCTGCTGCCCAGCTTCCGGGGCCTGGACGCGGTGGGGCAGGCCCTGGCCGCCGGGGTGACGCTGGCCGGCTGCACCGCCCATCTGGTGAACGAGGAGGTGGATGCCGGGGAAATCCTCGTGCAGGCGGCGGTGCCGGTGCACGCCCACGACGACCACGCCAGCCTGGCGGCGCGCATCCAGGGCCAGGAGCACTGCATCCTGCCGTTAGCGGTGGGGCTGGCGGCCCAGCGGCTCAGGGATAGAACGGCAGCAGGGGCAAGCCGAGGCACTCCGACAGTCCAGCCATCAGGTTGAGGCACTGCACCCCCTGGCCGGCCTGGCCCTTCACCAGGTTGTCGATGGCCCCCATCACGATCAGCTGGCCGGTGCGGCTGTCGGCCTGCACCGAAAGCAGCGCCCGGCTGGTCTGGCGCACCCACTTGGTGGAGGGGTAGGTGCCCACCGGCAGCACCGTCACCGCCGGGGCATCGCGGTAGGCCGAGCGCAGCACGGTGCTGCAGTCGTCGGCGGTGAGGCCCGGATCCCGCAGCCGGCAGTAGACCGTGGCCAGCAGGCCGCGCACCATCGGCATCAGGTGGGGGGTGAACTGCAGCTGGATCTCCCGTCCGGCCACCTGGCCGGCGATCTGTTCGATCTCGCTGGTGTGGCGATGCCCCACCACGCCGTAGGGGGCCACCGCCTCGGCCGCCTCCGCCAGCAGCAGGTGCTCCTTCGCCGCCCGGCCGCCGCCGCTGGTGCCGGTCTTGGCATCGATCACGATGCCGCCGGTGTCGATCAGGCCCTGCTTGAGCAGGGGCAGCAGGCCCAGCAGGGAGGCGGTGGGGAAACAGCCCGGGGCGGCCACCAGCCGTGCCGTGCGGATGCGCTCCCCGTGCCATTCGGGCAGGCCGTAGACGGCCTCGGCGCAGAGGTCGGCGTCCTGGCGGGGCACCTGGCGGGCCTCGGTGGCGTACACCTCCTGCCAGCGGGCCAGGGAGCGGTAGCGGTAGTCGGCGGAGAGGTCCACCACCCGCACGCCCCGCTCCAGCAGGGGGGGCACCAGCTGGGCCGCCAGGCCGTTGGGCAGGCTGAGCACGGCGAAGTCGGCCGCGGCCGCGATCGCATCGGGATCGGGGCTCTGCACCAGCGGATCCCCCGGCAGCGGCAGGAAGGGGTTGATCTCGCTCCAGCGCCGGCCGCTGCTGCGCTCGCCGCCGAGAAAGGTCACCGTCAGGGCCGGATGGTCGTGCAGCAGGCGCAGGGTCTGCAGCCCGCCGTAGCCGCTGGCACCGATCACCGCCACCCGCTGACCGGCGGCGGTGGGACGGGCGGGACGGGCGGGGAGCGAGCTGGCCATGGCGCGGAACCCTTCTCGCGGCGAGGAACAGGGCTTTATAAATGACGATTGCGCCCGCGTCGCCCGCCAGAGGCGCCTGCCATGAGTTCTGCGCCCAGCAGCAGCACCGCCATCCGTTTTGACGCCATCGCCGATGCCCTGGCGGCGATCCGCAACGGCGACGCCATCGTGGTGGTGGATGACGAGAACCGTGAGAACGAGGGCGATCTGATCTGCGCGGCCCAGTTCGCCACCCCCGAGCAGATCAATTTCATGGCCACCGAGGCCCGCGGTCTGATCTGCCTGGCGATGGAGCCGGAGCGCCTGGACGCGCTGGATCTGCCGCTGATGGTGAACCACAACACTGACGCCAACCAGACCGCCTTCACCGTGAGCGTGGATGCGGGGCCGGAGAACGGGGTGAGTACGGGCATCTCGGCGGAGGACCGGGCCCGCACCATCCAGGTGGCGATCCATCCCCAGACCCGGCCCGCCGATCTGCGCCGCCCCGGCCACGTGTTTCCCCTGCGCGCCCGCCAGGGCGGGGTGCTCAAGCGTGCCGGCCACACCGAGGCGGCAGTGGACCTGGCACGGCTGGCCGGGCTCTATCCAGCCGGCGTGATCTGCGAGATCCAGAATCCGGACGGCTCAATGGCCCGCCTGCCCCAGCTGGCCGCCTACGCCCGCCGCCACGGGCTGCGGCTGATCTCGATCGCCGACCTGATCAGCTACCGCCTGGATACGGAACGCTTCGTGCGCCGCCTGGCGGAGGCCAGCCTGCCCAGCGCCTTCGGCATGTTCCGGGCGATCGGCTTCCGCAACGAACTCGATGGCAGCGAGCACGTGGCGATCGTGAAGGGCCGCCCGGAGCAGGCCACTGGGCCGGTGCTGGTACGCGTGCACAGCGAGTGCCTCACCGGCGATGCCTTCGGGTCGTTGCGCTGCGACTGCCGTCCCCAGCTGGAGGCCGCCCTGCGCATGATCGAGGCGGCCGGCGAGGGCGTGGTGGTGTATCTGCGCCAGGAAGGGCGCGGCATCGGCCTGATCAACAAGCTGCGGGCCTACTCCCTCCAGGACAGCGGCCTGGACACGGTGGAGGCCAACGAACGGCTGGGTTTCCCGGCCGATCTGCGCAACTACGGGGTGGGCGCCCAGATCCTCAGCGACCTGGGGGTGCAGCGGCTGCGTCTGATCACCAACAACCCCCGCAAGATCGCCGGCCTGGGGGGCTACGGCCTGCAGGTGGTGGACCGGGTGCCGCTGGTGATGGATCCCGGCGTCCACAACGCCGCCTACCTGGCCGTGAAGCGCAGCAAGCTGGGCCACCTGATGGGAGAGGGACCCACCTGCCCGGTGGCCGGGCCCACCGCCGTGGTGGCCTGGCAGGGCCACCCCGAAGCCGGTTTGGCCCTGGAGCTGGTGGAGCGGCTGCAGGCCTGGGCTCTGGAGCAGGGCCTGCTGGCCGAGCCGGAGGAGGATCCCAGGCTGCTGGCCCTGCTCAACCAGCCCCAGCTGGCCCTGCTGCTGAGCAGCGGTGCGGGAGCTGCCCTGGATCCCCCGCTGCTGCGGCGTGCCCTTGAGTTGCTGGCTTCAGCGCCGGGCTGCTGCCGGGTGGGGCTGCTGCTGAGTCCGGAACCCCAGCGGATCAACCATCCCAGCGCGTCTCTGGAGGCCCAGCAGCGTCCCCTGGCGGAGCTGCTCGAGCCCCGTGGCCACGGGCCGCGGCTGGACGCCGGAGTTCTGGTGATCTGGCGCTGAGCCTCAGGTCTGGAAGGTCAGTCCTGGAAGGTCAGGCCTGGAAGGTCAGGCCTGGATGGTCAGTCCTCGATGGTGACCGTATTGATGCGGCTGCGGTTCTTGAGGGCCAGCACCACGTCCATGTTGCCGGTGAGACCGAACACGGTGTGCACCCCGTCGAGGTGGGGCTGGGCGCCATGGCAGATGTAGAATTGAGAGCCACCGGTGTTGCGGCCTGCGTGGGCCATGGCCAGGGTGCCGGCCTGGTGCTTCTGGCCGTTGATCTCGCAGTCGATCGTGTAGCCAGGGCCACCTGTGCCGGCCATGCCCGGGGCTCCCTCCCGGCTGTTAGGGCAGCCTCCCTGGGCCATGAAGCCGGGGATGACGCGATGAAAGGCCAGGCCGTCGTAGAAGCCGTCCTTGGCCAGCTTCACGAAGTTGGCCACGGTGTTGGGCGCGTCAGCATCGAACAGTTCCAGTTCGATCCGGCCGGCGTCGGTGTCCATCACGGCACGGGTCATGGCGTTGGGGGGAGAAAGCTCGACTGTATGGGTCCGCGCTCACAATTGAGACCACGAAGCACCCTCCCGGCCGCCCGCAGTCCTGCACCATGACCTCCGCACTCCCAGTCGCGCACCATGAGCACTGATCAGCCCGGCGCCGTTGCCGGCCTCCACCTCGAGCAGGCCCGGCTGGGGGTGCTCGGCGGCAGCGGCCTGTACGCCATGGAGGGCCTCGAGGACGTGCGCGAGCTGGCCGTGGAGACCCCCTTCGGCACCCCGTCCGATGCCCTGCGCCTTGGCCGCATCGGCGATCTGGAGGTGGTGTTCCTGGCCCGCCATGGCCGCCACCACAGCTACACCCCCAGCGAGGTGCCCTACCGGGCCAACCTCTGGGCCCTGCGCAGCCTGGGGGTGCGCTGGATCCTGTCGGTGTCGGCGGTGGGCTCGCTGCAGGAGCAGTTCCGCCCCCTCGACATGATGGTGCCGGATCAGTTCATCGATCGCACCCACCAGCGGCCGCTCACGTTCTTCGGCGACGGCGTGGTGGCCCACGTCACCCACGCCGACCCCTTCTGCCCCGCCCTCAGCCGGCTGCTGGCCGATGTGGGCGAGAGCCTGATGCCGGCGGGCCGGCAGCTGCACCGGGGCGGCACCTACCTGTGCATGGAGGGGCCGGCCTTCTCCACCCGGGCCGAATCCGAGCTCTACCGCAGCTGGGGCTGCGGCGTGATCGGCATGACCAACCACACCGAAGCGCGGCTGGCGCGGGAAGCGGAGATGGCCTACGCCACCCTGGCGATGGTCACCGACTACGACTGCTGGCACCAGGAGCACGCCTCGGTGAGCGTGGAGCTGGTGCTCGACAACCTGCGCGCCAATGCCACCCTGGCCCAGCAGATCGTGCGTGTGGCCGCCGAGCGCATCGGCGCCCAGCGCCCCGGCAGCGGCTCCCACCGGGCCCTGCGCCACGCCCTGATCACCCCGAAGGAGCAGGTGCCGGCGGATACCCGCCGGCGGGTGGATCTGTTCACGGCCCCCTACTGGGGAGCGCTCACAGGCGAGGGCTGAGGGTCGCTTCGCAGGCCGCCAGGGCCCGCCGCAGGTCCTGGCCCTGGCGCTCCAGGCAGTCGGCGGCCGCCTGCGGCTCCAGGCCGCTGGCGGCCATCAGCAGGGCCCGCTTCACCGAACCGCCCGCCCGTCCCAGCAGCTCGGCGGCCTGGGAGCGCTCCAGACCGGCCAGGTCCCGCAGGATGCGCAGGGCCCGGTCCTCGAGCTTGCTGTTGGTCACGGCCACATCCACCATGCGGTTGCCGTACACCTTGCCCAGGCGCACCATCACGCCGGTGGAGAGGATGTTGAGCGCCATCTTGGTGGCCGTGCCCGCCTTCAGGCGCGTGGAGCCGGTGAGCAGCTCGGGACCGGTGAGCAGGCGGATGTCGATGTCACAGGGCATGGGCACCTGATCGGCAGGCACGCAGGCCATGGCGATCGCCAGGCCGCCGAGCTGGCGGGCGTGGCTCAGGCCGCCGAGCACGTAGGGGGTGGTGCCGCCGGCGGCGATCCCCACCAGGCAGTCGGAGGCGGTGAACCCCCGCTCCTGCAGGTCCTCGCGGCCGGCCTCACGCAGGTCCTCCAATCCCTCGGAGCTGCGCAGCAGCGCCGGTGCCCCGCCGGCCAGCACCCCCTGCACCAGCTCTGGTGGGGTGCAGAAGGTGGGCGGACATTCGGCGGCGTCGAGCACCCCCAGCCGCCCGGAGGTGCCGGCCCCCAGATAGAACAGGCGGCCGCCGGCGGCCAGCCGCCCGGCGATGGCATCCACCGCAGCCGCCAGGGCAGGCGCGGCGGCGGCCACCGCCCGCTGGGGCTCCAGATCGTTGCGGCAGAAGAGGTCCACCAGCTGGTCGGTGGGAAGCTGGTCGAGGTTGGTGCTGAGCGGATTGGCCTGCTCGGTGAGCAGATGGCCGCGGTCCACGGCGGTCACAGCAGGCCCTCGAGCTGACGGCGGAAGGCCTCCAGATCCGGATCGGCGGGGGCGGCGGGGTCTGGCGCCTCGGCGGCAGCCCCGGGCTCCGCCCCCTCCTGCCAGGTGGACACGTCCATGTTGCGCTCGGGGGGAGCGATCAGCAGCCGGTCCTCGGGGTTCTCCGGCACGAAGCCGGAGGGCACGAAGCGGGCCTCGTAGCCGGCCTGGCTGCAGAACTCCTCCATCTCGCGCCGATCCAGGCACTCGACGGTGGGCACGGGGAAGTCCTGGGCTTCCAGCAGCCCCGCGTAGCGCTCGGCGTCATCGCGCTCCTCAAACAGCAGCACCACCGTGCGGCCGTTGATCTCGAGGGAATGGATGCCCTCCTGCTCGGAGCCGGCATCGAAGAGGAGCACATGCACGGACATCGACCCAGACAGCTCTGCGGAGGGCACTTCAGTGTGTCATTGGTGGGTGGGGTCAGGCGTCCTCGGCCAGCTCCAGCAGGCGGCGGTAGAGGGCCAGCTCGTCGTCCCGGGACTCCTCCGGCACCACGATGCGCACCTCCACCAGCTGGTCGCCCCGCAGCTCCCCCCACTCCAGGCCTCGGCCGCGCAGGCGCAGCAGGCGGCCACTGGAGGAGCCGGGAGGCACGGTGAGCTGCACCGGCCCGCGCAGGGTGGGCACCACCACACGGCAGCCGAGCACGGCCTCGGCCGGACTGAGGGGCAGCTGGAACAGCACCCGCAGGCCATCCACCCGCAGGCCCTCGGGGGTGCGCACACGCAGCTGCAGGAAGTGATCGCCGCCGCCCGGGGTCACGCCGGCCAGCCGCAGCCGCCAGCCATCGCCGGCCAGGGGCGGGGTCCACACCTCCACAACGGTGCCATCGGCGAGCTCGAGCTCCACCCGCTCTCCCTCGAGGGCCTGCTCCGGGCTGAGCTCCACGATGGTCTCGCTGTCCGCCGCCGCCGTCACCGGTGGCGGCGAGGGGGGCGCGGCGGTCACTCCACCACCCGGGCCCGCTTCGGGCACGTGCGGCTGGGCGGCTGGACCGGGCTGGGGATCACCGCGCTGGGGATCACCACCCTCGGAGGCGGCGGGTTCGCGGCGGCGACGACCGAACAGCACCTCCAGGTAGGCCTCGAAACTGGGGAAGCCGCTGGCGAAGGGGTCGCGGGAGCTGCTGCGGCCGTCCCCACCGGCGTCCGGTTCGCCGCCCTCCCAGGCCCGCCGGCGGCGCGGGTCTGAGAGCACCGCGTAGGCCTCGTTCACCTGCTTGAAGCGTTCCTCGGCAACGGGGTCGTTGCCGTTGAGATCGGGGTGCCAGCGCCGGGCCTGCTGGCGGAAGGCGCGCTTGAGGGCATCGGCGTCGGCGCCCGGATCCAGACCCAGCACCGCCCAGTGATCAGTCACGGGCTCGCCGGCAGCGACGATGCGGGAGGTCACGGCAGCCTGCCGTCGTCCCAGGGATCGTCGTTGGGCACCCGGCGCCGGGGCAGGGCGGGCTCGTCCAGACCGCGGCGAGCGGGGGTGCGCAGGCGCTGTTCATCCTCGGGCGCGTAGCGATCACGGTCATCAGGGTCCCGGCCGTAGGGATCGCGGTCGTAGGCGTCGCGGCTGTAGGTGTCGCGGCTGTAGGCGTCGCGGCTGTAGGCGTCGCGGTCATAGCGGTCGGAGTCAGCGCGCCCAGGCTGGTAGCCGCGAGACACGTCGGTGTCGGGCTCGTAGCGGTCGGGCGCGTAGCGGTCCTCCGCTCCATAGCGGCCGGCGGAGCGGGGCGAACCACCGGCCCAGGGGTCGCGGCCGGGACGGCTCCAGTCGTCCCAGTCGTCATCGTCGGCAAACAGCTCGTCCTTGAGGCTGCCCAGGGTGTTCTTGAGGCCCTGCAACGGTCCCTGCTCCGCCCGCCGCTCGCTGAGCAGACGGCGGTTGAGGCCGAACAGGGCCTCCTGCAGCTGGCTGGTGGCCATGTCCAGCTCCACCGGATCGCTCTCACCGCGCTCCTCGAGAGCGAGCAGGTCCTGAACATCGCGCAAGGCCATCTCCACCGCCCGCTGCTGCCGTTCAGCACCGTAGGGACCGAGTTCCAGGGCCGCATCCCGCAGCCGGCGTTCCGCCTGGGCCACCAGGGTCAGCGACTTGTTGCGGCGGTCGATGGCGGCGCGCTTGCGGCGGTCTTCGGCGGCCTTCTGCTCGGCCTCCTCGATCAGCCGGGCGATCTCCTCCTCACTGAGGTTGGAGCCGCCCTGGATGCTCACGCTCTGCTGGCGGCCAGTGGTGCGGTCCATGGCCGACACCTGCAGCAGACCGTTGGCATCGATGTCGAAGGACACCTGCACCTGGGGCACGCCGCGGGGGGCCGGGGGAATGCCCGAGAGCCGGAAGCGGCCCAGGCTCTTGTTGTCGCTGGCCATCTGGCGCTCTCCCTGGAGCACGTGGATCTCCACGGAGTTCTGGTTGGCCTCGGAGGTGCTGAACACATCGCTCTTGCGCACCGGAATCGGCGTGTTGCGTGGAATCAGCACCTTCATCACCCCGCCGATGGTCTCCAGGCCCAGGGACAGGGGGGTGACGTCGTTGAGCATCAGGTCGCGCAGCTCGCCGGTGAGGATGCCGGCCTGCACCGCCGCGCCGATCGCCACCACCTCATCGGGGTTCACCGACTGGCAGGGGTCGCGGGGAATCAGGGTGCGCACCATCTCCTGCACCATCGGCATGCGCGTGGCGCCGCCCACCAGCACCACATCGTCGATGTCGTCGGCCGCCAGGGCCCCATCCCGCAGGGCGCGCTGGACCGGGCGCAGCAGGCGGTCGAGCAGATCGGGGCAGAGGCCCTCGAACACGAAGCGCTCGAGGGTGGTTTCGATGTGCAGGGGGCCGTCGGGCCCGGTGCTGATGAACGGCAGCGAGATCGGCGTGCTCTGCACACCGCTGAGTTCCATCTTGGCCTTCTCGGCCGCCTCGGTGAGCCGCTGCAGGGCCTGGCGGTCGCGGCGCAGATCAACCTGGTGTTCGGCCTGGAAGGCGTCGGCGAGCCAGTCCACGATGCGCCGGTCCCAGTCGTTGCCCCCCAGCTGGGTGTCGCCGCTGGTGGCCTTGACGTCGAACACCCCCTGGGCGATGCGCAGCAGCGACACATCAAAGGTGCCGCCGCCGAGGTCGAACACCAGCACCCGCTTGGCGGCGCTGCGGTCGAAGCCGTAGGCCAGGGCCGCCGCCGTGGGTTCGTTGAGGATGCGCTCCACGCTGATGCCCGCCAGCCGGCCGGCATCCCGGGTGGCCTGGCGCTGGGCGTCGTTGAAGTAGGCGGGCACGGTGATCACCGCGGCCTCCACCGGCTCACCGAGGTAGGTGGCGGCGTCGTCGCAGAGTTTGCGCAGGATGCTGGCCACCAGCTCCTCGGGGGCGTATTCCCGCTCGGTAGCGGGACACACCACGCGCACGTTGCCCTGGTCGTTGGCGCGCACCGTGTAGGCCACGCTCAGGCTGCCCTCATCGAGCTCGTCCCACTGGCGCCCCACGAAGCGCTTGAGGTTGGCGAAAGTGTTGCGGGGGTTGAGCACCAGCTGACGCCGGGCCAGCTGACCCACCAGCAGCTCCTGGTCGCGGCTGAAGCCCACCACCGAGGGGGTGGTGCGGCTGCCCTCGGCGCTGGCGATCACCACGGGGCGGCCGCCCTCCAGCACCGCCACCACCGAATTGGTGGTGCCCAGGTCGATGCCGACGATGCGCCCCATAGAGGAAGAGGAATCCTGAACCGCCCGGCGACCCCAAGGTACCGGCTGATCAGACGTTAATCACCGCTTAAACCGCCCTCGCGCGAACGCCCGTACATTTCGGCGGTCGCCTTTGTTTTCCGCAGGGCGCGTTACCGAAACGGGCCGCCCCAGGGGGCCTGTTCACGCCGCAGCTCAGCGTTTCACTGCATGCAGAAGGACTCCTTCGCCCCAACCAAGGCCGACGCCTACACCCTGCGCCGGCGGCCACCCAGCGAAAAGCTGCTCGACACCGGCTTCCGTCAGCTCTCGCTGGTGATGGCCTCGATGGTGGCCATCGTGCTGATCTCCATCTTCCTGGTGGTGTTCACCGGGGCCCGTGACGCCATCGGTGAGTTCGGCCTCTCCTTTCTCACCACCTCCGGCTGGGACCCGGTGAATCAGCAGTACGGGGCTTTCGTGGCCATCTACGGGACGCTGGTCACATCGATCCTGTCGCTGATGATTGCGGTGCCCCTGGGCGTGGGCACGGCGATCCTGATCACCGAGGATGTGCTCCCCAGGGCGATCCGCGATGCGGTGGGCCTGATGGTGGAGTTGCTGGCGGCCATCCCCTCGGTGGTGCTCGGCCTTTGGGCCATCTTCGTGATGGAACCGGCGATCCGGCCGGCCCTCAACCTCCTGCACGCCTGGTTCGGCTGGAGCCCCTTCTTCGACACCACAGCCCAGGGTCCGGGCATGGCCCCGGCCATCCTCATCCTGGTGGTGATGGTGCTGCCGATCATCACCGCCATCTCCAGGGACGCCCTCAACCAGGTGCCCATCGAGTTGCGCCAAGGGGCCTACGGGGTGGGCACCACCCGCTGGGGGGCGATCTTCAGCGTGATCCTGCCAGCAGCCGTGTCCGCGATCACCGGCGGCGTGATGCTGTCTCTGGGTCGGGCCATGGGAGAAACGATGGCTGTGACGATGATCATCGGCAACGCCATCAACTTCAACACCTCCCTGCTGGCCCCGGGCAACACGATCGCCTCCATGCTCGCCAACCAGTTCGGGGAAGCTGACGGCATCCAGGTGTCTGCCCTGATGTACGCCGCCGTGATCCTGATGATCCTCACCTTCACGGTGAATGTGCTGGCACAGTGGATCGTGCGTCGCCTCAGCCTCCGCTACTGAACACCACCACCATGGCGACCACCACCATCCGCTCCGGGTCCGACAATCAACAGAGTGATCTGTTCGACCGGCGCCCCCTGACCTTTGATCCTGCGCTGAAGCGCAACCGCATCAACCGGGTGCTCACCACCATCGCCGGGATCTTCGGTGCCCTCGCGGTGTTGCCCCTTTTTCTGGTGTTGCTCTACGTGCTGTTCCAGGGCGGCCGCTTGCTGAGCCCAACCCTGTTCACCCAGCTGCCGCCTCCGCCCGGCCTGGAGGGTGGCGGCATCGGCAACGCCGTCATCGGCACGATCCTGGTCACCTTGATCGCCTCGGTGATCGCCATCCCGATCGGCGTGGGTGGGGGCATCTTCCTCAATGAATATTCCAGCCGTGGCTGGTTCTCCCAGTTCATCAGCTTCGGCAACGACATCCTGGCCGGCGTGCCATCAATCATCACGGGTGTGTTCGTCTACGGCATCGTCGTATCGACTCGGCTGTTCTTCAACCAGAGTTTCAGTGCCGTGGCCGGTGGCATCGCTCTGGCCGTGCTGATGCTTCCCACGGTGATCAAAACTACCGATGAAGGTCTCAAGCTGGTGCCCCAGGAGTTGCGCTGGGGTTCCTATGGAATCGGCGCCTCCAAGTTCGTCACCGTGATGCGGATCACCCTGCCGGCTGCCTTCACACCGATCGCCACCGGGGTGGTGCTGGCGATTGCCCGGGCCGCCGGCGAAACCGCGCCCCTGATCTTCACCGCCCTGTTCTCCCCCTTCTGGCCCGAGGGGATCTTCAACCCCATCGCCACCATGTCGGTGTTGATCTTCAACTTCTCGATCATGCCCTACGAGGCCCAGAACGAATTGGCCTGGGCCGCCTCGTTCGTGCTGGTGATCATGATTCTCGCCGCCAATCTCCTCGCCCGCTGGATCAGCAAGGTATCCCGCGCCTGATTTCTGTTCTTCTCCTCTGCCCTCACCTCCAGTCCACAGGAACCTTCCACCCGTCTTGATCATGCCTGCCGCCAGCATCGCCCAGATCCCCGCCACCGACGTCTGCATGTCGTTGCAGGACGTCACCATCTCCTACGGGAGCTTCGAGGCCGTGAAGAACGTCTTCATGGACATCCCCAAGGGCAAGGTCACGGCCTTGATCGGCCCCTCGGGCTGTGGCAAGTCCACCGTGCTGCGGGGGCTCAACCGCATGAACGATCTGATCCCCGGCTGCAGCCTGCGCGGGCGGGTGGTGTTCGATGGCGTGGACATCTATGCCCCCAACGTGGATCCGGTGGAGGTGCGCCGCCGCATCGGCATGGTGTTCCAGAAGCCCAACCCCTTCCCCAAGAGCATCTACGAGAACATCGCCTTCGGTGCCCGGATCAACGGCTACCGGGGCGACATGGACGAACTGGTGGAACGCTCCCTGCGCAAGGCCGCCGTGTGGGATGAATGCAAGGACAAGCTCAAGGAGAGCGGCTTTGCCCTCTCCGGCGGCCAGCAGCAGCGTCTCTGCATCGCCCGCGCCATCGCCACCGAGCCGGAGGTGATCCTGATGGACGAACCCTGCTCCGCCCTCGATCCGATCTCCACCCTGAAGATCGAGGAAACGATGCACGAGCTCAAGCGCAGCTACACGATCGTGATCGTGACCCACAACATGCAGCAGGCGGTGCGCGTGGCTGACATGACCGCCTTCTACAACGCTGAGGCCGTGGAGGGTGGTAGCGGCAAGGTGGGCTACCTGGTGGAATTTGCTGAAACCGAGCGCATCTTCAACGCCCCGAAACAGCAGACCACCCAGGACTACGTGACCGGGCGCTTCGGCTGATCTCAGCGCCTCCAAGATCTCGGCGCAGCCAATCCGAATCAGGGCAAAAGAAAAGCCGGCCCGGGGGCCGGCTTTGGTGTGATCAGCGGAGAGGGAGGGATTCGAACCCTCGATAGAGTTGCCCCTATACAGCATTTCCAGTGCTGCGCCTTCGACCACTCGGCCACCTCTCCAGCGGCAAAATGGGGCAACGAGATGGCAATGTAGCAGTCAACCACCCGCCGCCCCATGCGCACGTTTCCGATCACCGTCCACTGGCGCCAGACCGGTCGTGTGATCCGTCGCGAGGTGCCTGAGGGTGACTACATCCTGCGCAGCTTCGAACAGCAGGGCGACCCACTGCCATTCAGCTGCCGCAATGGCTGCTGCACCACCTGCGCGGTGCGGGTGCTGAGCGGCACGATCGATCAACGCGAGGCCCTCGGGCTGTCGAAGGAGCTGCGCAGCCGCGGCTACGGCCTGCTCTGCGTAGCCCGGGCCATCGGCCCCCTGGAGGTGGAGACCCAGGACGAGGATGAGGTCTATGAGCTCCAGTTCGGGCGCCACTTCGGCCGGGGCCGGATACGGCCGGGGCTGCCCCTCGAAGACGACTGAATCTGAAGACGACTGATCCGAACACGCCCGCTTCGCCGATGACCGCCAGCCACCCCGAAGCCCACCCCGAGGCCCACTGCGAACGGGCCCTGCGCCAGTCGGGTCTGGCCACCGGCGCCATCGAGCGCCTGGTGGACGTGGCCCGGCGGGCCGCCGAAGCCGGTGGGGTGCAGCTGCGTGCCCATTTCGGCCGCCTGGAGCAGATCCGCGAGAAGGGACGCTGCGGCGACCTCGTGACCGAGGCCGACCTGGCCGCCGAGACGGCCGTGCTGGCCCTGCTGGAGGCGGAAACCCCGGAGATCGGCGTGCTCTCGGAGGAGAGTGGCCGCCGGCAGCGCGAGGGCGATCTGGAGTGGTGCGTCGATCCCCTCGACGGCACCACCAACTACGCGCACGGCTATCCCTTCTTCGGCACCTCGGTGGGGCTGTGCTGGCGCGGTGTGCCCCTGCTGGGCGCCCTGGCCATCCCCAGCTTCGAGGAACTGCACTGGGCGGCGCCCGGGCTGGGGGCCTGGTGCAATGGCCGCCGCGTCCAGGTGAGCGGCTGTGAGCGGCTGCCCGACGCCCTGCTGGTCACCGGGTTCGCCTACGACCGCCACACCCGCCTGGACAACAACTACGCCGAGTTCGCCTACTTCACCCACCGCACCCACGGAGTGCGGCGCGGTGGCGCAGCGGCGGTGGACCTGGCCTTCGTGGCCTCCGGGCGCCTGGATGGCTACTGGGAGCGGGGCCTGTCCCCCTGGGACCTGGCCGCCGGGGTGGTGCTGGTGGAGCAGGCCGGTGGGGTGGTGTCCGCCTATGACGGCAGCGCCCTGGAGCTGGGCAGCGGGCGGGTGGTGGCCGCCGGCCGCCACCTGCACCCGGAGCTGGTGGCGGGGCTGCAGGCCTGCCGGCCCCTGAGCGGCGCCAGCTTCGGCGCCCCGGAGCTGGACGCCACCGCCGGTCCATAGGATCCCCACCGTCGCCCCACCCGGCCCGTTCCATGGCCCTGCAACCCGCCGCCGGCGCCAGGGACCTCAATCCCCGCGAGGTGGAACAGAACCGCGCCATCTGCGCCACCCTCGCGGCGGTGTACCGGCTGTGGGGCTACCAGGCGGTGGCACCGCCGAGTTTCGAGCGCCTCGACACCCTGCAGGCCGGTGGCGCCATCGACGGCCGCGAACTGGTGCGCCTGGCCGCCGATGAGCCCCTCGGCCTGCGCCCGGAACTCACCGCCTCGATCGCCCGGGCCGCCTGCACGCGCATGGCGGAACGGCCCCGGCCCCTGCGCCTGTGGGCCGAAGGCACCACCTTCCGCAGCAGCACGGGAGACAGCGGCCACCAACGCATCCACGAGCAGTGGCAGAGCGGTGTGGAACTGCTGGGCGAGGGTTCGGCGGCGGCCGATGTGGAGCTGATGCGGCTGCTGCTGGCCGCCGCCGCCCGTCTGGGCCTGGGACCCGGGCACCGCCCCCAGCTGCTGGTGGGCCACCAGGGCCTGCTCACGGCCCTGCTGGCGGAGGTGCCGGAGCCGCAGCGCGGGGCCGTGCGGTCCGCCCTCACCAGCTTCGATGCCCTCAGCCTGGATCAGCTGCCGCTCCACGAGCACCAGCGCCAGCGGCTGGGGGCGGTGATGCGCCTGCGCGGTGAGCCGCCCCAGGTGCTCTATGCCCTGGAGCAGTGGCTCGGGCCCGTCCCCCTGCTCGGCGAGCTGGCCGCGACCCTGGCGGCGGTGGCTCCGGCCGCGGCGCGGCAGCAGGTGGCCCTGCGGCTCGATCCCACATTTCAGCCCCACTTCGCTCTCTACGACGGGCTGGTGCTCAAGCTGGTGTGCCAGGAGGACAACGGCCCGGTGGAGATCGCCAGCGGCGGCCGTTACGACGCCCTGGTGGGGCGCTTCGGCGCCAGTGCTGAGCAGGCGGCCGGCGTGGGCTTCGGATTCGATGTGGAGGCGGTGCGCGAACTGGTGGGACTGCCCCATGACGCCAGCCACCTCGGGCAGCCGGTGCTGGTGGGCTACGGCGGCGAGCAGGCCCTGGCGGCGGCCCTCGATGTCCTGGAACGCCTCCATGGCCAGGGCCAGTGCGCCGAGCTGCTGGGCCATCCGGTGCCCAGCCAGGCCGATGCCGACCGGCTGGCGCTGGAGCGCGGCTGCTGCCGGGCAACCTGGATCCCTGCCTAGGATCCTTAAAGCATCCCGGTCTCCATGGCCCACACGATCGTCACCAACGTCTGCGAAGGGGTGGCCGACTGCGTGGATGCCTGTCCGGTGGCCTGCATCCATCCCGGCCAGGGCGCCAACAGCAAGGGCACGGCCTTCTACTGGATCGACTTCGACACCTGCATCGACTGCGGCATCTGTCTGCAGGTTTGCCCGGTGCAGGGTGCCATCCTTCCCGAGGAGAAGCCCGAGCTGCAGCGCGCCGGCTGAAGCGGCTCCGCAGCCTGTCGCTTCCCATGGTTCGGTCACCCCTCCCCGCGGGCTATTGAGGACCCCAGGGGGGCGCCCCTACGGTGCCCTCACCGTTCCGTGATTCGCCATGCCGGTGCTGGAAGAGAAGGGCCAGATTCAGATCCACACCGAGAACATCTTTCCGATCATCAAGAAGGCCGTATACAGCGGCCACGAGGTTTTTCTGCGGGAGCTGGTGAGCAACGGCGTCGACGCCATCAGCAAGCGGCGCATGGCCGCCATGGCCGGCGACTGCAGCGAAGGTCCGGAGGGCGCCATCCAGATCCGCATCGACCGGGAGAACAAGACGCTCACCATTTCCGACAACGGCATCGGCATGAGCGCCGATGAGGTGAAGCGCTACATCAACCAGGTGGCCTTCTCCAGCGCCGAAGACTTTCTCGAGAAGTACAAAAGCGAGGGCGATGCCATCATCGGCCACTTCGGTCTTGGCTTCTATTCCAGTTTCATGGTGGCGTCCCAGGTGGAACTGGTGAGCCTCAGCGCCCGGGAGGGCAGCGAAGCGGTGCGCTGGACCTGTGACGGCTCCCCCAGCTTCAGCCTTGAGAGTGCCGAGCGCAGCGAGCCCGGCACCGATGTGATCCTGCACCTGATGGAGGAGGAGCTCGAATACATCGAGCCGGCCCGCATCCGCACCCTGATCAGCACCTACTGCGACTTCCTGCCGGTGGCGGTGCAGCTGGAGGGCGAAACGGTGAACAAGCGCGAGGCTCCCTGGCGCAAGAGCCCCCGCGACCTGAGCGACAACGACTACACCGAGCTCTACCGCTACCTGTATCCCTTCCAGGGCGACCCCCTGCTCTGGGTGCACCTGAACACCGACTATCCCTACAACCTGCAGGGCATCCTGTTCTTTCCCAGGTCCAGCGGCCGGGCCGACTGGGAGAAGGGCGAGATCAAGCTCTACTGCAACCATGTGTTCGTGAGCGACTCGATCAAGGAGGTGGTGCCGCGCTACCTGCTGCCGCTGCGCGGGGTGATCGATTCGCCCGACATCCCCCTGAACGTGAGCCGCTCGGCCCTGCAGACCGACCGGCGGGTGCGCTCGATCGGTGGCTTCGTGGCCAAGAAGGTGGCCGACCGGCTCAAGCAGCTGCACCGCGATGAGCCGAAGCGCTACGCCGAGATCTGGGAATCCCTGGCTCCGTTCATCAAGATCGGCGCCATGGAGGATGAGAAGTTCGCCGATCAGGTGGCCGAGCTGGTGCTGTTCGGCACCACCGCGGCCCCGGCCAGCGACAGCAGCGGCGACGCTGCAGGCGACAGCGAGGGCGACGCTGCAGCCGGGGCCGGCAGCCTCGATCCCATCCCCGGCCAGGACGGCCGCGCCTACACCACCCTGGCCAGCTACCGCAGCCGCCTGGGGGCCGACAACGCCAAGCGCATCCTCTACTGCACCGACGAGGCCGGCCAGGCCGGTGCCCTGGCGCTGTGGAAGAGCCAGGGGGCAGAGGTGCTGCTGGCCGACACCTTCATCGACACCCAGTTCATCCCCTGGCTGGAGTACCGCCACGAGGAGCTCACCTTCCAGCGGGTGGACGCCGAGCTCGACGACTCCCTCAAGGAGCAGGAGAGCGAGCTGGCGGATGCCGACGGCAAGGACAGCTCCGAGAAACTGCGGGAGCTGTTCAAGGCCGCACTCGCCAACGACAAGGTGACGCTCCAGGTACAGGCCCTCAAGGGCGAGGAGGCACCGGCGGCCCTGATCCTGCTGCCCGAACAGATGCGCCGCATCAACGACATGGGCGCCCTGATGGAGCAGCGCCTGCCCGGTCTGCCGGAGCACCATGTGCTGCTGGTGAACCGCCGCCATCCCCTGGTGGCCGGACTGCTGAGCCTCTCCGCCGGAGCCGTGATCACCACCCCCGGCCCAGGCGGTACCTCCCCGAGTCAGCAGCTGGCCGACGACCTGGCGCGCCACGTCTACGACCTGGCCCGGCTGGCCGTGGGCGGGCTGGAGCCCAATCAGCTCTCGGGCTTCCAGCAGCGCAGCGCCGAGCTCATGGGTCGGCTGATGCAGCGGGGGCTATAGAGACCCGGGCCAACGCCACCCAGACCTGTCGTGGCAGGTGGCTTGGTAGTCTTACCAGCTGCGAGGGTGCTCACGCCTGAGCAGCGTCGTCGTCAGTCGTCAGGTTGAAGCTCATGTCCAGGGTCTGCCAGCTCACCGGCAAGCGCGCCAACAACGGCATGGCCGTGTCGCACTCCCACGTGCGCACCAAGAAACTGCAGCAGGTGAACCTGCAGGACCGGCGCCTGTGGTGGGCCGAAGGCAACCGCTTCGTGAAGCTGCGGGTGTCCACCAGAGCCCTCAAGACCATCCAGAAGAAGGGTCTGGGTGCCTATGCCCGCGAACTGGGCATCAACCTGGCCCGACTCTGAGCTAGCACTGCCGGACCCCGATTCCGGCCCCCATGCATCGCCGCCAGCTGCTTGTCTCCGCTCTGCGTGGAGCCACCGGCGTCGCTGGCCTCACGGCTCTCTCGCTGCTGCCCCGCCCCCGTGAGGCCGTTGCCCTGGGCGGCACCCTGCCGGAGCTGGACACGGCGGCGCCTTACTTCCACCTCGCCGGCGTGGCGCCAGCCGTGGATGCCTCCGGCGCCGCCACAGCCGTTGCCACCGAGCTGGCGCTGGCCGACTTCGCCGGCAATTGGCTGGTGCTTTACTTCTATCCGCGCGATTTCACCGGGGGCTGCACCCTGGAGGCACGCGGCTTCCAGCGGGATCTGCAGGCCTTTCAGCGGGCCGGCGCGGCGGTGGTGGGCGTCAGCGCCGACGACCCCGACTCCCACGCCTCCTTCTGCAGTGAGGAGGGGCTGGCCTTCCCCCTGCTCAGCGATCCGGGGGGAACGGTGAGCCAGCGCTACGGCTCCTGGATCGCCCCCTTCTCCCAGCGCCACACCTTCCTGATCGGTCCCGACGGGGTGATCCGCTCCCGCTGGGTGGCGGTGCGGCCCAGCGGCCACAGCCGCGAGGTGCTCGATGAGCTGCAGCGGCTGCAGGCCTGAGCGCGGTCAGGTCCAGCCCGCCAGCACCTGCTTGCCGATGCAGCGGCCGGAGGCCTGGCGGCGGTGCGCCTGGCGGAGGGCGTCGGCACAGATCGGACCCGAACGCTGCCGCAGGCTGCTGAACAGCTCGCCCCGGTCCACCAGCTCGGCCACGGCGGCGAGCAGCTCCCCCTGCCGGGCCATGTCGGCCGTGCCGTAGAGCGAACGGGTGAACATCAGCTCCCAGTGCAGCGACAGGCTCTTGCGCTTGAGGGCCAGCACGTTCACGGCCGCGGGATCGGGGTCGTCGATCAGGGCGAAGCGACCCTGGGGCGCCAGCAGATCCACCAGGGCCGCGTAGTGCTGGCCCGTGTGGGTGAGGCTGGCCACGTGCTGCACCGCCGGGATGCCGAGGGCCTCCAGCTGGGGGCGCAGGGGCTGGCGGTGGTCGATCACGTGGTCGGCGCCGCAGCGCTGCGCCCACTCCCGGCTCTCGGGCCTGGAGGCCGTGCCCACCAGGGTGAGGCCGGTGAGGCGGCGGGCCAACTGCAACAGCAGCGAGCCCACCCCGCCGGCCGCGCCGCTCACCAGTAGCACTGATCCGGAGCCGGCCGCGGGCCCGCGCTCCAGCCCCAGCCGCTCGAACAGCAGCTCCCAGGCCGTGATCGCCGTGAGCGGCATGGCTGCCGCCTCGGCCGGCGTGAGGCGTTCGGGGGCGCGGGCAGCCAGACGGGCATCAACGGCATGCAGCTGGGCGTTGCAGCCCGGCCGCTGCAGGGCCCCGGCATACCACACCCGGTCGCCGGGCCGGAAGCCTTCCGTCTCGGCGCCGCAGGCCACCACCGAGCCGGCGGCATCCCAGCCGAGCAGGCGCCACTGCCCATCCGGCGGCTGCTCGCGGGCCCGCACCTTGAGGTCCACCGGGTTCACCGCCACGGCCTCCACCGCCACCAGCAGGTCGTGGGGACCGGGCTCGGGATCGGGCAGCTCCAGATCCTGGAGGTAGTGGGGATCGTCGAGGCCCGCGGGGAGCTGAAAGCCGACGGCACGCATGGAATTCAGGCGGATGGGGTGAACGCGGCGGCCAGCAGCTGGCGGTGCTCCGCCGTGGCCTGGCGCAACCGCTGCAGCCGCTCGGCATCCGGTGGGTGGTCTAGGGCGGCGCGCCAGTCGCCCAGCAGCCCGGCAGGGTCCGGCGGGCGATCCAGCTGCGCCAGGGGGCAGGCGAGGGCGCGGGCGGCGGCGGCCACCTTGGGGTCGTAGCTGAGCGCGGCGACGGGGGCACCGCTCACCGCCGCCAGGATCAGCCCGTGGAGCCGCATCGCCAGCACCAGGCCGCTGCCGGCGCACACCGCCAGGGCATCCTCCACCCGCTCGGGGGCCAGTTCGCGGCTGCGGGCCGCCAGGGCCGTGCCCAGCAGCCCCTCGGCGCGCAGCCGATCCAGCAGGCCCCGGTCCTGATGGCGGTGAAACGGCAGCCAGAGCAGCTCCCGATCTGGCGCCAGCTGCTCCAGCGCCTCCAGCCAGGGCCGCCAGGCCTGGCCCTGCAGCTGGGCGGTGGGCCGGAAACAGAGCACCAGCGGGCCCCCCGGTCCGCTCCAGGCCGGCGCCTCCAGGCTCCACACCGGATCACTGCCCACCCCGGCCCCGGCACT
The DNA here is from genome assembly GCA_007694915.1 of Cyanobium sp. PLM2.Bin73. Taxonomy (GTDB): domain Bacteria; phylum Cyanobacteriota; class Cyanobacteriia; order PCC-6307; family Cyanobiaceae; genus NIES-981. Next base: position 20,174 of record REEV01000102.1, on the reverse strand, counting down.
GGCCAGCTGATGGCGCCGGGGCCGCCAGCCGAGCTCCCTGGCCAGGGCGGCCGACTCGGCATCACGCCAGCTGCAACCCTGCACGAGGCGCAGCAGGCCCGCCACCAGCAGGCGGCTGCGGCGCCGGCGCAGGGGCCCCAGCCCCTGGGCCCAGAGCAGCACGGGGCGGCCCCGCAGGCGTGCGGCAGCCACCAGGGCCGCGTAGTACAGCAGGCTGGCGAAGCTGGTGGTGTCCTGCAGCAGGCTGCCGCCGCCGAACACCAGCACGTCGCAGTGGGTCAGGGCCGCCAGCACCGCCTTGGGCCGGCGCCGGTCCACGGTGGCCACACCGTGGCGCTGGCGCACCTCGTCCTGGTCGCGGGCGGTCACCGTGGGGCGGCAGTGGCCAGGCAACTGGGCCAGCAACACCGCCAGCAGGGCGTCGTCGCCGAGGTTGTGCTCGCCGTAGTAGCCCACCAGCAGGGGTCGGCTGGGCAGCGAGCCGGGCACCGGGGCGCTCAAGCGGGGGCCTGGGCCGCGGCCAGCGCCTCCTGCAGCCGCTGCAGCCGGCGGCCGTTGACACCCAGATCCGAATCCCCCAGACGCGACACCGAGCGGGCCTGCAGCAGGCCGTGGTCGGGATCGGCCAGCAGCTCAAGATCGTCCACGAACCCGAAGATCCGGCTGGTGGCGGTGGCGTGCAGGTAGGGCCCGCGGCGCTCCTGCAGGCTGATGCCCGGCGTGTCCTCGAGCACCAGCGCCAGCTGCTCAAGGGCCGCGGCGGGATCGGCGCTGGGCCAGTCGGCCCGGGCACAGTGGTCGGGAGCGGGGCACTCCGCCAGGCGTCCGGCCCGCACCCCCAGCCCCTCGGGCAGCGGACCTTCCAGGTGCAGCAGGGAGGCCTGAGCCGGCAGCGGCCAGGCCAGGACCAGCAGTACCAGAGCGAGGGGGAGCAGCAGCGTCAGGCACCGGCATGGGGCCGCTGCCGCTGCGTTGGAGGCGGACATGGAGACAGAGGTGGGGGGCATGGGGAGTGGACCAGGCCCACGGCGGGGATGGCCGGTCATTGCCAGGGCTGAGACATCCTGGCCGGGGAAGGCGCCGGCGCACGCCGGGGGCGCTGGGGGGTGGATTCCGCCATCCAGGCCAGAGCGGCCGATACAGCCACCAGCGCCGCCAGCCAGGGCCAGGGACTGCGGCGGCCCAAGCCGCCGGGGCCCCTGGGCCGGGAGCCCCCGGGGCCGGAGCTGCGGGCGCGGCGGGCGGCACCCGGCCCCAGGGGCTTGCCGCAGCGGCCACACACCAGCCGGCCCGCCAGGCTCCGGTCGGCCTTCACCGACCAGCTGCCGCAGTGGGGACAGGCCATGGGGTGCATCGGGCGGCTGACGACCATTCCAACGTGCCGACAGCCTCAGACGGCGACCGCCCTCAGCTGGAGGCGGAGGTGTAGAAGCGCAGGGCGAACCCCCAGAAGGCCCGGCTGATGGCCAGGGCCACCCCGGCCACCAGCAGGCTGGTGACGGCACCGGCCAGGCTGAGCCGGCCCAGCAGCGCCTCGGCCGGCACCGTGGTGAGGAAGGCCACCGGCAGCACCAGGGTGAACAGGGTGCGCAGTCCGGAGGGATAGGCACTCACCGGGTAGCGGCCGGCGGTGAGGGCCGCCCGCAGCACCTCGGTGGCGTTCCAGGTCTTCACGAACCAGATCGAGGTGGCCGCCAGCACAAACCAGAGGGCGTAGAGGGTGACTGCGGCCGCCAGCAGCAGCAGCGCCGCCAGGCCAACGGCACTGGGGGGCAAGGTGCCCAGTTCCCGCCGCCCGGCCCAGAGCATCAGCGCCACCCCCACCACCAGCTCCGGCAGACCGGCGGGGCTGAGGGTGCGGAGCGACAGCCAGAACTGGCTGTCGATCGGCTTGAGCAGCACGAAATCCAGCGTGCCCTCCTGCACGTGGTTGACGATGCGGCTGAGGTTGGGCCGCAGCAGGGTGCTGGTGAGCCCGTCGAGGCAGGTGTAGGCGCCCAGCACCACCAGCACAGCGTTCCAGCTCCAGCCGCCCAGCGCCACCCCCTGGCGGTAGAACAGCCAGAGCACCAGCAGGCTGCCGGCCAGGTTGCCCGCCATCGCCAGCAGCTCGATCAGGGCGTTGAGCTGGTATTCCAGCTGGGTGGCCAGAGCCGTGCCCCAGAAGCGCCGCAGGCTGATCAGATAGCGCATGGGCAGCTCCATCAGGCGCCCATCGCCGAGTAGCGCCGCACCCCGGCCCCCCAGAGCAGCGCCAGCAGCGGCAGCAGCAGGGCGATCCACAGGGCCATGGCGGCGAAGCCGGCCGCCAGATCAAAGGTCTGGCCCTCTCCCATGGGGTTGCCGGCCAGCACCTGGGCGGGGAAGCCGATCAGGTAGGGGAAGGGGGTGTGCAGGGCAAGGCGGCGCAGCTCCGGCGGAAAGGCCTGCAGGGGCGCCACCAGGCCGGAGAGGAACACGGTGGGCACATACAGCAGCCGCTCCAGGGCGCTGGCCCGCTCGCTCCAGAAGCAGAGGGTGGCGATCAGGCTCTGGAGCAGGAAGTTGATCGCGAAGGCCAGGCCCACCGCCAGCACCCCCAGCAGCACCCCGGCCGGCCCCGGCCAGGCGAAGGCCTGGGGCTGGAGCGCAAAGAACAGCGAGGCGATCAGCAGCACGAAGGGCAGGCGCGTGGCCTGCTCGGCCTGGTGGGCGGCCACGTAGCGCCAGAGCGGGTGCAGCGGCTGCAGCAGGTAGGGCGACAGGCGGCCCTGCAGGGCGTCCTCCTCGAACTGCCACACCACCCACACGACGCTGAACTGGCGCACCACGAACACGCACAGGAAGTAGCGGCCCAGCTCCGCCGGGCTGAGCCCCAGCTCCAGGCCGGTGCCGTTGCCGGCAGCGCTCCAGAGGCCGAGCATGATGAACGGCAGCACCCCCGAGAGGGCCCAGAGCGCGATCTCGGCCCGGTATTCGGCCATGTAGGCGAACTGCACCAGCCACAGGGTGCGGGCCAGCCGCCATCTCATGGCTCCACTGTCCCCTGGCGGAACAGGCGGCCGATCAGCTCCTCGATCGGCGGATCGCTCACCTCCAGGTCGAGCACCGGCAGCTGCGTCAGCAGGCGGCTCACCGTGGCGGTGAGGCGCTCGCGGGGAATCAGCAACCGCACCTCACGGCCCTCCAGGCTCTCGATCTCCCCGTAGGCCGCCAGCTGCTCGGCCGGCAACACGGCCCCCAGCTCCAGGCGCACCTGGCGCCAGGGGGCCAGCCGCTCACTCAGCTCGGCCAGCCCACCGTCGTGGAACAGGGCACCCTGGTGGATCAGCAGCACCCGCGGGCAGAGGGCGGTGATGTCGGCCATGTAGTGGCTGGTGAGCAGCACCGTGGCGCCGGTGCGGCGGTTGTAGTCGGCCAGGAACTGGCGCACCCGCGCCTGGGCGTTCACGTCCAGCCCCAATGTGGGCTCATCGAGGAACAGCACCCGGGGACGGTGCAGCAGCGCCGCCAGCAGTTCCGCCTTCATCCGCTGGCCCAGCGACAGCTTGCGCACCGGCCGGGTGAGCTCCTCGCCCAGCTCAAGCATCTCGGCCAGCTCCGCCACCCGCCGGCGGGCCTCCAGGTCGTCGATGCCGTACACGGCGGCGTTGACGCGCAGGGAATCAAGCGGCGGCAGATCCCAGATCAGCTGCTGCTTCTGCCCCATCACCAGGGTGATGGACTCCAGGAACGGGCGCCGGCGCCGGAAGGGACGGTGGCCCGCCACCATCACCTCGCCGGCGCTGGGATGGATCAGGCCGCTGAGCAGCTTGAGGGTGGTGGTCTTGCCGGCGCCGTTGGGTCCGAGGAACCCCACCACCTCCCCGGGCTCGATGCTGAAGCTCACGTCGCGCACGGCCTCCACGGAGCGCCAGCGGCGGCGCACCAGGTGGCGGAGCGTGCCCATCAGGCCGGGCTGCTTGTCGGCCACGCGGAAGGTCTTGCGCAGACCCCGGGCCATCACGATCGCCATCGCCGCACCCTATCCATAGAGTTGACTCCCCGGATTCGCCCCATGCACGCCCTGTCGCTGCCCACCTGGTGGATCCACATCACCTCGGTGCTGGAGTGGCTGGTGGCGATGGCCGCCGTTCAACGCCTGGCGGGTGTGCGTGGGGAAGGGGCCTGGCGCTGGCTGGCCCTGGCGATGCTGCCGGCCCTGGTGAGCGCCATGTGCGCCTGCACCTGGCACCTGTTCGACAACGCCGCCGAACTGCGGGGCCTGGTGGTGCTGCAGGCGGGCCTCACCACTGCCGGCAACGGCGCCCTGGCCCTGGCCGCCTGGCAGATCCTGCGCCGCCAGCGGGCCGCCGCCGAGGTGCGCGGTGGCTGATGGCGGCTTCGGCCTGGGGCTGCTGAGCTGGCTAGGGGGCATCGACCCGGGTCCCTTCTTCGTGCTCTCCCTACTGCCCTACCTGGCCTTTCTGTGGCTGGCGGGGCGGATCGAGGGCTTTCCGGTGCTCGCCCGGCGTGGCTTCCAGCTCACCCTGCTGTTCGTGGCCGTCACCATCGGCGCCTCGATCCTGGCCCTGCAGACCACGGGCCGCCAGCTCGCCGATGTGGATGTGCTGCACGGCGGGGCGGAGGCCTTTCTCACCCTGGCCAACCTGCTGGTGGCCATCGGGTTCAGCCGCGCCCTGCTCGAGCAGCGCCGGCGGTGAACAACTCTTACGGGTCGCGACCCAGGGGTCGGCCCTGCCGGGAAGATGGGGCCCCGGCTTGTGCTTCATGCTCGCCCCCCTCCTGGTTCAACCCCTGGCCATGGCCCCCGCCACCCTCACCTGGTCGCCGAAGGTGGCCCTGGTGATGATCGTGTGCAACGTGATCGCCATCGCCATCGGCAAGGCCACGATCAAGCAGCCCAACGTGGGCCTGCAGCTGCCCAGTTCCCCCCTGTTCGGTGGCCTCAGCCACGGCGCCATGCTCGGCACCCTGAGCCTGGGCCACATCCTCGGCATGGGCGCCATCCTCGGCCTGGCCTCCCGCGGCGTGGTCTGACGCGGCGTGGTCTGACGCCCCGGGCCAAGCGGCCCGGACCTGGAGCACGGCTTATCGGGCCGCTGCTCGCACAAGCCGCTCTCAGAAACCAAGCCCGCAGGACCGCCGGATGGAAGCATCCGGCGGTTTTTCCGTGTTCAGGAGCTCAGGGCGTTCAGACCCCCACGGCCGCGGCGGGCGCCGGTGAGCGCAGGGCCTCGGCGAAGTGGGCGCTGATGCGGTTGGCCATCTGGGGTGGGGTGAGGCCGAGGGCCTGCTTGCTCTGGGCGGGGCTGGCGTGGTCCACCAGCTGGTCGGGGATGCCGATCCGAAGCACCGGCACGGCCACGCCGTGGTCGCTGAGGCTCTCCACCACGGCGGCGCCGAAGCCGCCGGGCAGGGCTCCTTCCTCCATGGTCACCACCCGGCCGATGCGGCGGGCCATCGGCAGGATCAGGGTCTCATCGAGGGGGCGCAGGAAGCGGGCGTTGATCACCGCGGCCCGCACGCCCTGCTCCTGCAGCAGGCCGGCGGTGGCCAGGGCCGGATGCACCATGGCCCCATAGGCCACGATCAGCAGGTCATCGCCATCGGTGAGCAGCTCGCCGCGGCCGATCTGCACCGGCTCGAAGCCCTCCTCGGCCAGGGGCACGCCCTCGCCCTCGCCACGGGGGATGCGCAGGGCACAGGGGCCGTCGTGTTGGACGGCCGTCACCAGCATGCGCTGCAGTTCGGCCTCGTCCTTGGGCGCCATCACCGTGAAGTTGGGCACGGCGCGCAGGTAGCTGATGTCGTACTGGCCCTGGTGGGTGGGGCCATCGGCACCGACGATGCCGGCCCTGTCGAGCACAAACGTCACCGGCAGCTTCTGGATGCCCACATCGTGGATGAGCTGGTCGTAGGCGCGCTGCAGGAAGGTGCTGTAGATCGCCACCACCGGCTTGAGGCCCTCACAGGCCATGCCAGCGGCCATGGTCACGGCGTGCTGCTCGGCGATGCCCACATCGAAGTACTGATCGGGCAGGGCCTTCTCCAGCAGGTCGAGGCCGGTGCCGGTGGCCATGGCCGCGGTGATGCCCACCACGGCGGGGTCCTGGTCGCAGAGCTTCACCAGCGTCTGGCCGAACACCTTGCTGTAGCTGGGAGGCTTGGGCTTGCTGGAGGGATGGGCCTTGCCGGTGGTGAGATCGAAGGCGCCCTGAGCGTGGTAGCCCACCTGGTCGGCTTCGGCGTAGGGGTAGCCCTTGCCCTTGGTGGTGGCCACGTGCACCAGCACCGGACCGTCGTGGGCGTGGGCCTGCTCGAACACCTTCACCATGCCGGCGATGTCGTGGCCGTCCACCGGGCCCATGTAGGTGAAGCCCAGCTCCTCGAACACGGCCCCGAGCTTGGGCACAGACAGCCTCTTGAGGCTCTCCTTGAGGTTCTTGAGCTCCGGCGGCAGCTCACCGTGCATGAACGGCAGATGCTTGATCGCCTCCTCGGCGTTGTCCTGCAGGAACTGCAGCGGCGGGCTGTGCCGCATGCGGTTGAGGTGGGTGGAGAGGGCCCCCACCGGCGGACTGATCGACATGTCGTTGTCGTTCAGCACCACCAGCAGGCGGGTGTGGGGCAGGTGGCCGGCATGGTTGATGGCCTCCAGGGCCATGCCCCCGGTGAGGGCGCCATCGCCGATCACCGCCACACATTTGAAGTCTTCACCGCGGCGGTCGCGGGCCAGGGCCATGCCCAGGGCGGCGGAGATGGAGGTGCTGGCGTGGCCGGCGCCAAAGTGGTCGAAGCGGCTCTCGCGGCGCTTGAGGTAGCCGGCCACCCCGCCCTGCTGGCGGAGGGTGTTGAAGCTGTGGTAACGGCCGGTGATCAGCTTGTGGGGGTAGGCCTGGTGGCCCACGTCCCACACCACCTTGTCGTGGTCGAGGTCGAGGGTCTGGTAGAGGGCGAGGGTGAGTTCCACCACCCCCAGGCCAGGCCCCAGGTGGCCGCCGCTGTTGCTCACCACCTCCAGGTGGCGCTCGCGGATCTGGCGGGCGATCGCTTCGAGTTCGGTGACGCTGAGGCCGTGCAGTTGGTTGGGGTGGCTCAGCTCGCTGAGATGCATTCCGACCCTTGTAGTGATGTGCAATCTAGGGGGTGCTTCCTGAGGGCCGGTGCCGATTGCGACACTGGGCCCCATGGGTGAACCTTCCGCCAGCAACTGCCACGCCAGCGACGGCCACGCCAGCGACGGCTACCTGCAGCGGATCCTGCGGGCCCGGGTCTACGACGTGGCGATCGAGTCGCCCCTCGATCCGGCGCCCATCCTCTCGGCCCGACTGCACAACCGGGTGCTGCTCAAACGGGAAGACCTGCAGCCGGTGTTCAGCTTCAAGCTGCGTGGCGCCTACAACAAGATGGCCGGCCTCAGCCCGGCGGAGCTGGAGCGGGGGGTGATCGCCGCCAGCGCCGGCAACCACGCCCAGGGTGTGGCCCTGGGGGCCCAGCGGCTGGGCTGCCGGGCGGTGATCGTGATGCCCGTGACCACACCCGAGATGAAGGTGAAGGCGGTGGCGGCCCGGGGGGCGGAGGTGGTGCTGCACGGCGACACCTACGACGCCGCCTGCACCGAGGCCACCCGCCTGGGCCGTGAACGCGGGCTCACCTTCATCCATCCCTTCGACGATCCGGAGGTGATCGCCGGCCAGGGCACCATCGCCCTGGAGATCCTGCGCCAGTGCTCCACTCCCCCCGACGCCATCTACGTGGCGGTGGGCGGCGGCGGCCTGATCGCCGGCATCGCCGCCTACGTGAAGGCCCTCTGGCCCCAGGTGGAGATCATCGGCGTGGAGCCGGCCGATGCCGACGCCATGGCCCGCTCCCTGGCCTGCGGCGAGCGGGTGCGGCTGGAGCAGGTGGGCCTGTTCGCCGATGGGGTGGCCGTGCACCAGGTGGGGGTGCACACCTTCGCCCTGGCCCAGCGCCACGTGGACCGCATGGTGACCGTGACCACCGATGAGATCTGCGCCGCCATCAAGGACGTGTTCGAGGACACCCGCTCGATCCTCGAGCCCGCCGGCGCCCTGGCGGTGGCCGGCATGAAGGCCGATGTGGCCAGCCGGGGCCTGCGGGATCGCTGCCTGGTGGCGGTGGCCTGCGGCGCCAACATGAACTTCGACCGGCTGCGCTTCGTGGCCGAGCGGGCCGAGCTGGGGGAGGCACGCGAGGCCATGCTGGCGGTGGAGATTCCGGAGCGGCCAGGCAGCCTGCGCCGCTTCTGCGCACTGCTGGGGGAGCGCAGCCTCACCGAATTCAGCTACCGCCTCGCCGATCCGCAGCAGGCCCACATCTTCGTGGGGGTGCAGATCCGCGACCGCCATGATACCGAGACCCTCCTCGCCAGCCTGGAGAGCGCCGGCTTCCCCTGCCTCGACCTGACCGCCAACGAACTGGCCAAGCTGCACCTGCGCCACATGGTTGGCGGGCGGCTGCCGGCAAGCGCCGGCCCGGCGCTCCAGCAGGGGGAGGAACTGCTCTACCGCTTCGAGTTCCCGGAGAAGCCCGGGGCCCTGATGGCCTTTGTGAACGCCCTGCAGTCGAGTTGGAACATCAGCATCTTCCACTACCGCAACCACGGCGCCGACGTGGGCCGGATCGTGGTGGGGGTGCAGGTGCCGGCGGCGGAACGCCAGCATTGGCAGGCATTCCTGGGGGGCCTGGGCTACCGGCACTGGGAGGAGAGCGCCAATCCCGCCTACCGGCTGTTCCTCGGTTGAAGGCCGCGCCCGGGTTGAAGGGCGGGCGGCGGACTGCTTATCTGACGCTGAGCTCCGGCTCGCCCCGATGCACAGGTCCTTGAGCAATTCCCCCGGCGACCCGATCAGCAGCGGCCCCTCCGGCGGCGCGGCGGACGGCCTGTCGCTGCCGGCCCGGCTGGAGGCGATCCTCTACCTCAAGGGCCGGCCCCTGAGCCTGGGGGAACTGGCGGAGCTGGCCGGGGTGGATCGCGACGCCGCGGAGCTGGGGCTGATCACGCTGATGGCCGACTACGCCCACCGCGACACCGCCCTGGAGGTGCGCCAGGAGGGCCGTCGCTACAGCCTGCAGCTGCGCGACGGCCTGGCCGGGCTGGTGCAGAACCTGCTGCCGGTGGACCTCTCCACCGCCACCCTGCGCACCCTCGCCACCATCGCCCTGCGCAAGCGCATCCTGCAGTCGGAGCTGGTGGAGCTGCGTGGCTCCGGGGCCTACGAGCACATCAAGGAGCTGCTGGCCCAGAACTTCATCGAGCGCCGGCGTCAGAGTGAAGGCCGCTCCTACTGGCTGAGCCTGAGCGAGAAGTTCCACCGCACCTTCGCCATCCGAACCGAGGAGGCGCAGTCGCAGCCATCGCAGGCTGCATAGAGTTCAGGCTGATCCACCTCCGGTCCCGACCCGCCACGCCATGGAAGTTCTCGCCCAGCTGCTGCTGGTGGTTGCCAACACCCTGCAGATCTATTCCCTGATCCTGCTGGTGCGGGTGCTGCTGAGCTGGTTTCCCAACCTCGACTGGAGCAATCCGGTGCTGAGCACGGTGAGCTCGATCACCGATCCCTACCTGGGCATCTTCCGCGGGCTGATCCCTCCGATCGGCGGTCTGGATCTCTCCGCGCTCCTGGCCTTCCTGGCTCTGAGCTTCGGCCAGCAAATCCTCGGCAGCCTGAGCATGAGCGTGCTTGCGGGCGGCTTCTGAACACACGGTCTGAATGCCGCTGCCGGTCCGGTCAGTCGGCAAGGGCCTGCTCGAGGGGCAGCAGCTCATCGCCCTCCCCGGCCCGGGTGCGCACCGGCGCTGAGAAGCCCCGGGCGCGCACGCTGCGGAAGCTGAGGGGGCCGGGGGTGCCGGCGGGCACCGCCAGCCGCAGGCCGAAGGTCGAGCGGCCTGGGGGCACATCGCCGATCGAGCCCACCCGGGTCCGGTTCTGCAGCACCGGCTCACCGCTGGCATCGAGGATGCGGGCGTACACGTCGGTGTCGAACACCGGCCGCCGCCCGGCGTTTTCCACCAGCCCGCGCAGGGCGTAGCAGCGGGCGCCGGTGGGCCTGGCCAGTTCGGGCTGGGAGGCGACGTCCTCGGCCGGGCAGGGCTCCAGCGTCACCTCCGACACGGCCAGATCCGCAGCCCAGGCCGGCGCGGGGGCCAGCAACAGCGCAAGCAGCAGCAGCAGCGGCAGCACCAGCCTGAGTGGCAGCAGCCTGAGTGGCAGCAGACGCCTCACCGCAGGTCTCCCTCTCCGGAGATCACGTTACGGGCAGCCCGGCTGGCCAGCTTGTCGAGGTTGGCCTGGGCCACCTGCTCGAGCTCGAGACCCAGCTCGGTGGCCAGCTGGGCCACGTACCAGAGCACGTCCCCCAGCTCCAGCTCCAGGGAGCGGATCACCTCGGGGGTGAAGGCGCCGCCGCGGTCGCGGATCACCTTCTTGACCTTGTCGGCCACCTCGCCGGCTTCGCCGCAGAGCCCCAGGGTGGGGTAGATGGGGTTGCTGCCGGCACCGGGGTAGCGGGCGGTGTGCCGCGACTGGCGCTGGTAGGTGTGCAGATCCACGCAGGGGCGTCAAAACGGGGGGCCGATGGTAGTTTCACCGGGCTCGTGGAGCACCGATGCATCACCGCGATCTCATGCGTCGCACCAAGATCGTGGCCACCATCGGGCCCGCCACCGAATCCCCCGAACGGCTGCGGGAGCTGATCGCGGCCGGTGCCAGCACCTTCCGGCTCAACTTCTCCCACGGCGACCACAGCGAGCACGCGGCCCGCATCGCCACCATCCGCCAGGTCTCCACCGAGCTGGGGGTGCACGTGGGCATCCTCCAGGACCTGCAGGGGCCCAAGATCCGCCTCGGACGCTTCGCCGACGGCCCGATCACCCTGCACAACGGCGACAGCTTCCAGCTCACCTCGCGCACGGTGAGCTGCGACCACACCATTGCCACAGTTACCTACGAGGGTCTGGCCGAGGAGGTGCCCGAGGGCAGCCGCATCCTGCTGGATGACGGCCGCGTGGAGATGGTGGTGGAGGGGATGGACCAGGCCAGCCAGACCCTGCAGTGCCGGGTGACGGTGGGCGGGGTGCTGTCCAACAACAAGGGGGTGAACTTCCCCGACGTGCAGCTCTCGATCCGGGCCCTCACCGAAAAGGACCGCATCGACCTGGCCTTCGGCCTCGAGCAGAAGGTCGACTGGGTGGCGCTGAGCTTCGTGCGCAACCCCTCCGACCTGCGGGAGATCAAGGAGCTGATCGCCAAGCACGGCTACCGCACCCCGGTGGTGGCCAAGATCGAGAAGTTCGAGGCCATCGACCAGATCGACGACATCCTGCTGCTCTGCGACGGGGTGATGGTGGCGCGCGGCGACCTGGGGGTGGAGATGCCGGCAGAGGAGGTGCCGCTGCTGCAGAAGGAACTGATCCGCAAGGCCAACAGCCTCGGCATCCCGGTGATCACCGCCACCCAGATGCTCGATTCGATGGTGAGCTGCCCCCGCCCCACCCGCGCCGAGGTGAGCGATGTGGCCAACGCCATCCTCGACGGCACCGACGCGGTGATGCTCTCCAATGAGAGCGCGGTGGGCGACTTCCCGGTGGAGGCGGTGGCCACGATGGCCACGATCGCCTGCCGCATCGAGCGCGACTACCCCCAGCGGGTGATCGACAGCCGCATGGCCAGCACGATCCCCAACGCCATCTGCCAGGCGGTGAGCACCATTGCCCGCAACCTCAACGCGGCGGCGATCCTCACCCTCACCGAAAGCGGCGCCACGGCCCGCAACGTGAGCAAGTTCCGGCCCAGCACGCCGATCCTGGCGATCACCGGCGAGGAGCGCGTGGCCCGCCAGCTGCAGCTGAGCTGGGGGGTGAGCCCGCTGCTGGTGAAAGACCAGAACTCCTCCACCGGCACCTTCAGCATTGCCATGGGGCTGGCTCGTGAGCTGGGTTTCCTGGAGGACGGCGACCTGGTGGTGCAGACCGCCGGCACCCTCACCGGTGTGAGCGGTGCCACCGATTTCATCAAGGTGGGGCTGGTGTCGGCGGTGCTCTCCCGCGGGGAACCGATCGGCAGCGGCTCGGTGAGCGGCCGGGTGCGGCTGGTGCAGAACCCCGAGGCCGCCGTCGCCATTCAGACCGGCGAGATCCTGGTGGTGCGCGAAACCACCTCCGCCTACGTGGAGGCGATCCGCAAGGCCAAGGCAGTGATCACCGAGGTGGGTGGCAGCAACAGCCACGCCGCCCTTATGGCCCAGAGCGCAGGCATCCCGGCGATCGTGGGGGTGGTGAACGCCCTCGCGGATCTGGAGCAGGGAGAGATCGTCACCCTCGATCTGCAGCGCGGCGAGGTGCACCGCGTGGCCCGCAGCCACAGTCCTGAAGCATTCGGCGCCATCCTCTAGACAGTTGCCGCAACGCCATGGCCTCCAGGCTGCCGCTGGGTGAAACCGTGGGTATGGCGCTGGCCACCCTGCGCGCCAACCGCCTGCGCAGCCTTCTCACCATGCTGGGCATCGTGATCGGCAACGCCTCGGTGATCACCCTGGTGGGGGTGGGTCGCGGCGCCCAGAACCTGGCCGCTGGCCAGCTCGACAACCTCGGCGCCAACGTGCTGTTCGTGGTTCCGGGCAACAACGACACCCGGCGCCAGGGGATCGACTTCCCCCGCACGCTGGTGCTGGAGGACGCCGAAGCGATCGCCGAGCAGGTGCCGAGCGTGAGCAGGGTGGCGCCCCAGATCACCCTCAGCGAGGTGGTGCAGAGCGGCGGGCTGAGCAGCTCCACCTCCGTGTTCGGGGTCACGCCCGAGTTCCTGCCGGTGCGCCAGTTCGAGGTGGCCCAGGGACGTTTCTTCTCGGCCAGCGACATCAGCGGCGGGCGCAGCGTGGCCGTGATCGGCCCCGATCTGGCCACCCGGATGTTTCCCTTCGGGGCCGCCGTGGGCCAGGTGCTGCGCATCCGCAACCAGCCCTTCGAGGTGATCGGCGTGCTGGAGCCCAAGGGCGCCGTGTTCGGCCAGAACCAGGACGAGAACGCCTACATCCCCCTGAGCACGATGGTGAACCGGCTCTCGGGCCGGAGTCGCCGATTTGGCGTCAGCCTCAACTTCATCAGCGTGGAGGCCCGCGACGCCGACAGCATCAACGCCGCCGCCTTCCAGATCACCAACCTGCTGCGCCAGCGGCACAACATCCTGCGCGAGGACGACTTCGCGGTGCGCTCCCAGCAGGACGCGCTCACGATCGTCGGCACGATCACCGGCGGCCTGACGCTGATGCTGGGAGCGATCGGCGGCGTGTCGCTGCTGGTGGGCGGCATCGGCATCATGAACATCATGCTGGTGTCGGTGAGCGAGCGCACCGCCGAGATCGGGCTGCGCAAGGCTCTCGGTGCCCGCAGCGGCGATGTGCTCAAGCAGTTTCTGGTGGAATCGCTGGTGCTGGCCAGCCTGGGCGGGGTGATCGGCACGGCGGTGGGCATCGGCACCGTGACCCTGGCGGCAATGGTGACGCCGCTGCCGGCCACGATCGGCACGGGCATGGTGCTGCTCACGGTGGGGCTTTCCGGATCGATCGGGCTGTTCTTCGGCGTGGTGCCGGCCCGGCGGGCCTCCCAGCTGGATCCGATCGTGGCCCTGCGCAGCCTCTAGGGGGAGCCCCTGGGGAGGCGGCGCCACCAATGGCCACACAAAACCAAAGAAAACTTGAAGTCGGCGCTTCAACACCTGAAACAGTGGCTATCAGCACCGTTCCAGCCGTGCCGGGGATGGCTTAGTGGGGGCGATGGATTCTGGGGGAATGCTTGGACCTGCTGACATGCGGTTACCGCAACGGCACCGATCGCATGGTGATCGTGCGCTGCGTGGGGCCGGAGGCCTTCTTTCTCGAGCGGGTGGTGTTCCCGTTCGAGCTGCTGAGCTTCCAGTCCCCCGATGAAACCGAACTGGAGATCTGGACCCACGGCCTCGGCGGTCCCGAACTGCTGGAGCGCATCCCCGTGCAGCAGCTCACCCTCGAGCCGGCCGATCAGCAGCCCCAGGGATCCGGCAGCCACCAGGACGACCTACTGGAGAGCTGGGTGACCGCCCGCTAGCTGAGCGCCGTTACAGTCGGTAAGAAAGTGTCTCAGCTATGAACCAACGCTGGCGTCTGATTGCTCTCTGGTTGCTGCCCGTGGCGGTGGTGGCCTTCCTCGGTTGGCAGGTGCTCAGCAGCGGCAACCTGGGAGCGAATGGACCCACCACGGCCCCGCGCAACACCGCGGTTGCGCGCATGAGCTACGGCCGTTTCCTCGACTACGTGGACGCCGGCCGGGTGACGGCCGTGGACATCTACGACGGCGGCCGCAGCGCCGTGATCGAGGCGGTGGACCCCGACCTCGACAACCGGGTGCAGCGCCTGCGGGTGGACCTGCCCGGCGTGGCTCCGGAACTGGTGAACCAGCTCAAGGAGCAGGGCATCAGCTTCGACATCCACCCGCCCCGCCAGTCGCCGCCGGCCCTGGGGATCCTGGGCAATCTGCTGTTCCCGCTGCTGCTGATCGGCTCGCTGATCTTCCTGGCCCGCCGCTCCAACGGCATGCCCGGCGGCCCCGGCCAGGCCATGCAGTTCGGCAAGACCAAGGCGCGCTTCGCCATGGAAGCCGACACGGGCGTGAAATTTGACGACGTGGCCGGGGTGGAGGAGGCCAAGCAGGACCTCCAGGAGGTGGTGACCTTCCTGAAGACCCCCGAGCGCTTTACCTCCGTGGGCGCCCGCATCCCCAAGGGAGCCCTGCTGGTGGGCCCTCCCGGCACCGGCAAGACCATGCTGGCCAAGGCGATTGCCGGTGAGGCCGGCGTGCCCTTCTTCTCCCTCTCCGGCTCGGAGTTCGTGGAGATGTTCGTGGGCGTGGGCGCCAGCCGGGTGCGCGATCTTTTCAAGCGGGCCAAGGAAAACAGCCCCTGCCTGATCTTCATCGACGAGATCGACGCCGTGGGCCGCCAGCGCGGCGCCGGTGTGGGCGGCGGCAACGACGAGCGCGAGCAGACCCTCAACCAGCTGCTCACCGAGATGGACGGCTTCGAGGGCAACAGCGGGATCATCATCATCGCCGCCACCAACCGGGCCGACGTGCTCGATTCCGCCCTGCTGCGCCCCGGCCGCTTCGACCGCCAGGTGATGGTGGACGTGCCCGACATCAAGGGTCGGCTGGAGATCCTCAAGGTCCACAGCCGCAACAAGAAGCTGGCCGACGATGTGAGCCTGGAGACCATCGCCCGCCGCACGCCGGGCTTCTCGGGTGCCGATCTGGCCAACCTGCTCAACGAGGCGGCGATCCTCACGGCCCGCCGCCGCAAGGAGGCCACCTCCCTGGCCGAGATCGACGACGCCGTGGACCGGGTGATCGCCGGCATGGAGGGCAAACCGCTCACCGACGGCCGCAGCAAGCGTCTGATCGCGTACCACGAGGTGGGCCATGCCCTGGTGGGCACCCTGGTGAAAGCCCATGATCCGGTGCAGAAGGTCACCCTCATTCCGCGCGGCCAGGCCCAGGGCCTGACCTGGTTCTCCCCCGACGAGGAGCAGATGCTGGTGAGCAAGGCCCAGTTGCGGGCCCGGATCATGGGCGCCCTGGGCGGCCGTGCCGCCGAAGACGTGGTGTTCGGCCGCGAGGAGGTGACCACCGGCGCCGGTGGTGACATCCAGCAGGTGGCCTCGATCGCCCGTCAGATGGTCACCCGCTTCGGCATGAGCGATCTGGGCCAGTTCTCCCTGGAGGCTGGCAACCAGGAGGTGTTCCTGGGCCGCGACCTGATGACCCGCAGCGACGGGTCCGACCGCATGGCCAGCCGGGTGGATGAGTCGGTGCGGCAGATGGTGCTCAACTGCTACGCCGACACTGTGAAGCTGGTGGCCGAGCACCGCGAGTGCATGGACCGGGTGGTGGAACTGCTGATCGAGAAAGAAACGCTCGACGGCGATGAATTCCGCGCCATCGTCTCGGAGTTTGCCACCATCCCCGAGAAAGACCGCTTCTCCCCCATGCTCCCCGCTGGCGACAGCGAGACAGCGCGGCAGCCGGAGCCGGTGCAGAGCTGAGCAGGCCAGCAACCAGGCCAGGCATCAAAAAAGCCCGCCAACCGGCGGGCTTTTCTTCTGCTGAATCAGACGGAGTGAACGGCCGGGCGCTTGTCGATCACCTTGTCGATCAGGCCATAGGCCACGCATTCGGCCGGCGACATGAAGAAGTCGCGATCGGTGTCTTCCTCGATACGGCTGAGGGGCTGGCCGGTGCGGTCGGCCAGTTCCTGGTTGAGCTTCTTCTTGAGGTAGAGAATCTCGTCGGCCTGAATGCGGATGTCGCTGGCCTGGCCGCGGGCACCGCCGAGGGGCTGGTGGATCATGATCCGCGAGTGGGCGAGGCTGCTGCGCTTGCCCCTGGTGCCGGCGCAGAGCAGGAAGGCCCCCATGGAGGCGGCCAGGCCCACGCAGACAGTGTGCACATCGGGCTTGATGTGCTGCATCGTGTCGAAGATGCCGAGGCCGTCATAGACGGAGCCACCCGGGGAATTGATGTAGAGGTAGATGTCCTTGTCTGGATCTTCCGCTTCCAGGAACAGCAGCTGGGCCACGATGCGGTTGGCGGATTCGGCCGTCACCTGTTCGCCGAGAAACACGATCCGCTCCCGCAACAGACGGGAGTAGATGTCGAATGCCCGCTCTCCCCGGCCCGACTCCTCAATCACAATCGGAATCGTCGTCACAGGCCTCTGGAGATCGCAAGCTCGATCCTACTGAGCTCGGGCGGCTAGGGTCGATCCACCAACCGCCGAGCAGCGTGAGCGAAGCCCTCACCGTCTCCGACAGCAAACGCGCCTTCCATCGCGCCTTCCCCCACGTGATCGCGCCGGTGTATCGGCGGATGGTGGATGAGCTGCTGGTGGAGCTCCATCTGCTCAGCCGTCAACGGGGTTTTCAGGGCGACGCCCTGTTTGCCTGCGGCCTGATCCAGGTGTTCGACAGCTTCTCCCGCGGCTACCGCCCCGCCGAACAACGCGAGCCGCTGCTCGACGCCCTCTGCAGCGCCTCCGGCTTCGATGCCGCCGACCTGCGCGCCCAGCGGGACACGGCCATGGCCGCCATGGGTCACCACAGCGTGAATGAGGTGACCGAGTGGATCGCCCAGCAGGGCCAGGGGGCCCCGGAACCCGTGGCCACCGCCCTGGCCAATGTGCGCCGGCCCGATTTCCACTACTCCCGCCTGGTGGCGGTGGGCCTGCTCAGCCTGCTGGAGAAGGCACAGGGGGCCGACACCAAGGACGCCGCCGCCCTGCGCCAGTCGGCCCACGACCTCGCCGAGGCCCTGGGCCTGCTGCGGGACCGGGTGGACAAGGATCTCACCCTCTACGTGGGCAACCTCGAGAAGCTGGCCCAGGCGGTGGAGCTGATGGAGGAAACCGTGGCGGCCGAGCGCCGCAAGCGCGAGCGCAAGCAGGCCGAGGTCACGGCTCCGGATCCGGCAGCTCCGGAAGCGACTCCTCAGTCGGCGGCGGAACCGCCGGCTGGGGCGGCAGCAGCTCCCCCAGCTGCAGACGCCCCAGCAGCCGACTGACCCTGCCTCCGGCCGCGCCCCCATCGGCCACCACCAGCAGCTGACGGGCCTGCAGCATGGGAAGGGGCAACTGGCCGGGCAACAGGTTGAGGGCGGCCAGGTCGCGGGGCCTGGCCTGGAGGCTGAGCATCGGCAGGTCGGCCGTGGCGATCGGGCCTGGACCATCGGGATCAGCGCCGGGTTCGAGCTCCAGATCCGGTTCAGGACCAAGGAACAGCAGCAGCTGCAGGGGTTGATTCGGGAAGCGCTGCCAGCGCCAGCCGCCCACTTCCCGGGCCTGCTCATCGCGCCAGGTGATCGACACCAGCCCATCGGGGCCGGGCGGCAGCGCATCGTCCATCAGACCCCGGGCGCGCAGCCGCTCGCCGAGGGCCTCGAGGAGGGCCACCCAGGCCGCCGGGTCGTCGGTGAGCGGCAGGGCCAGCTCCAGACCGGCCTGGAAGGGACCCGCCAGCTGGGGCCGCAGGCGCAGCTCGAAGGGTGTGCCCTGCAGCAGCGCCAGTTCGGCATCGCCGAGGCCATACACCGTGCGGGTGGCCTCGCGCACCTCCGGCCTGCTGAGCAGACCCGCCAGCAGCGGATCGAGGGAGCGGCCCGCCAGGCGCAGCAGCAGTCCCTCGCCGATGGGCTCCGGCAGCGCCAGCGCCCCGGCTGGCGGTGGAGCGTCGTCTGGCAATGGCGCATCGTCCGGCAGTGGATCCTCGGCGGGCGGGAGCTTGCTGAGCTGGGGCTCAGGCGCGGCGGTGTCAGGGCCAGCGGTGTCGGGGTCAGCGGAGTCGGGGTCAGCGGAGTCGGGGGCAGCGGTGTCAGGGCCGACGGTGTCAGGGGCGTGCTCCAGGAGCGCCGGCTCCAGGGCCTGGGGGTCGAGGGCTTCGGGTTCCAGGGCTTCGGGCGTGATGGCCGGCTCGGCGGCACGGGCGGCGCTGGCGGAGGCGGCCTCGCCACTCACCAGCAGCTCGCCGGGCACCAGTTCCAGGGCCAGGCAGCCCTCCTGCAGGGCCTGAAGCAGGGGAGCCAGGGGGCCGGCCATCGCCTCCAGCCCCTGGCTGCTCCAGTAGGCCGCCGGCTCGCGCTCCAGCATCGCCAGGCAGCGCTGCTGGAGGCCCTGCTGGCGGCGGCTGGCCTGCACCAGCTGGTCCTCCAGAAAGCGCTGGGCCAGGGGGCCGGAGGACACCACCAGCAGCCCGTCGATCTGCAGGCTGTGGGGGGGGGGATTCAGGGCACCGACGCGGATCTGGCGCGGCAGGGGCATCACCAGGTAGGCACCGCCGGCCTGGTCATGGCTCCAGAACTGCCACCACAGCTGGCGCTGCTGACGCCAGAGCAGATCGGCGGTGGCCTCATCGAGGCGCTGGCGCCACAGCGCCGGCGGCTCCCGCTCCGGGGCGGCGGGGAAGCTCTGCAGCAGGCCGGCATGGGGAAGCAGCCGCCCCAGACCCTCGGCCCGGGGGCGGGGCATGCGCAGCAGCACCGCCGTGGGCACGGCCAGCAGCAGCAGCGTGACCAGCGCTGTGACGGTGAGCGGCGGAGCCTTGAGCGTCCCGGGCAGGGCCGGCAGACGCAGGGAGGGCAGGCGCAGGCGGGGCA
The DNA here is from genome assembly GCA_007694915.1 of Cyanobium sp. PLM2.Bin73. Lineage (GTDB taxonomy): Bacteria > Cyanobacteriota > Cyanobacteriia > PCC-6307 > Cyanobiaceae > NIES-981. The sequence continues at coordinate 1,000 of REEV01000102.1, read as the reverse complement.
AGGGCCTGGTCATGGCAGCGGGCCGTAGAGGGTGGTGCGCTGACGCGCCGGCCGGCCCAGACTGGCAGCGGCCGCCACCAGATCCTCAGGCCGCTGGCTGGTGCCGCCCCGGGCACCGGCCATTGTGGTGATGTGCTCCTCCATTAGGGTGCCGCCCAGGTCGTTGCAGCCCCAGCGCAGGGCTTCGGTGGCCCCGGGCAGGGTGAGCTTCACCCAGCTGGGTTGGTGGGCGCTGATCCAGCCCCCCAGCAGCAGGCGGGCCTGGGCCGTGAGGCGCAGCATGGCGGCGCGGTCGGGCTGGTCGCGGCCCACCCGCGCCCGCAGGGGAGCGGGGGCCGCCTCGCCCACGAAGGGCAGCAGCACGAATTCACTGAAGCCCGCCACACCCCTGCGCCGGGCCTCAACCTGCACCGCCACGAGGGTGAGCAGGTGGGCCGCCAGATCGGCCGGAGCCTCGATGTGGCCGGCCATCAGGGTGCAGGTGGAGGCCAGGCCGCTGGCATGGATCTCCAGCACGGCCGCCACCCAGGCGCGGGCCGAGAGCTTTTCCGGGCAGAGGCGCCGCCGCACCCGCTCGGAGAGCACCTCGGCGGCGGTGCCGGGCACCGAGCCCAGTCCCGCAGCCTGCAGCCGCTCCAGCACCGCCGCCAGGGGGATGCCGTCCTGTTCAGCGAAGAACACCAGCTCCTGGGGGGAGAAGGCGTGCAGGTGGATGCCGGGGGCGGCCTGGTGCAGGGCCCGCAGCAGCTGCTCGGCATAGGCCAGCTGGCTGCCGTCCAGGCGGGCGGCGGGATTGAGGCCGCCCTGCAGGCAGAGCTCGGTGGCCCCGTCCTGCTGGGCCTGGTGGGCGCGCTCCTGCAGGTCGGGAAGCTCCAGCCAGTAGGCCCCGGCCTCGCCGGGATCGCGGCGGAAGGCGCAGAAGGAGCAGTGCTGCACGCAGTGGTTGGAGACGTTGAGGTTGCGGTTCACCACGTAGGTGACCGTGTCACCCACCAGCTGC
>REEV01000066.1 GCA_007694915.1 Cyanobium sp. PLM2.Bin73 | reverse complement strand
CGCCTACGATCCCAGCCTGAGATTCCTGTGAGCGCCCGTGGCCGCGGAAGCCGAGCAGCAGCTTTCGCTCGTGCCCGAAGCCACCGTGCAGGGCAGCCTGTTCGGCGACGCTCCACCCCCCGCGTCCGCAGCCAGCCCAGCCGCTGCGGCCACAGCCAACGCGGCCACAGCCAAAGCCAACGCCGCCGAAGGCGCCGCCCACCTCGACCCTGAGGCCCTGGCCGCCGACGCCGCCGCCCGCCCCCGCCGGCGCCGCCAGTCGCGCACCGCCATCACCACGCCCGCCGCCACCCCTGCCGCCAGCGCCAGCGACGCAAACGCCCCAACCAGCGCCTCGAACACCACCGGCGCCACAACGGCCAGCACCGACACCGACCTGCCCCCCTGGCACCACCACGGCCTGGTGGAGCCGGACCAGCTCACGCCGATGCTGCGCCACTACGTGGAGCTCAAGCGCGCCCACCCCGAGCGCCTGCTGCTCTACCGGCTGGGGGATTTCTTCGAGTGCTTCTTCGAGGACGCGATCACCGTGTCGCGCCTGCTGGAGCTCACCCTCACCGGCAAGGAGGGGGGGAAGGCGATCGGCCGGGTGCCCATGGCCGGCATCCCCCACCACGCCGCCGAGCGCTACTGCGCCGAGCTGGTGCGCCGCGGCCTCAGCGTGGCCCTCTGCGACCAGCTCGAGGAGGCCAGCGCCCGCAGCCAGGGCCGCGGCGAGCTGCTGCGCCGCGACATCACCCGGGTGATCACCCCCGGCACGGTGCTGGAGGAGGGCATGCTCGCCGCCCGCCGCAACAACTGGCTCTGCGCCGTGGTGCTCGAGGGCCCGGCCGGCGCCGGCGTCAGCGCCGGCACCTCGGCGGCCCGCTGGGGCCTGGCGGTGGCCGATGTGAGCACCGGCGAGTTCCGCGTCAGTGAGCGTGCCGGCAGCGACGCCCTGCACCAGGAACTGCTGCAGCTGGAGGCCGCCGAGGTGCTCTGGCCCGGAGTCGGCCTAGAGGCCAGTGGCGAGGGCGGCGGCGAGGCAGCGCCCCCCTGGTGTCCCGCCAACCTGCGCCTCACGCGGCTGCCCCGCACCCCCTTCGAAACCCCGGAGGCCAGCGCCACCCTCAAGGAGCGCTTCGGCCTGGCCAGCCTCGATGGCCTCGGGCTGGGGGAGGTGCCCCTGGCCCTGCGCGCCGCCGGCGGCCTGGTGCACTACCTCGACAGCACCCAGAACGGCGCCGGTCCCGCCAATGGCAATGACGGCGAGCACGCCCTGGTGCCCCTCGATCTGCCCACCACCCGGCACGCCGGCGACGCCCTGGTGCTCGATGCCGCCACCCGCCGCAACCTGGAGCTCACCCGCACCCAGCTGGGCGGCAGCCTGCACGGCTCCCTGCTCTGGGCGATCGACTGCACCCACACCGCCATGGGCGGCCGCTGCCTGCGCCGCTGGCTGGAGGCGCCGCTGGTGGAGCGCACCGCGATCCTCGAGCGCCAGGACGGCGTGAGCGAGCTGGTGGGCCAGCGGCCCCTGCGCCTGGCGGTGCGCCGGCTGCTGCGGCCCATGGCCGACCTCGAGCGCCTGGCCGGCCGGGCCGGCGCCGGCAGCGCTTCGGCGCGCGATCTGGTGGCCCTGGCCGACGGCCTCGAGCGCCTGCCCCAGCTGGCCGCCCTGCTGGCCGGCGCCGCCAGCGCGCCGCTGCAGGCCCTGGCCCGCCCCTGGCCCGAGCTGGCCGAGCTGGCGGACGCGCTGCGCCACACCCTGGTGGAGAGCCCGCCCCTGGCCCTGAGCGAGGGCGGCCTGATCCACGACGGCGTCGATGCCCAGCTCGACGGCCTGCGCAACCAGCTCGACGACCAGGACGCCTGGCTGGCCGGCCAGGAGGCCGCCGAGCGCCGGCTCAGCGGCATCAGCACCCTGCGGCTGCAGCACCACCGCACCTTCGGCTACTTCCTGGCCGTGAGCCGGGCCAAGGCCGCGGCCGTGCCCGACCACTGGATCCGCCGCCAGACCCTGGCCAACGAGGAGCGCTTCGTCACCCCCGAACTCAAGGCCCGCGAGGGCCGCATCCAGCAACTGCGGGCCCGCACCGCCCAGCGCGAATACGAGCTGTTCTGCGCCCTGCGCGGCCGCGTGGGTGAGCAGGCCGGCGCCATCCGCACGGCCGCCCGGCTGGTGGCGGAGCTCGATGCCATCGCCGGCCTGGCCGAGGTGGCCGCCACCGGCGGCTACTGCTGTCCTGAGATCACCGACCCCGGCGGCGCCGATGCCCGGGTGCTGCAGATCGAGGCCGGCCGCCACCCGGTGGTGGAGCAGCTGCTGGCCGGCGAGGGCTTCACCGCCAACGGCATCGCCCTCGGTGGCGGCACGGCCCGGGGCTCCAGCCAGGCCGGCGATCCCCCCGACCTGCTGATCCTCACCGGCCCCAACGCCAGCGGCAAGAGCTGCTACCTGCGCCAGACCGGCCTGCTGCAGCTGATGGCCCAGATGGGCAGCTGGATCCCGGCCCGCTCGGCGCGCCTGGGCATCGCCGACCGCCTGTTCACCCGCGTCGGCGCCGGCGACGACCTCGCCGCCGGCCAGTCCACGTTCATGGTGGAGATGGCCGAGACGGCCAACATTTTACACCACGCCACGGCCCGCTCGCTGGTGCTGCTCGATGAGATCGGCCGCGGCACCGCCACCTTCGACGGCCTCTCGATCGCCTGGGCGGTGGCCGAGCACCTGGCCACAGCCATCGGCGCCCGCTGTGTGTTCGCCACCCACTACCACGAGCTCAACGCGCTGGCCGGCCTGCTGCCCAACGTGGCCAACGCCCGGGTGCTGGTGGAGGAAACCGGCCACGACCTGCGCTTCCTGCACCGCGTGGTGCCCGGCGGCGCCAGCCGCAGCTACGGCATCGAGGCCGCCCGCCTGGCCGGCGTGCCGGCGCCGGTGGTGCTGCGCGCCCGCCAGGTGCTCGGCCGCATCGAGGCCAACAGCCAGATCAGCCTCGGTCAGCCGGAGAAGGGGGAAGGGAATTCAGCAGCCGGGGAGTCAGGGGACGGGGCGCTCGCCGCCTGAAGCCAGCCGGCCCGCAGCAGGGCGTTGCAGGCCGCGGCCACCAGGGCGGCTCCGCCCTTGGAGCCCTCGAGCCCGACATGGGCCAGGCCACTCGCCGCCAGGTGGCGCTTGCTCTGCTCCACCCCCACGAACCCCACCGGCATGCCGATCACCAGGGCCGGCGCCGCCACCGTCCCGCGCGCCACCTGCTCCAGCAGCCCCTCCAGGGCGGTGGGGGCGCTGCCGATCAGCACCACCGGGCCGCCGCCCAGCTCCGCCAGGGCCGCCGCCATACCGGCCGCCGCGCGCGTCGAGCCCGCGGGCGCCACGGCGGGAGCCCACTCCAGCGCGCTCACCACCCGGTTAGCGAAGGTGCGCCCCGCCATCGGCGCCACCGCCGCCGCGGCCATGGCCGTGTCGGTAAGGATCGGCGCCCCGGCCCGCAGCGCCGCCACCCCGGCCGCGCAGGCCCCGGTGGTGAACCGCAGCCCGGTGGCGATCTGCACATCGCCGCTGCTGTGGATGCAGCGCTCCAGCACGTCGCGCTCCAGCCCATCCAACCCCGCCAGCCGCCCCGCCAGCACCGGATCGGCCGCCGCCCGCTCCGCCAGCAGCGCCCGGATCAGGGCGATGCTCTCGCTGAAGATCGGATGGTCGAGCCGAGAATCCACGCGGGCCAGGAGACTGGGGGAAGCCGATGGTCCCAGGCTGGCCCAGAGGCCTCAAGCCACAGCGCGAGGCCTCGCACTGAGCTCGCCCCCAGGGTGCTCGCCTGCAGTGACCCACTCCCATCCTGTACAGCGTGTACAGAATCCGGATCAAACCGCAACACCCCCCGACGCAGCCATGCCCGAATCCCTGGGGGTGCAGGACGCCAGACGGCGCCTGCCCGAGCTGCTCCGGCGCGCCGAGGCCGGCGAGCAGCTGGTGATCAACCGCAACGGAGAGCCCGTGGCGGCCCTGGTGCCGCTCCACCAGCGTCATGTGCCCCAGCGCCGCCGCCTGCTGGGCCTGCGGGGCACCGGCCGCGGCTACTGGTCACAGGCCTCCGGCAACAGACAGAGCGCACAGGACCACCAGGGCGATACCAGCCCTCCGCTGGACCTGCACCACCTCCCCTACGGAGCCCTGATCGGCTTCGAAGCCTCGGCGCTGATCGACTTTCTGAAGGGAACAGCGGGCAGCGGCGGGTTCACCAGCAGGCTCCTGGGGGGAATCGCCCGGGGGTATTGGCGTGGCCAGATCAGCAGCCTCAGCCTGATGCGTCTACTCGAAGGCCCCCTCAGCCAGGGTCACGAGACCCGGGCCCAGAGCTACCGCCAGGTTTTCGCCGACGTCCAGGCCTGGCAGGTCGTTGCGGTGGATGCCGCCGTGGCCGAAGCGGCCGCCCGCCTGCGCCAGCGGCCAGCGGCCGTTGGCGAGCTCAGTGCCGCTGCCGCCCTTGAGCTGGCTGCCGCCATCAGCGCCAGAGCAGCTGTGCTGGTGAGCAACGATGCGGAGGTGCTGGACTGCCACCTGGTGCTGGACGCCATCGACATGCCCGTGGTTCCCGGCTCCGGCCACCTGCAACCGCGCCGCTCCAGCCGCTGATGCCGATTCACCTGCTCTGGGGCGACGACGAGGCCGCCCGCACCCGGGCCGTGGACGCCCTGATCGCGGAGCTGGTGGACCCGGCCTGGGCGGCGATCAACCTCAGCCGCCTCGACGGCAACGAACCGGACCAGGCGGCGCGGGCCCTGGAGGAGGCGCGCACACCGCCCTTCGGCGCCGGCGCCCGGGTGGTGCTGCTGCAGCGCAGTCCCTTCTGCAACCAGTGCCCCACCGAGCTGGCCGACCAGCTGGAGGACGCCCTGGAGCTGATCCCGCCCAGCTGCCACCTGCTGCTGATCAACCCGGCCAAACCCGACGGGCGCCTGCGCACCACCAAGGCCCTGCAGAAACTGGTCAAGGCCGGCCAGGCCAGTGAGCGCAGCTTCGCCCTGCCCTCGGTGTGGGACAGCGCCGGCCAGGTGGAGCTGGTGGCCCGCACCGCCCGGGAGCTGGGCCTGCAGCTGGAGCCGGACGCCGCCGAGGCGCTTTCGGCCGCCGTGGGCAACGACAGCGCCCGGCTGGCCGGCGAACTGGAGAAACTCAGCCTCTACGCCGGCGGCCCCCAGGGGGGCAACGGCGGGCCAATCACCCTGGCGGCGGTGCGGGCCCTGGTGGGCGGCCACAGCACCACCGCCCTGGCGGTGGGCGATGCCCTGCTGGCCGGCCAGGCCGCCGAGGCCATCGCCCTGCTGGACGACCTGCTGACCGCCGGTGAGCCGGCCCTGCGCATCGTGGCCACCCTCAGCGGCCAGATCCGCGGCTGGCTGTGGGTGGCCCTGCTCGATCGCCAGGGCGAGCAGGACGTGGCCGCCATCGCCAAGGCGGCCGGCATCGGCAACCCCAAGCGCATCTACGTGCTGCGCCGCCAGATCCGCGGCCGCAGCCCCGAGCGCTTCCTGCGCCTGCTGGGCCAGCTGCTGGAGGCGGAGGCCGATCTCAAGCGCGGCGCCGAGCCCGGGGCCGCCTTCCGGGACGGTTTCCTGCTGGGGGTTGGCCACCCGCTCGGCGCCAGCGCGGACTGAGGGCAGATAATCGGGCCGATCGATGTGCGGACCGCGTGGGGCGGCCGCGGTGCCATGGCCCTGCTGGTTCAGAAGTTCGGGGGCACCTCGGTGGCCGACGTGGAGCGCATCCAGGCGGTGGCTCAGCGCGTGGCCCGCTGCCGCGAGGACGGCCACGAGCTGGTGGTGGTGGTGTCGGCCATGGGCCACACCACCGATGAGCTCACCGGCCTGGCGCGGGCGCTCTGCAGCGAGCCGCCCCAGCGGGAAATGGACATGCTGCTCTCCACCGGCGAGCAGGTGTCGATCGCCCTGCTGTCGATGGCCCTGCATGCCCTGGGGGTGCCGGCCGTGTCGATGACCGGCACCCAGGCCGGCATCGTCACCGAGTCGTCCCACGGCCGGGCGCGCATCCTGGAGATCCGCACCGAGCGGCTGCGGCGCCTGCTCGATGACGGCCATGTGGTGGTGGTGGCCGGCTTCCAGGGCACCAGCAGCGGCGCCGCCGGCACCCCCGAAATCACCACCCTGGGCCGGGGCGGCTCCGACACCTCGGCGGTGGCCCTGGCGGCGGCCCTCGGCGCCGAGGCCTGCGAGATCTACACCGATGTGCCGGGGGTGCTCACCACCGACCCGCGCAAGGTGGCCGATGCCCAGTTCCTGGACACGGTGACCTGCGACGAGATGCTCGAACTGGCCAGCCTGGGGGCCGCCGTGCTGCACCCGCGGGCCGTGGAGATCGCCCGCAACTACGGCGTGCCGCTGGTGGTGCGCTCCAGCTGGAGCGAGGCGCCGGGCACCCGGCTCACCAGCGGCAGCCCCCAGCCGATAGGCAGCGGCGGGCTGGAGCTGGGCAAGCCCGTGGATGGCGCCCAGCTGGAAACCCACCAGGCGGTGGTGGCCCTCTCCCACGTGCCCGACCGCCCCGGGGTGGCGGCCCAGCTGTTCGAGGCCCTGGGGGCCGCCGGCCTGAACGTGGACCTGATCGTGCAGGCCACCCACGAGGGCAGCCGCGGCGACGGCTACACCAACGACATCGCATTTACCCTGCCGGAGGCCGATCTCGACCACGCCCAGCTGGTGTGCCGCGAGGTACTCAGCGCCATGGGCGCCCCCCTGGTGGAGGACGGCGCCGGGGCCCGGCTGCAGGGGGAGGGCGGCCTGGCCAAACTGAGCATCTCCGGCGCAGGGATCATGGGCCGGCCCGGGGTGGCGGCCCGCCTGTTCGACACCCTGGCCCGCAGCGGCGTGAACCTGCGCCTGATCGCCACCAGCGAGGTGAAGGTGAGCTGTCTGGTGGCTGGCGAACAGGGCCAGCGGGCCCTGCGGGCCGCCGCCGAGGCCTTCGAGCTGCACGAGGGCCAACTGCGGCACAACCCCGAGCTCTGCCGCCTGGAGGCCCCGCCGGTGCGCGGCGTCGCCCTCGACCGCGACCAGGCCCAGGTGTCCGTGCGCCGGGTGCCCGACCGGCCCGGCACCGCCGCCGCCGTCTGCCGCGCCCTGGCCGATGCCGGCATCAGCCTCGATGCCATCGTGCAGTCGGAGCGCACCCACACCGAAGCCGGGCAGCTCAGCCGCGACATCAGCTTCACCCTGCGACGCGACGAGCGCAGCCGGGCCGAGCGGGCCCTGGCGCCTCTGCTGCGCCAGTGGCCCGGCTCCCGCTTCGAGGAGGGTCCGGCGATCGCCCGCATCAGCGCCGTGGGGGCCGGCATGCCCTGCATCCCCGGCACGGCGGCCCGCATGTTCCGCTGCCTGGCGGAGGCGGCCATCAACATCGAGATGATCGCCACCAGCGAAATCCGCACCAGCTGCGTGGTGGCGGCCGACGACGGCGTGCGCGCCCTGCAGACGGTGCACGCCGCCTTCGGCCTGGGCGGCGCCGTGAGCCACCGCGCTGAGGGCACCGAGGCGCCTGTGTAGGCGCGGCTCGATGCGGCGCCTCAGGCCTTGCCCACCAGCTTCTGGCGCAGGCCCTTGATGCGGTCGCGCAGGTTGGCCGCCTCTTCGAACTCCAGGTTCTTGGCCGCCTTCTTCATCTTCTCCTCGAGCTGCTGAATCAGCTCCGGCAGGGCATCGAGGGGCACCGCGTTGTGCTCGGCCTGTTCGCTGGCCTCCTCGAGTTGCTCGTCGTTGAGGCGGCGCGACACCTCCAGGAACGCCAGGATCGAATTGCCGGCCCGTTTGCCCGCCGGGGTGGGGGTGATGCCGTGCTGTTCGTTGTAGGCCTGCTGAATGGCGCGGCGGCGCTCGGTTTCCGAGATCGCCCTGGCCATCGAATCGGTGAGGTTGTCGGCATAGAGCAGGGCCGTGCCCTCCACGTGGCGGGCGGCCCGGCCGATGGTCTGGATCAGGGAGCGCTCGGCCCGCAGGAAGCCCTCCTTGTCGGCATCGAGGATCGCCACCATCGACACCTCCGGCAGGTCCAGGCCCTCGCGCAGCAGGTTCACCCCCACCAGCACGTCGTAGTCGCCGTTGCGCAGGTCCTGGATGATCTCGATGCGCTCGATCGAGTGGATCTCCGAGTGCAGGTAGCGCACCCGCACGCCGTTCTCGGCCAGGTAGTCGGTGAGGTCCTCGGCCATGCGCTTGGTGAGCGTGGTCACCAGCACCCGCTCCTGCTTCTCGGCCCGCACGCGGATCTCACCCAGCAGGTCGTCCACCTGGCCGTCGGTGGGTCGCACCTCCACCACCGGGTCAAGCACGCCGGTGGGCCGGATCACCTGCTCCACCACCCGCCCCTCGCTGCGACCGAGCTCCCGATCGCCGGGGGTGGCGCTCACGAAGATCGTCTGGCGCGCCTTCTGCCAGAACTCCTCGGCCTTGAGCGGGCGGTTGTCGGCGGCGGAGGGCAGGCGGAAGCCGTGCTCCACCAGCACCTGCTTGCGGCTCTGGTCGCCGTTGTACATGGCCTGCAGCTGGCTGCAGGTCACGTGGGATTCGTCCACCACCAGCAGCCAGTCGTCGGGGAAGTAGTCGATCAGACACTCCGGCGGCGTGCCGGCGGCGCGGCCGGCCAGGTGGCGGGCATAGTTCTCCACGCCGTTGCAGTAGCCCACCTGCTCGAGCATCTCCAGGTCGTAGGTGGTGCGCTGCTCCAGGCGCTGGGCCTCCAGCAGCCGGCCCTGGCCGTTGAGCACGTCAAGGCGTTCGAGCAGTTCGGCGCGGATCGCCTTGATCGCCTCCTCCAGCCGCTCCTTGGGCGTCACGAAGTGCTTGGCCGGGTAGATGTTGATGCTCTCGAGGCTCTGCAGGATCTCGCCGCTGGTGGGGTCCACGTAGCGGATCGCCTCCACCTCGTCACCAAACAGCTCGATGCGCACCAGCCGGTCTTCGTAGGCCGGACCGATCTCCAGCACATCGCCGCGCACGCGGAAGCGGCCGCGGCTGATCTCCACGTCGTTGCGGCTGTACTGGTTGTTCACCAGCTCGCGCAGGGAACCGCGCAGATTGAGGCTGTCGCCCACCTGGAATTTCACCGCCGCCTTGAGGTATTCGCTGGGAATCCCCAGTCCGTAGATGCAGCTGATCGAGGCGACCACGATCACATCGCGGCGCTCGAACAGCGAGCGCGTGGCCGAGTGGCGCAGCATGTCGATCTCCTCGTTGATCGACGCGGTCTTGGCGATGTAGGTGTCCGAGACCGGCACGTAGGCCTCGGGCTGGTAGTAGTCGTAGTAGGAGATGAAATATTCAACGGCGTTGTGCGGGAAGAACTCCCGGAGCTCGTTGCAGAGCTGGGCCGCCAGGGTCTTGTTGTGGGCCAGCACCAGGGTGGGACGCCCGGTCTGGGCGATCACATTGGCGATCGTGAACGTCTTGCCGGTGCCGGTGGCCCCCAGCAGGGTCTGGTAGCGGCCGCCAGCCTCCAAGGCGCGCACTAGGGCCGCGATGGCCTGGGGCTGGTCGCCCTTAGGTTCGTAGGGTGCGTGGAGCTGGAAAGGAGCGGCCATGGCCCCATTGTCACCGGGGCGGGCGGGGTGACGCGACCCGGGAAGGCTGGCTCAGGCTCAGGCGGCGGCCCCGGTGATCTGGGCGGCGACGCGGGTGAACTCGACCTCGAGGCCGAGCCTGCGCAGGATGATGGCCGAGAGCACGGCATAGACCACGGCGCCCAGAGCGGCGCTGAGCAGGCCGCGCTCGAGCCGGAAGCCCTTGATCAGGGCCGCCGCCAGGCCGAACAGGATGATGGTGATCAGCCAGTTGAACAACACACTCACCGGACTGATCAGGCCGCCGAGGCTGGTCACCGCCCAGACGGGGCCGAGCAGCAGCCTCAGGGGCCAGGCCAGCAGGGTGCCCAGCAGGCCGATCACCACCGACGAGAGCAGGGCGGTGCGGAAGCTGTCCACCTTCACGCCGAGCGGCAGAACGTCAACCAACAGCAGAATCAGCGCACGGATCGGCCACTGCAGCAGCCAGATGAAGGCTCCCATGATGTCGGGGGAACGGGCGGCATCAGGGTATACGCGGACGCTGCCGCCGACAGCGGCGACGGTGCGGGCTGTTACAGGAGGCTGGGGGCGGCCACGCCTTCGCCCAGGGCCTCACGCAGGCCGCGCACCACGGCCACCATCGCCAGCTCGTCGTCGAGCCTGTTGACGGCCGAGCCCACGCCCACCCCGGAAGCCCCGGCGGCGATCGCCATCGGCACGCTCACGGCCGACAGGCCCGAGGCGCAGAGAACCGGCGCGGCCAGTCCGGCGGCGGCCAGGGCCCGGCTGATGCCATGGGCGGCTGCCAGGGTGGGGGCGGCCTTCTCGATCAGGCCCAGGCTGCCGGCACTGAAGGGGCGGGCGCTGGTGCCGCCCTCGGTCTGGATCAGGTCGGCGCCGGCGGCCACCAGATCCAGGGCCAGCTGCTCCTGCTGATCGAGGGGCAGTACGTGTGGCACGGTGACGCTCAGCACCACCTCGCCCAGCAGCGCACGGCTGCGGCGGGTGAGGTCCAGCACCTCGTCGGCATCGAAGATCCGGCCCTGGGGATAGAAGGCGTCGTAGTTGCCGATCTCCACCAGGGCGGCACCGGCCTCCACGGCGGCGGGGAACAGCTCCGGATCCACCGCCGACACGCAGATGGGCAGGCCGCTGGCAGCGGCGGTGCGCACCAGGCCGGGATCACAGGCGATGTCGATCAGATCGGCGCCACCGCGGCCGGCGGCCCGGGCGATGCGGGCCACACCGACGGCATCGAAGTTGGTCAGGCCGGCGATCACCTTGAGCAGGCTGCGCTGGCCCAGGGCGGCGTGCAGCGGGGCGGGCAGGCGATCGAGACGCGACATGCCGGGGGAAGCACAGTGGGGTGGATTCTCCCACCCCAAGCCCACGGCCCCCTGGAGCGGCGACCATCACCGCCTGCACCGCCTGCTGCAGCGCCAGCCGGAGCTGCTGCCGGCCGGCGCGCCCCTGCTGCTGGCGGTGTCGGGCGGGCAGGACTCGATGGCCCTGCTGGGGCTGCTGCTCGACCTGCGGACCCGCCACAGCTGGCGGCTCAGCCTCTGGCACGGCGATCACCGCTGGCGGCCGGAATCCGCTCAGCAGGCCGCCGAGCTGGCCGCCTGGGCCGCGGGCCGCGGCCTGCCGCTGGAGCTGGAGCGCTGGCGGCGCCCCGCCGGCCAGCGGCCCACGGAGGCGGCGGCGCGCCAGTGGCGCTACGGGCGGCTGGCCCAGCGGGCCCGGGAGCTGGGCAGCACCCGGGTGCTCACCGGCCACACCGCCACCGACCGCGCCGAAACCCTGCTGCTCAACCTCGCCCGGGGTTCCCACCGCCGCGGGCTGGCCAGCCTGCGCCGGCGGCGCCGGCTGGAGGGCGCGGTGGAGCTGGTGCGGCCCCTGCTGGAGTTCGACCGCAGCGACACCGCCCGCATCTGCCGGGCGCTGGAGCTGCCGGTGTGGAGCGACAGCAGCAACGGCGATGGGACCTTCAGCCGCAACCGCCTGCGCCTGGAGGTGGGGCCGGTGCTCAACGCCCTGCACCCCGGAGCCGACCGGCGCATCGCCCGGGCGGCCGAACAGCTGGCCGAGGCGGAGGCGGCCAGCGGCGAACTGCTGCAGCTGGCCCTGGAGCCGCTGCTGAGGCCGGCCCCGCCGGAAGCGGTGGGCGCCGGCCTGGACTGGCGGCGGCTAGCGGCCCTGCAACGGGCCAATCAGGGCCAGCTGCTGATGCTTTGGCTGGAACGCCACAGCGGCCGGCGCTGGCCGGCGCGCAGCCTGGAGACGCCGCTGCAGCGGCTGGCAGCCGGGCGCGGCCCGGGGCGGGCCGATCTGGGCGACGGATGGCAACTGCGCTGGCGGGCGACCACACTGTGGCTCTGCCGTGATTCCGCCCCCGCAGAGCCATGAGCCTGACGCCCGAGGTCCTGCAACAGCGCTACGCCACCATCGAGCGGCTCTACAGTGAGCGGGAGTGGTCCCAGGTGGAGGCCCTCAGCAAGACGCTGCTGGGCGAACTGCCCGCCAATCCCGCCGATCCGGTGCGGCTGCGGCTGCAGCTGCTGCTGGGGCACACCCGCCTCTACGGCATGGGCGCGCTGGCCGAAGCCCGCGGCCACTACCAGGCCGTGCTGGAGAACTGCAACGAAACCACCCTGCGGGAGATCGCCGAGCAGGGCCTGCAGCAGTGCAGCCAGGTGGAGGAGGGCAAGTGCCTGCCCAGCGCCGCCGAGCCCGCAGCCACCGTGGGCGAGATCGCCGCGGCCGCAGCCGCGGCGGCGGGCGGAACCGCGGCGGCGGGCGGAACCGCGGGCGGGGCGGCCGCGATGCCCTGGATGGAGGACCTCACGGTGGAGGTGGTGGAGGAACCGGAGCAGCTAGCGGTGGCCCAGGCCGATCCCGCCAGCGCTGAAGCCCTGGAACTGAATGCAACCCCGGACCTGGCCGGCGCCGCACGGGCGGCCCGGCGCCCGGTGGATCCGCTGGCCTTCGACCCCACCCGCCTCAGCGCCCGGGAGGTGGAGGAGCTCAGCCGGGGGCTGCTGCGGGTGCGTCTGAGCTGACGCCGGGGCTGGGGCCCGAGGCCCTCAGCCAGCGGCCGCGGCCGAGCGGCGGCGGCGGGTGCGGCCGGCGAATTCCGGCTCCGGGGCCGCGGCGGCAGGAGCGCTGGCAGCGGCAGGGGCGGGCTTGGCAGCGGCAGGGGCGGCGCCAACCACCACCGGCTGGCGCTCCTGCTGGGGCCGGGGGGCGCGGTTCTGGCGGTCAACCGAGCGGCTAGGCCGGCCAGCATCGCGGCCGCCATCCCGGCCGCCGCGGCCCCGGGGTGCCGTGCGGGAATCGGGTTCGGCATCGGCGCGGCCCTTGTACACGGGCGTGCCGGCGGGGGCCGGCTGCACCAGGCAGAGGATCAGGGGCTCCACCTGCAGCTCCCGGCGCAGGCGGCGCTGCAGGCCTAGTTCCACCTCGCGCTGCACGCCCACCCAGTCCACGTCGGGGGCCTGGCCGCCACTGACGCGGCAGAGCTGCTTCCAGCGGTTCTCCAGCACCCAGGTGATCTCGCGCTCGGCCCAGAGGCTGAGCTTGCGGGCATCGGCGGTGGTCACCACCCCCCGCAGGGTCACCCGGGGCGGGGCCACCATGGCGCCGTCGGTGCTGATCGCCGCCAGCAGGGTGATCACCCCGTCCTCGGCCAGCTGCTGGCGCTCCTTGAGCACCCGGGCATCGACGATGCCGTTGCGGGAGGCATCGAGCAGCTCGATCCCGGCCTTCACCGGTTCACCACAACTGATCGAATCCGGGGTGAGTTCCACCACATCGCCGTTGTCGATGATCAGCATGTTGTCGGCCGGCACGCCCATCGCCTGGGCCGTGCGGCTGTGGCACACGAGCATGCGGTGCTCGCCGTGCACCGGCACGAAGAACTTCGGCTTGACCAGGGCCAGCATCAGTTTCTGGTCCTCCTGGAAGCCGTGGCCGGACACGTGGATGCCCTCACCCTTGCCGTACACCACCTTGGCGCCCAGCATCATCAGCCGGTCGATGGTGTTGACCACCGAAATCGTGTTGCCGGGGATGGGGTTGGCGGAGAAAATGATGGTGTCGCTGCTCTTCACCTGCACCTGGGGATGCTCCCCGCGGGAGATACGGCTGAGGGCCGCCAGCGGCTCGCCCTGGCTGCCGGTCATCAGCAGCAGGGTTTCGCGGTCGGGCAGGTCGCGGATCTGCTTGATCGGCACAAACAGATCATCGGGGGCGCGCATGTAGCCGAGCTCGCGGGCCTTGGCGATCACGTTGAGCATCGAGCGGCCCAGCAGACCCACCTTGCGGCCGTTCTTGAGGGCCAGCTCCAGAATCATCGCCACCCGGTGAATGGAGCTGGCGAAGGTTGTGATGATCACCCGGCCCTGGGCCTGGGAGATCTGCCGGTCGAGGTTGGGGAACACCGAGCGCTCTGAGGGACAGAAGCCCGGCACCTCGGCATTGGTGGAGTCGCTGAACAGGCACAGCACTCCCTGCTCGCCGTAGTGGGCCAGGCGGGCCATGTCGAAGTGCTCGCCATCCACCGGGGTGTGGTCGAACTTGAAGTCACCGGTGAAGATCACGGTGCCCACCGGGGTGGTGATGGCCAGCGAGAAGCTGTCCGCCATCGAGTGGGTGTTGCGGATGAATTCCACCGAGAAGTGCTGCCCCACCTTCACCACATCGCGGGGCGCCACGGTCTTGAGGATGGTGCGGTCCATCACACCGGCTTCCTCCATCTTGCCGGTGAGCAGTGCCAGGGCCAGGCGCGGCCCATGGATCACCGGGATGTTGAAGTTCTTGAGGTGGTGGGCGATGCCGCCGATGTGATCTTCGTGACCGTGGGTCACGATCATGCCGCGGATGCGCTTCTGGTTCTCCTTCAGGTAGCTGGTGTCGGGCATCACCACGTTGACCCCGTGCATGCCATCGCTGGGGAAGGAGAGGCCGGCATCCACCAGCATGATGTCGTCGCCGTACTCGAACACACAGGTGTTCTTGCCGATCTCGTGGAGGCCGCCGAGGGGGATCACCCGCAGGGCGGGTTGGGCGGAGGGGTTGCGGCCGTTGGAACTGGTGGTGCCGTTGGAACTGGACATGAAGATCTCGGAAATGGGGTCAGGGATGGGTGGATGAGGGCTCGGTGGCAGGGCTGCAGCGGCGGCGCCTGCGCGGGATCAGCCTTGGCGTCAGGTGGGACGCAGGGCGGCCAGGGTTTCGGAAAGGCGTTGTCTCACGGTGTCGTCTGCGGGAAGGAGGGGAAGTCTTGGGGCGCCCACCGGCCAGCCGCTCAGCTCCAGGGCGGCCTTGACCGGGATCGGGTTGGTGGTGCAGAACAGCGCCTTGCACAGAGGCAGCAGCTGCTCGTGCAGGTGCAGGGCCGTTGCCAGGTCGCCGTCGAGGAAGGCCCGCACCATGGCGCTGATGCGCTCGCCGGCCACGTGGCTGGCCACGCTCACCACGCCCACGGCGCCCACCGCCAGCATCGGCAGGGTCAGGGCGTCGTCGCCGGAGTAGATGGCCAGGCGGTCGCCGCACGCGGCCCGCAGGGCGCTCACCTCATCGGTGCTGCCGCTGGCGGCCTTGAAGCTCACCACGTTGGGCAGGTCGAGCAGCCGGGCCACGGTGGCGGGCGCCAGGCTGGTGCCGGTGCGGCCGGGGATGTTGTAGAGCATCACCGGCAGTTCGGGCGCCGCCTGGGCCACGGCCCGGAAATGGGCCTCCAGTCCGTCCTGGGGCGGCTTGTTGTAGTAGGGCACCACCACCAGGGCACCATCGGCCCCCAGGGCCGCCGCCTGGCGGGTGGCCTCCACCGCCTCGGCGGTGCAGTTGCTGCCGCTGCCGGCCAGCAGGGGCACCCGGCCGGCGAGGGCGTCGCGCACGGCGGCGAACAGCTCATGCTCCTCAGCCCAGCTGAGGGTGGGCGACTCGCCGGTGGTGCCGCAGAGCACCAGGCCATCGGAGCCGTGGCTCACCAGGTGTTCGGCCAGACGCGCCGCCAGCTCCAGGTCCACCGCCCCGTCGGCGCGGAATGGGGTGACCATGGCGGTGAGCACCCGGCCGAAGGGAGCGCGGCTCAAACGGGACCTCCGGCACTGGCGGGCGGACTCTGCAGCAGCTCGGCGATCTGCACGGCATTGAGGGCCGCACCCTTGCGGATCTGGTCGCCGCAGAGCCACAGCTCCAGGGCGTTGGGATCGCTGAGGTCCTGGCGGATGCGGCCCACCGCCACCGGATCCCGGCCAGTGACATCGGTGGGCATGGGGAAGCGGTTGGCCGCGAAGTCTTCCAGCAGTTCCACTCCGGGGGCCTGGCGCAGCAGGGCGCGGGCCTCATCCACCGGGAAGGGCTCGTGAAACTCGATGTTCACGGCCTCGGAATGGGCCCGCAGCACCGGCACGCGCACGCAGGTGGCGGTGAGGCGCAGATCGGGAATGCCCATGATCTTGCGGGTCTCGTTCACCATCTTCAGCTCCTCCTCGCAGTAGCCGTTGGGCTGCAGGGGGGAGTTGTGCAGGAAGAGGTTGAAGGCCAGCGAATGGGGCAGCACATGGCTGCGGGCCTCGCCGCCGTCGAGCACGGTGCGGCTGAGCTGGCGCAGCTCCTCCATGGCCCGGGCGCCGGCGCCGCTGGCGCTCTGGTAGGTGCTCACCACCACCCGCCGGATCGGCCGCCGCCCATGCAGGGGAGCGAGGGCCAGGGTGAGCAGGATCGTGGTGCAGTTGGGGTTGGCGATGATGCCGCGGTGGGCGAAGGCCGCCTGCGGGTTGACTTCCGGCACCACCAGCGGCACCTCGGGGTCCATGCGGAAGGCGCTGGAGTTGTCGATCACCACCGCACCGGCCGCCGCCGCCACCGGAGCCCACTGGCGCGAGGCGGCGCCGCCGGCGGAGGCCAGCACCAGATCCACCCCCTCGAAGGCCTCGGCGCTGACTGCGGCAATCGGCAGGTCCTGCTGCTGCCAGCGCAGGGTGCGGCCGGCGGAGCGGGGAGAGGCCAGGGGCCGCAGCTCGGCCACCGGGAAGCGGCGCTCCTCGAGCAGCTGAAGCAGCTCCTGACCCACGGCGCCGGTGGCGCCGAGGATCGCCACCCGCAGAGGGCGGCGGGGCAGGGCGATGGATGCGGATGCGGGTGCGGTGGAGGCGCTGATCAACGGAGCGGAATCGGGGCTGGGGAGACGGGAAGAGCCAGGGCTGATGGCGGAGAGCTGGGCCTGGTGGCAGAAGGCCAGGACCTGGGGCGCGTGGCCTGGGTGGCCGGGGACCCGGCGCAGGAGAACTGGCTGAGGTGGTGGCGGGAGCTGGGTGGAAGCGAAAACTAGAGGTCGAAAGCTGGGCGACGGTCGCGGCGTGAAAGCCTGGGAGCGACACCCTTACCGGCAGCGGCACGCTGGGGATCCGGCTGGGTGGAGCTCGCGTGGCTGGAACTCGGGGGCGAGGGCTGCGGGGAGGGTGGTGAGCGGAGCAGGCAGGAGGTGCGTTGAGGGGGTGCGCTCGGGTGCGCGCCCGGTCTGGTGCTGGAAAACTGCCGCTGGTTTGTCGTATCGATGCACCTTACCGCTCCTGGAGGCGGGTGCGCCCTCTTTCTTAGGATCGCGGGCTGCACCGAGCTGCCATGAGTCCCGCCGCCAACGCCACCTCGAAGGATCCGGCCACCAGCGGGGCCCCGGCCCTGCAGGTCACCGCCACCCCCCGCCCCGGCAGCCGGATGGCCCTGGAGGTGGCCATTCCCGGCAGCCGCAGCCAGGCCAGCTACGAGGCCGCCGTGGACAAGCTCAGCCGCAGCGTGCGGCTGCCCGGATTCCGCAAGGGCAAGGTGCCCCGGCCGGTGCTGCTGCAGCAGATCGGCCCCCTGCGGGTGCGCGCCACGGCGCTCGAGGAGCTGGTGGACGCCGCCTGCCGCGATGCCCTGGAGATCGAGAAGGTGGCCGCCATCAGCCGGCCGGAGCTGAGCGAGGGCTTCGAGCTGGTGCTGGAGCGCTTCGAGCCCGGCAGCGACCTCACGATCACCCTGGAGCTCGATGTCGAGCCCACCCCCAGCCTGCGGCAGATCAAGGGTCTCCAGGCCGAGGCCGAGGAGGTGTCCTTCGACCCGGCCAGGGTGGATGAGCTGATCGAGCAATCCCGCCGTCAGCTGGCCACCCTGGTGCCGGTGGACGACCGGGCGGCCGCCAGCGGCGACGTGGCCGTGCTCAGCTTCAAGGGCGTGTTCGTGGACAGCGGCGAGGAGATCGAGGGCGGCAGCAGCGACGCCAGCGAGGTGGAGCTGGAGGAGGGCCGCATGATCCCCGGCTTCGTGGAAGGGGTGATCGGCATGGCCGTGGGCGACACCAGAACCGTCGACTGCCAGTTCCCCGACAGCTACCCCCAGGAGGATGCGGCGGGCCGCAGCGCCCGCTTCGAGATCACCCTCAAGGACCTCAAGACCCGCGAGCTGCCCGCCCTCGACGATGCCTTCGCCCAGCAGGCCAGCGACAAGCAGACCCTCGCCGAACTGCGCGAGGACCTGGAGACGCGGCTGAAGGGCGACAGCGAGCGCCGGGCCAGGGCCGCCCGCCACGACGCCCTGCTCGACGCCCTGGTGGAGCAGCTGGAGGTGGAGCTGCCCGAAACCCTGATCCTGCAGGAGGTGCGCACCCTGATCGAGCAGACCGCCGGCCAGATCGCCCAGCAGGGCATGGACGTGAAGAAGCTGTTCACCCCCGACCTGGTGCGCTCGCTGATGGACACCTCCCGCCCGGAGGCGGAGAAGCGACTGCGCCGCAGCCTGGCCCTGGAGGCCCTGGCGGCCGCCGAGGCCATCAGCGTGGCCGACGACGAGCTGGAGGCCAAGGTGAAGGAGGTGCGCCGCGACCTCAGCAAGGAGGGAACCCAGGAGGCAGCGATCGATCCGCAACGGCTGCGCCAGGTGGTGGCCGACGACCTCCTGCACGAGAAGCTGCTCGCCTGGTTGGAGGAGAACAGCACCGTCAGTGCCAAACCCCCTGCCGAGGCCCCGGCCACGGAGGCCTCAGCAGGGGAGGCACCAGCTGCCGATGAGGCGGCGACCTGAGCCCACGGCCCATAGATTGAACAGCCCTGCCACAGGCCGCGCATGCGCGACGCCGCACCGCTGATGAGCGATCCCACGGCCCTCCGCCACCATCCGGTTCACAGCTGCTGGGCCGGACCGGCACCCCAGGCGATCAGCGGCCGCCCGGTGGCCGCCCCGGGTGTGCTGCCCACGGTGGTGGAGCAGTCGGGCAAGGGGGACCGCGCCTTCGACATCTACTCGCGACTGCTGCGCGACCGCATCATTTTTCTGGGCAGCGGCATCGACGACGCCGTAGCCGACGCGGTGGTGGCCCAGCTGCTGTTCCTGGAGGCGGAGGATCCGGAGAAGGACATCCAGATCTACGTGAATTCCCCGGGCGGCTCGGTGACCGCCGGCCTGGCCATCTACGACACCATGCAGCAGGTGGCACCCGATGTGGTGACGATCTGCTACGGCGTGGCCGCCTCGATGGGGGCCTTCCTGCTCTCCGGTGGCACCAAGGGCAAGCGCCTGGCCCTGCCCAGCGCCCGGATCATGATTCACCAGCCCCTGGGCGGCGCCCAGGGCCAGGCCGTGGACATCGAGATCCAGGCCCGGGAGATCCTCTTCCTCAAGGACACGCTGAACGGCCTGCTGGCGGAGCACACCGGCCAGCCCCTCGAAAAGATCACCGAGGACACCGACCGCGACTACTTCCTTTCTCCCCAGGAGGCGGTTGAATACGGCCTCATTGACCGGGTGGTGACGGACACCACCGCCGCCACTGCCGCCGACGCCACTGCCGCCGCCGTCGCGGCGGCGGACCCCACCTGAAGCCGGGCGGCTGACGAATCCGGCGATTGGGGCAATGCTGGTGACCATCCGGCGCCCCAGCCCGACCCGGCATCCCTCTCCGGCTCCCTCACCCGATGGCCAAGTTCGACGCCCACCTGAAGTGTTCGTTCTGCGGCAAGTCGCAGGACCAGGTGCGCAAGCTGATCGCCGGCCCGGGGGTGTACATCTGCGACGAGTGCATCGATCTCTGCAACGAGATCCTCGACGAAGAGCTGGTGGACCACGGCAGCGGCGGCGGCTCCCGCCACGCCCATGAGCACAGCCGGGGGAAATCCGCCCCCAGCAAGCCCGCCAAGCCGGTGCCCACCCTGGCGGAGGTGCCCAAGCCCCGGGAGATCAAGGCCTTCCTCGATGGCCAGGTGGTTGGGCAGGACGGGGCCAAGAAAACGCTTTCGGTGGCCGTCTACAACCACTACAAGCGCCTGGCCTGGCAGGGCAACAGCGGCGGCGAGGCGGCCGACACTGCCACCCGCCTGCACAAGAGCAACATCCTGCTGATCGGACCCACGGGCTGCGGCAAGACCCTGCTGGCCCAGACCCTGGCCGAGCTGCTGGAGGTGCCCTTCGCCGTGGCCGACGCCACCTCCCTCACCGAGGCGGGCTACGTGGGAGAGGACGTGGAGAACATCCTGCTGCGGCTGCTGCAGAAGGCCGACATGGATGTGGAGCTGGCCCAGCGCGGGATCATCTACATCGACGAGATCGACAAGATCGCCCGCAAGAGCGAAAACCCCTCGATCACCCGCGACGTGTCCGGCGAGGGGGTGCAGCAGGCCCTGCTGAAGATGCTCGAGGGCACGGTGGCCAACGTGCCCCCCCAGGGGGGCCGCAAGCACCCCTACCAGGACTGCATCCAGATCGACACCAGCCAGATCCTGTTCATCTGCGGCGGTGCCTTCGTGGGGCTCGACGAGGTGGTGCAGCGGCGCATGGGCCGCAACGCCATCGGCTTCATCAGCCCCGACGGCAGCCCCCGCGCCCGCCAGGCCCGCGAGCGTCAGGCCAGCGAGGCCCTGCGCCATCTGCAGCCCGAAGACCTGGTGAAGTACGGCCTGATCCCAGAGTTCACCGGCCGGCTGCCGGTGAACGCCGTGCTCGAGCCCCTCGACACCCATGCCCTGCAGGCGATCCTCACCGAACCGCGCGACGCCCTGGTGAAGCAGTTCCAGACGCTGCTGAGCATGGATGACGTGCAGCTGGAGTTTGAGCCCGGGGCGATCGAGGCGATCGCCGCCGAGGCCCATCGCCGCAAGACCGGCGCCCGGGCCCTGCGCGGCATCGTGGAGGAGCTAATGCTCGATCTGATGTACGAGCTGCCCTCCCAGAGCGAGGTGAAGCACTACACCATCACCAGTGATCTGGTGGAACAGCGCAGCCGGGCCCAGGTGGTGCCGCTGGGGGGCAGCATGGAGTCTGTTCAGCAGGCCAGCGCCTGATTCCCCTTGGCCGCCGCCGACCATCTGCAGGTTCCCCGCCGGCACGGCCTGTTCAGCCACCACGGCATCGACCTGGGTGACGGCAGCGTGGCCCACTACCTGGAAGGGCGCGAGATCCTGCGCAGTCCCCGCGAGGACTTCAGCCGCAGTGAGCCGATCAGCGTGGTGGGCTATGGCGAGGGCAAGTGCTCGCCCAGCGGGGTGACCCTGCGGCGGGCGATGGGCCGGCTGGGCGAGCAGAACTACAACCTGCTGTTCAACAACTGCGAGCACTTCGCCCACTGGTGCAAGACGGGCCGCCACCGCAGTGGCCAGGTGGAGAACTGGGTGCACACCGGCAGCCTCGGCGCCCTGGCCATCGGCCAGTGGCTGCCGGCCGCGGCCCTGGCCGGGGCCCGGCTGCTGCTGCGCCAGGGGGTGCCGCTCGAAGGGGGTCTGGAGCTGGCCCGGCGCACCCTGCGCCAGCTCGAGGAGCTGCGCCAGACCCTCCAGGCCCGACTGGATGAGGAACTGGCGAAGGCCGACGCGCGCTGGGGCCAGAGCCAGTTCGAGAGCCTGCGTCGGGCCGCCCTGCGGCTCGCCGACCAGCTGGCGGAGGTGGAGGATCTGGAGACGGCGCTGGAGTGCCGCCTGCAGGGCCTGCTCGAGGGCCAGGAGCCACCCCGGGCCCTGCTGACCCCGGGCGCGGAGTCCGGCAGCCCCGAGCGCACAGCCGGGCCCGGCCAGCCCTGACCGCCCCCGCGCCACGCCCGCGCCCGCCAGCCGCCCCGCATGTCCCAGGCCTACCAGCCGCTTCACCACAAATACCGGCCGCAGCGCTTCGACCAGCTGGTGGGCCAGGAGGCGATCGCGGCCACCCTGGCCAATGCCCTGCGCTCCGGCCGCATCGCGCCGGCCTACCTGTTCAGTGGCCCCCGCGGCACCGGCAAGACCTCCAGCGCCCGCATCCTGGCCCGCTCGCTCAATTGCCTGGCCAGCGAGGGGCCCACCCCGGAACCCTGCGGGGTGTGCGAGCTGTGCACCGCCATCGCCGCCGGCAACGCCCTCGATGTGATCGAGATCGACGCCGCCTCCAACACCGGCGTGGACAACATCCGCGAACTGATCGAGCGCTCCCGCTTCGCGCCGGTACAGGCGCGCTGGAAGGTCTACGTGGTGGACGAGTGCCACATGCTCTCCACAGCGGCCTTCAACGCCCTGCTCAAGACCCTGGAGGAGCCACCGCCGCGGGTGGTGTTCGTGCTGGCCACCACCGACCCCCAGCGGGTGCTGCCCACGATCCTCAGCCGCTGCCAGCGCTTCGACTTCCGCCGCATTCCCCTGCCCGCCCTCGAGGGGCACCTGGGCTGGATCGCCGAGCGGGAGCAGATCGGCATCAGCGCCGAGGCCCTGCGCGTGGTGGCCCAGCGGGCCCAGGGGGGGCTGCGCGATGCCGAGAGCCTGCTCGACCAGCTCAGCCTGCTTCCAGCGCCGATCGAGGCCACCGCCGTGTGGGAGCTGCTGGGGGCGGTGCCGGAGCAGGAGCTGCTGCAACTGGCGCGCCACCTGGCGGCGGCCGACCCGGTGGCCGTGCTGGAGACCTGCCGCGGCCTGCTGGAGCGGGGGCGGGAACCCTCGGCCCTGCTGCAGGGGCTGGTGGGCCTGCTGCGGGATCTGGTGCTGGCGGGCACGGCGCCGCAACGGCTGGAGCTCACCGCCGTCTCCCCCCAGCTGCGCGAGCAGCTGCCGGATCTGGCCCGCGGCATCGGCAAGGCCCGGCTGCTGGGCTGGCAGGCCCAGCTGCGCAGCAGCGAGCAGCAGCTGCGCCACAGCGTCAATCCGCGCCTCTGGCTCGAGGTGCTGCTGCTGGGCCTGCTGGCCGAGCCGGCGCCCCCAGCCGCAACCCCAGCCGCAACCCCGGCTCCACCGGCGGCGGCACCGGCTCCCGCCCCCGCGCCGGCTGCCACTGCCCCCGCGCCGGCAGCGGCTGAGGCTGAGGCAGTGGCAGTGGCAGTGGCTGAGGCAGCGCCACCACCTCAGCCCGCCCCGGTGGAGGGCGGCGATGCCGGCGCGCCCAGCCTGGAGGAGCTGTGGCAGCAGATCCTGGCGGGACTGGAGCTGCCCTCCACGCGCATGCTGCTCTCCCAGCAGGCCCGGCTGCTGCGGCTGGATGACCGCCAGGCCGTGGTGCAGGTGGCCGGCACCTGGATGGCCATGGTGCAGACCCGCCAGAGCCTGGTGGAACAGGCCATCGCCCGAACCCTGGGCAGCCCCCGCCTGCTGACGCTGCAGGCCGGCCTGGACACCCGCAGCCCAGCACCGCCGCCAGCGGCCCCGGCGGTGGTCTCCCGGGTGACGACCAGACCGGCCGCGGCCGCGCCGGAACCCTTGCCCGCACCCGTACCGGAAGCCGCAGCCGCACCGGCCCCGCCAACTCCTCCAGCCACACCAGCGCCAGCGCCCACCCCGGCGGCCGGCCCGGCGCCTGAAGCCGCCCCGCCCGACCCGCCGCAGCCGGCAGCAGCGCCGCCACCCATTTCCAGTTCCAGTTCAACACTCGACCAGCAGGCCCGCCGGCTGGCGGAGTTCTTCAACGGCGAGGTGATCGACTACGACGGCCCCCTCGACGACCTCCAGGGGAGCGACCAGGTGGGCACCGGCTGAGTTCAGGCGGTGGCCGGATCCTCGCCCAGGTGCAGGGTCTTGGCCCACACCAGGCGCTTGGGCAGCAGGGCCATACGCACGGTGGTCCAGGGGATCACCAGGAACCAGTGCCCCAGGTAGAGGATGCCCACGGCAAGGTTGAGCGGCCCCATGGCCGGCAGCGGCGGGCCCTCGCTGGAGCGGCGGCAGCCCACCAGGATCGACACCCCCGAGAGACCGAAGGCGACGAACGACAGCGGCCAGATGGTGGGCAGGGTGCGGGTGATGGCGGCCCCCAGCAGATCGGCGGCCGCCACCACCGGCAGCACGTACTGGAGCAGGAAGAAACTGGCCAGATCGAGCTTGAGGCGGCCACCCAGCCGGGGGGAGAGCAGGCCCGGCGCGTAGTCGAAGAAGCGCTGCAGACCGCCCTCGGCCCAGCGCTGCCGCTGGCGCCACAGGGCCCGCAGGCTGAGCACAGCCTCCTCGCTCACCGGCGGATCCCAGGCGATCGCCACCGGCTGGCGGTCGAGCAGCAGGCGGATGCTGAGGTCGAGGTCGTCGGTGACGGTGGCCTCGTTGAAACCCCCGGCGCTGAGCAGCGACGCCCGCCGCAGCAGTTCGCCATTGCCGCGCAGCTCCACCACCCCGCCGCGCATCAGGCGCCCCTCCTGCACAACGGCATCGAGCACCATCTCCATGGCCTGGGCACGGGTGAGCCAGTTGGCCTCGGGATTGGCCACGGCCTTGCGCAGCTGCACCGCCCCCCAGCCACCCGCCTCGGCCAGCGGAATCAACCGCTCGAGGGCGTCCGGCTGCAGGTCGGCGTCGGCGTCGAGCACCAGCATCCAGGGGGCGCGCAGCTGGGCAAGGGCCAGGTTGAGGGCGCCGGATTTGCCGCCACCGGCGTCGGGTTCACGGCGCAGCACCTGCAGAAAACCATGCCGGGCCTGCAGGTCCGCCAGCAGCTGGGGCGTGCGGTCGCTGCTGCCGTCATCCACCACCCACAGGCGCAACTGCTGGGACGGGTAGTGCAGCGCGGCAATGCGCTCCACCAGCTGTCCGATAACGGCCTGTTCATCGCGGGCGGCCACCACCACATCCACCGCCGGCAGCGGGCCCGGCTGACTGTCGGCGCCTCCACCCTGAGCGGCCGTCGGGGCCAGGGCCGGCCGCCGGCCGCTCAGGGCCGGCACCAGCACCGTGCGGAAGCTGTAGCCACCCAGAAACAGCGCCATGGCGATGGCTGGAAGCAGCCGCAGTCCAGGCTCCAGCAAGTGGGGCCCGAGGCCGGCGCAGCCGCACACCAGCACGAACAGGGCCGACTTGCCCCGGCGGCGATCGTTGGCACCGGCGTCAGCGGCCATGGCGATCCCGGATTCCGGCGAACTCTAGGGGGCCTCCCCGGCCACGCTCGGGCCGAGGGCCGAGAGCGGCTGCAGCAGGGTGCCAGGGTAGTAGTGATCGAGAATCCGCTGCAGGCTCCAGCCCCGCCTGGCCAGGTCGATGGCGCCGGCCTGGGACAGCCCGGCCCCGTGGCCGAAGCCGCCGCCCACCAGGCGCCAGCGGCCCGGCCCGGCCGGCTCCACCACGAACAGGGTGCTGGGCAGCTGCGAAAGGGTGCGGCGGATGGCATCCAGCCGCAACACCACGCTCTCGTCCCCGCTGCCGGCGATCTCCAGGGCCAGCACCCGGCCGCTCGGGCCCCGCTCCAGCACGGTCACGCGCTCGGGAGTTCCGAGCCGGGGGGCCTGGGCCTGCAGGGCCTGGCGCAGCTCGCCCGCTTCCAGGGTGCGGGTCCAGCGGAAGCGGGGGTGGTCGGCGCCGTGGAAACCGGCGGTGGACAGCAGCGGACCCACCTGGGCAGGGGCCAGGGGCAGGGGGAAGCGCTGCTCCAGGGCGGCACCGCCATCCACCCGGGGAAGCAGGTAGGGCACCGGTTCTCCGCTCCAGGCCTCCTCGAAGCCGGCGGACACACCGCCATTGGTGGCGTGATACAGGCCCGTGATCGGCCGGCCCTGGAAGACCAGCACCTGATGGCGGGTGGCGTCGATGGCCTGGCGCACGGCCGGTCCGGCGGTGCGCGGATCGGCGTACACCTGGCACTGCACCGTGGCGCAGAGGTGGTAGCCGTCCACGGCGAAGCGCGCCAGGTTGCGCAGGGCATAGGTGCGGGCCAGCACCGCCTGGGCGGCCAGGGCCGCCGGCGGCGAGCCGGCTCCGATCTCATGGGGCACCACCCCCTGCAGGTAGCGCTCCATGGGCACCATCTCCACCAGGCTCCAGCCACCGTGGGCGTCGGGCAGGAGCCGGAACGGACCGGCGAACACGCCGCTGCCGGCCTTGACGCCGTTGTCCCAGCGCAGCCCGCCGGGGGTCTCCAGGGTCAGGGGTCCGCTGAGGGTCACCGGGCCGCTGTCGCGGCGCAGCTCCAGCACCGGCCGCTGGCTGTGCACCTGCTCCACCAGGCGTGCCGGCCCCAGGCCGGCCGGCACGGGGGCATCGGCTGCCGCCCACACCTCCCAGTCGCGGGGGTAGCCGATCACCGGCTCGGCCCCGGCCTGGCGCCAGCGGCCAGCGGCCTCGGCGGCACTCTCGTAGCTAGCGAAGGGTCCGAGCACCTGGCGGCGGATGCGCTGGGGGGGCTCCAGCGGCTCCTCGCCCCAGTGCAGCACCAGGCTGTTGGTCTGGAAGCGGGCCCCATCAGGGGCCACCAGGGTCAGCAACCCCTGGGCGCTGCGCAGCTCGATCGCCCGGGAGGGCCCCAGGCGGGAGGCCAGGGCCACCCAGATCACGGGCATCTGGGTGTCCACCTGGGGCGGGGCGGGCACCGGCCAGTGCAGGGCCTCGGCGGCCACCTGGGGCGGCGCCAGCAGGGATTCGGCCCGGCAGCCGCCGGCCAGCAGCACCGGCAGGGCGAGCCCCAGGGGCGCCAGCTGGCGCAGCGGAGCCCTCCAGGCCGCCCGGCGCCCTGCTGGGCTGGGAGCGGCCTGGGGGCGGAACGGGACGGGGACGGGCGGCCGGGGCATGGGGGTGTGACGGGGTGCGGCGAGCTGCGCAGGCCAGCAGGTGCTCCAATCCTGCAGGAGCAGGCCGGCATGGAAGGGGATCAGCCGCGTCGTAGGGTGGCTGCTTGTGCCAGCGTCAGGAGAGATGCCGAAGATCAAGACCCGCCGTGCGGCCGCCAAGCGGTTCAAGGTCACCGGCAGCGGCAAGTTCATGCGTCGCCATGCCTTCCGCAACCACCTGCTCGATCACAAGAGCCCCAAGCGCAAGCGCTTCCTGGGCACCATGGCCGTTGTCGATGAGCGCGACGCCGACAACGTGAGCGCCATGCTCCCCTACGCCTGAATTCCGCCACCACACCTTCGCCGATCCCCCTGATTCCCTGCCATGGCCCGCGTCAAGAGAGGCAACGTCGCCCGCAAGCGCCGCAACAAGATCCTGCGCCTGGCCCGGGGCTTCCGCGGCGGCAACGGCAGCCTGTTCCGCACCGCCAACCAACGGGTGATGAAGGCCCTCTGCAACGCCTACCGCGACCGGCGTCGTCGCAAGCGTGATTTCCGCCGCCTCTGGATCGCCCGCATCAACGCCGCCGCCAGGCTCAATGGCCTCAGCTACAGCCGGCTGATCGGCGGCCTCAAGAAGGCCGACGTGCGCCTGAACCGCAAGATGCTCGCCCAGCTGGCGGTTGTCGACCCCGGCAGCTTCTCCTCCGTGGCCGGCGCCGCGAAGCACTGAACCTTCGCGACGGTTTGTCCTTGGACAACCTCCTGCCTCAGGCCTACCTGATCGGCCTTGTGCTGCTGCTGGCTGTGGCGGCAGCCGCCGTGGCCCGCCAGATCCTGCGGGTGCGTCGCGACGAGGTCACCCTCGCCCGCCTGGAGCGGGGGAAGGAGGGCGGCCAGGGCGATGAGGCCGCCACCCTCTACGAGCTGGCCTCGGTGCAGCTGCGCAAGCGCTTCTACAGCCAGGCCGTGGACAACCTGCGCAAGGCCCTCAAGCTGGCCCGGGCCGGCGAGGAGCCGCCCGAAGCGCTGGCCCTGATCGAGAACGCCCTGGGCTTCGCCCTGGCGGCCCAGGACAACTACAAGAGCGCCATCCGCCACTACCGCTCAGCCCTGGCGGCCAAGCCCGACTACCCCGTGGCCCTCAACAACCTGGCCTACGCCCTCGACAAGCAGGGCAGTCTCGATGAGGCCTGCCAGACTTACCGGCGGGTGCTGGAGCTGGACGGCGGCAACGCCACGGCCCGCAAACGCCTGCAGCGGCTGGAGCGCACGCTGCAGACCCCCGCACCCGAGGCCTGACCAGCCAGCAGGTCACCCCATCACCACAGGCCCCGCACCGGAGCGGCCGGGGCTTCGGCCGGGCCCGCCGCCGGTGCCCGCAGGGGGCTCAGCTCCAGCCGGCCGCCCGGGTTGGTCAGCCGGGCGGCCTGCCAGCCCGTCAGGGACAGACCCTGAAGGCCGATGAACACGCCGCCGGGCTCGAGGCTGGCCAGCCCCACGGGCCGCAGCAGCAGCAGATCGAGCTGGTCGCTGCGGGCATTGAGATTGCCCTGCACCGGGCTCACCACCTCGCCCACGCGCATCTCACCGCGCAGATCCACCACCAGACCGATGGCCCTGGGCGTGGCCAGCCGCATCTGCACCGGCACGCGCTCCGGCGACCCGAAGGCCTGGTAGGTGCCACTCCAGAACAGGGGCAGCTCCCGGGCCAGCACCTGGGCCCGGGCCACCGGGTCGAAGGTCTCCACGGCCTCGATCCGGGGCGTGGAGAGGCCGGAGACAGCGTCGCCCGGGGGACTGGCCGGCGGGACGGTGAACGCCGGGCTGAAGGCGTCACTGCCCAGGGGCACCTGGGCCAGGGCAGCGCCGCCACCGCTGAGCAGCGCTGCCGCCACGGGCAGGGCAGCGAGCAGCGGCCTCAGGGTGGCTGACCGCCCCCAGGCAGCAGCGGAGAGCTCGGGGATGGGCACAGCGGCAGACGGCACAACGGGGGTGGTGGGAGGCTAGATCCATTCCCCGGCCCAGCGTCCGTCCTCCGCTCCGTCCTCCCCTCCGTCCTCAGCGTGGTTCAGTCCGTTCCCCATCCCACCCCCACGGCCGCCGACGGCGATGCCCTGGTCATCGGCGGCCGCCCGTTCCGCAGCCGGCTGATGACCGGCACCGGCAAATACCCCAGCATCGCGGCGATGCAGGCCAGCGTGGCCGCCAGCGCCTGCGAGATCGTCACGGTGGCCGTGCGCCGCGTGCAGAGCCGCGCCGCCGGCCACGAGGGGCTGATGGAGGCGATCGACTGGTCGCGCATCTGGATGCTGCCCAACACCGCCGGCTGTGCCACCGCCGAGGAGGCCGTGCGGGTGGCCCGCCTGGGCCGCGAGCTGGCCAAACTCGCCGGCCAGGAGGACAACACCTTCGTGAAGCTGGAGGTGATTCCCGACAGCAGGCACCTGCTGCCGGATCCCTTCGGCACCCTGGAGGCGGCCGAACAACTGGTGCGCGAGGGCTTCACGGTGCTGCCCTACATCAACGCCGATCCCCTGCTGGCCAAGCGGCTGGAGGAGGCGGGCTGCGCCACGGTGATGCCCCTGGGCTCGCCGATCGGCTCGGGCCAGGGCATCCGCAACGCCGCCAACATCGCCCTGATCATCGAGAACGCCACCGTGCCGGTGGTGGTGGACGCCGGCCTGGGCGTGCCCAGTGAGGCGGCCCAGGCCATGGAGATGGGCGCCGACGCGCTCCTGATCAACAGCGCCATCGCCCTCGCCGGCGATCCCCCGGCCATGGCCCGGGCGATGGCGCTGGCCGCCGAGGCGGGCCGCACGGCCTTCCAGGCCGGCCGGCTGCCGGTGCGGGGTCAGGCCAGCCCCAGCTCGCCGACGGTCGGCCGCGTCGGCGCCTGAGACCCGCCCTGAAAGCCCGTAACGAACCGTTCCGGCCCCTGGGCGGGCCGGACCGTGCTGCATATGGTGAGCGGATCCACCCCGATCGCGGCATGCAGGTCACCGAAGAAGACGGCGGCAAACTCAACGCCTTCGCCCGCGAACCCCGCATGGTGGTGATGGAGGAGGGGGAACGGCGCGGGCCCGGCAGCCGCAGGCTGCTGATCGCCGCGGCCGTGCTGGTGCCCCTGCTGGTGCTGCTGGCGGCGGTGATCAGCCACTAGGCCCCCGTAGCAGGATGGGCCGCATTGCAGGATGGTCCGACCTGGGGGTGCGTCCATGAAGATCTTCGTTCTCGGCGGCGACGGGTTCTGCGGCTGGCCCTGCGCCGTCAACCTGGCCGACGCCGGCCACGACGTGTTGATCGTGGACAACCTCAGCCGGCGCAAGATCGACATCGACCTGGAGGTGGAGTCGCTCACCCCCATCGCCACCATCGGCGAGCGGCTGCGGGCCTGGGAGCAGGTGGGAGGCAAGGCCATCGCCTTCCAGCACCTCGACATCGCCGCCGAGTACGACCGCCTGCTGGAGCTGCTGCGCCGTGAGCGCCCCGATGCGGTGGTGCACTTCGCTGAGCAGCGGGCGGCCCCCTACTCGATGAAGAGCAGCGCCACCAAGCGCTACACGGTCGACAACAACGTCAACGGCACCCACAACCTGCTGGCCGCGATCGTTGAGAGCGGCCACGATGTGCACATCGTGCACCTGGGCACCATGGGGGTGTACGGCTATGGCTCCCACCGCGGCGCCACCATCCCCGAGGGCTACCTCACCGTGGAGGTGCCCCAGCCCGATGGCAGCCGCTTCACCGAGAAGATCCTGCACCCGGCTGATCCGGGCAGCATCTATCACATGACCAAGACGCTGGATCAGCTGCTCTTTTATTACTACAACAAGAACGACGGCATCCGCGTCACCGATCTCCACCAGGGCATCGTGTGGGGCACCAACACCGATCTCACGGAAAAAGACCCGCGCCTCACCAACCGCTTCGACTACGACGGTGACTACGGCACGGTCCTCAACCGCTTCCTGATGCAGGCGGCGATCGGCTATCCCCTCACCGTGCACGGCACCGGCGGCCAGACCCGCGCCTTCATCCACATCCGCGACTCGGTGAAGTGCGTGCAGCTGGCCCTGGAGCACTCGCCGCCCCCCGGCGAGAAGGTGAAGATCTTCAACCAGATGACCGAGAGCCACCAGGTGGGTGAGCTGGCCCGCAAGGTGGCCGACCTCACCGGCGCCGCGATCAACTACCTGCCCAACCCCCGCAAGGAGGCGATCGAAAACGACCTGATCGTGGATAACCGCTGCTTCATCGAGCTGGGCCTCAAGCCCACCACCCTCGACGACGGCCTGATGGCCGAGGTGGTGGATGTGGCCCGGCGCTGGGCCGACCGCTGCGACCGCAGCCGCATCCCCTGCCAGTCGGCCTGGACCAGCCAGCAGGCCCAGGCCATCGCCTCCGCGCCTCCGGCCGTGCCTGCCGCCTGAACGCCGCCCTCCCCGGCCTCTCTGGTCCCCCTCCCTTGAAGATCGCCTTCTTCACAGAAACCTTCCTGCCCAAGGTGGACGGGATCGTCACCCGGCTCACCAAGACCGTGCAGCACCTGGTGGCTGCCGGTGACGAGGTGCTGATCGTGTGCCCAGAAGGGGGGCCGGACACCTACATGGGCGCCCGGGTGGTGGGGGTGCCGGCGATGCCGCTGCCCCTCTACCCCGAGCTCAAGCTGGCCCTGCCGCGGCCGGCGGTGTCGGAGGCGCTGGAGGCGTTCGATCCCCACCTGGTGCACGTGGTGAATCCGGCGGTGCTGGGCCTGGGGGGAATCTGGCTGGCCAAGACCAAGGGCTTTCCCCTGGTGGCCAGCTACCACACCCATCTGCCCAAATACCTGGAGCACTACGGCATGGGCATGCTCGAGCCCCTGCTCTGGGAGCTGCTCAAGGCCGCCCACAACCAGGCCCGCCTCAACCTCTGCACCTCCACCGCCATGGTGCAGGAACTGAGCGAGAAGGGCATCCAGCACACCGACCTCTGGCAGCGGGGGGTGGACACCGAGCTGTTCCGTCCCGAGCTGCGCAGTGAGGCCGCCCGCCGCCGGCTGCTCGGGAACCACAGCGACAGCGGCAAGCTGCTGCTCTACATCGGCCGCCTGTCGGCCGAAAAGCAGATTGAGCGCATCCGGCCGGTGCTGGAGGCCATGCCCGATGCACGCTTGGCCCTGGTGGGCGACGGTCCCCACCGCCAGCAGCTGGAGGCCCACTTCAGCGGCCTGCCGGTGACCTTCGTGGGCTATCTGGCGGGAGAGGAGCTGGCGGCGGCCTACGCCAGCGGCGATGCCTTCGTGTTCCCCTCCAGCACCGAGACCCTGGGGCTGGTGCTGCTGGAGGCGATGGCCGCCGGCTGCCCGGTGGTGGGCGCCAACCGCGGCGGCATCCCGGACATCGTCAGCGATGGGGTGAGCGGCTGCCTCTACGAGCCCGATGGCGACGACGACGGGGCCGCCAGCCTGACGGCGGCGGTGCGGCGCCTGCTGGGCGATCCGGCCGAACGCCAGGCCCTGCGCCAGGCCGCCAGGGCCGAAGCCGAACGCTGGGGCTGGGCCGGAGCCACCGACCAGCTGCGCGGCTACTACGGCCGCCTGCTGGAGCCCGAGCCGCTGCGCCTCGTGGCCTGAGCGTCAGTTCGCGAACCAGGCCGTGAACAGGGCCTGGGCCATGGGCACCGCCACGGTGCCGCCGAAGCCGCCGGTGTTCTCCCCGAAGGCCACCACCACCAGGTCGGCGGCGTCGGCCGGCGCATAGCCGCCGAACCAGGCGTGCACGGGCCTGGGTGGATCCTCGGCGGTGCCGGTCTTGCCCGCCGCCGGGGGCAGGTTGGGCTGGTTGAGGGCCCGGGCCGTTCCCTGCTCCACCGCCAGGCGCAGGCCCTGGCGCACCGTGGCGATGGTGTCCGGCTGGAAGCCGATCCACTGGCGCTGCGGTTCCCGCTCCACCAGGTGGGGGGTGACCAGCCAGCCGCCGTTGGCCACGGCGGCATACATCCGCGCCATCTGCAGGGGCGTCACCAGCACGGCCCCCTGGCCGATGGACGCGGTGATCGTGTCCACGTCCGTCCAGGGCTCGCCGAGCACCTCCTTCTTCCAGGCCTGGTCGCCCAGCAGTCCCTTGCTCTCCTCCTCCCGCAGCTCCACGCCGGTGCGGGATCCGAAGCCCAGCTTCCGGGCCGTCTCGAAGATCGCCTCGGCGCCGATCTTGATCCCGGCCCGGTAGTAGAAGCTGTTGCTGCTCAGGGCCAGGGCCATGGGAAAGCCCAGCTGGCCCATGCTCACGTGGTCGCGGTAGCAGAGGCCGGCGCGGCAGTAGGAGGCACTCGTGAGCTCGGTGGAGCTGGGGCTGTAGTGATCGGATTCGAGCGCCGCAATGCTGGTGACGATCTTGAAGGTGCTGGCCGGAGGGAATCCCTGCAGGGTGCGGTTGAGCAGGGGAGCCTCGGGGCCGCTGAGCGCCGCCCACTGGTTGATGCTCGGAGCTGGCGAGAAGATGTTGGGATCGAAGGCGGGGCGGCTGGCCATGGCCCGGATCGCCCCGGTGTTGGGATCCATGGCCACGATCGCCCCCTTGCCCACCCCGTCGAGGGCCTTCTCGGCGGCCTGCTGCAGGGGCAGATCGAGGGTGAGGCGCAGGTCCTTGCCGGCCCGGGCCGGCTTCTCGCCCAGGACCCGCTGCACCTGACCAGCGGCGTTCACCTCCACCTGCTGGCCGCCCCACTCGCCGCGCAGGTGGGCTTCGAACATCTTCTCGACGCCACTGCGGCCGACGCGGTCGCGGATGCGATACCCCTCATCGCGCAGGCGGTTGTATTCCTCCTCGGTGATGCCGCTGGTGTAGCCGAGCACGTGGGCGCCGAGGCGGCCGTGGGGGTAGCTGCGCAGCACATCCACATCCACCTCAGCCCCCGGCAGCTCGCTGGAGCGCTCGCGGAAGCGCAGCACCTGGTCGGGCCGCAGGTTCTCGGCCAGCTGCACGCGAAAACCCTCTCGGTTGGTGCCTGAGCGGCGCTGCTCATCGAGCTGGTCCGCCGGCAGCCCCAACAGGGCCGCCAGGCGGTCGCGCAGGGCGGGCCAGGCTTCGTCGCTCACCTCGCGGGGCTGCACGTAGAGGTTGTAGGTGAGGCGGCTGGTGGCCAGCACCCGGCCGTGGCGGTCGAGCAGCCGGCCGCGGATCGGGTTGCGCGGCATCAGCCGGATGCGGTTCTCATCGGCCCGCTGCCGGTTCTCAGCCCCGTGCAGCAGCTGCAACCAGGCCAGGCGCGTGACCATCGCGCCGCTGAACAGCAGCACCGCCAGGAGCAGCCACACCGGCTGGCGGCCCAGCCCGCTGTGACGGACGCCGGAGGCGATCGCCATCGCTAGCGAGGGGCATCGCCGGCGGCAGGCTCAGCAGCGGCCGGGGGCACCAGGGCCTGCTCCAGCTGCTGCAGCCGCGCGGCGATCGCCGCCAGCCGCTGCTCGAGTTCCACGGGGTCACCGGGATCGACAACAGCCTCGTAGGCGCCGCCCTCGGCAACGGTGGCGGTAGTGGCGGCGGCGGGCTGCTCGCCCACATCGCGCACCTCCACCGCCATCACCTGGTTGCCCAGGCCGGGGCTGAGCTGGTCGAGCTGGGCCCGCACCTTGCTGGCCGCCGGTTCTCCCTCCTCACGCAACCGGCCCAGGGGATCGGCACTGCTGCCGTCAAAGGCGGCCATCACCTGCTGCGCCCCCCCCTGACGGGCCCGCTCCACCACCGCCATGCCCACCGGCAGCACGTCCTGCATCAGCGTCAGGCGCAGCGCGTCGAGGGGGTCGGTGGCCATCGCCGCACGGGCAGGGCCCTCCAGTCTGCCTTGGGCTCGGGGGCCAGTGCTGGCCGCCGGGTCAGGGGAGGGTGGTGCTGATGGGCGGCCGCTGCACCGGTGCGCGGCAGGCCTGCTGGCTGCCCAGCCACCAACCGCCCACGCCCACAACCACCAGCAGAGCGGCGAGGGGCAGCAGGGCCTGGCGGGTGGCCTCCAGGCCGATCCACTCACCCCACGCCCGCAGGCTGCGGTCGCGGTCGAAACGACGGCGCTGGCGGGCCTCCTCCCGCTGGCGTCGCTGCAGGGAACGGCTCACCCAGCGCTCGAAGGAGCGCTTCTTGGTGACGGCCATCTTGCGCTCCACCTCCAGCAGGTGGCCGGCGCTGAGCTCGGGGTTGAAGGTGGTGATCAGCTCCAGGGTCTTGAGGAACATCTCCACTGCCCCGTCCTTGGCCTGGCGCTCGTCGGGATCGAGCAGGTCCCAGTCGAGCTCGGGGTAGAAGCGGCCGCGGTTGGCGGCGATCTGCTCCTCCGGCAGCTGGCCCGGTTCGCGCAGCCAGCGATCGGTGTTGGCGTCGAACCGGCGCCAGTAGAGGAAGGGGTTGAGGTAGACGGTCTTGCCGCCCAGCTGGATGCTGTCCTGCTGGAGGCGGCGCTGCAGCTCAGGGTCGCTGGAAGACGCGGGGGCGGCGCTCACGGCACGACGAATCGGGACCCGAAGGTAACGGACACCCCAGGCGCCCGCCACGGGCCGCCTCCCGCTGGGGGCTCATTTTGGGGGCTCATTCCCACTCAATCGTGCCGGGGGGCTTGCTGGTGATGTCCAGCACCACCCGGTTCACCCCCTGCACCTCGTTGACGATGCGGTTGGAGATGGTCTCCAGCAGGTCGTAGGGCAGCCGCGACCAGTCGGCGGTCATGCCGTCCTCACTGGAGACGCAGCGCAGCACCACCGGGAAGGCATAGGTGCGCTTGTCGCCCATCACCCCCACGCTGCGCACCGGCAGCAGCACCGCGAAGGCCTGCCAGATCTCGTTGTAGAGGCCGGCGTCGCGGATCTCCTCGCGCACCACCAGATCAGCGTCCCGAAGGATGTTGAGTGTGTCGTCGGTGACCTCACCGAGGATGCGGATCGCCAGGCCCGGCCCGGGGAAGGGATGACGGCCCACGATCTCCTCGGGCAGGCCAAGGCTGCGGCCCACCTTGCGCACCTCGTCCTTGAACAGCCGGCGCAGGGGCTCCACCAGCTTGAAACGCAGGTCCTCGGGCAGGCCGCCCACGTTGTGGTGACTCTTGATCTTCACCGCCACCCGCTCGCCGGTCTTGGGGTCCACGTTGGTGTCGGCGCTCTCGATCACATCGGGATAGAGGGTGCCCTGGGCCAGGTAGTCGAAGGGCCCCAGGCGCCGGCTCTCCTCCTCGAACACGCGGATGAACTCGGTGCCGATCAGCTTGCGCTTGCGCTCCGGATCGGTGACGCCGGCCAGTTTGCTGATGAAGCGCTGGCGGGCATTGATGTACTCCACCTGGATGTGGAACTTCCTGTCGAAGAAGTCCATCAGGAATTCGGGCTCGCCTTTGCGCATGAAGCCCTGGTCGATGAACATGCAGGTGAGCTGATCGCCGATCGCCCGGTGCAGCAGGAAGGCCAGGGTGGAGGAATCGACGCCCCCCGAGAGGGCCAGCAGTACCCGTTTGTCGCCCACCTGGCGGCGCACCTCCTCGATCGCCTCATCGATGAAGGCAGCGGTGGTCCAGTCGGCCTCACAGCCGCAGATGTGATAAACGAAGTTGCGCAGCATCGCCATGCCGCAGCTGGAGTGCACCACCTCGGGGTGGAACTGCACGCCATAGAGACGCCGGTCGTGGTTGGCCACCGCCGCCTCTGGCGTGTTGTCGGTGTGGGCCAGGCGCACGAAGCCCTGGGGCAGCCGCTCCACCGAATCGCCATGGCTCATCCACATCGTCGAACCCTCATCGACGTTGGTGAGCAGATCCGTGGGGTCGTCCACATGCAGGGCCGCCTTGCCGTATTCGGCCTTGCCGGCCGCCACCACGGCGCCACCCAGCTGCTGCACCATCAGCTGCATGCCGTAACACACACCCAGCACGGGAATTCCAAGGTCCCAGATGGCCGGGTCGCAGAGGGGCGCCCCGGCGTCATACACCGAGCTGGGGCCACCGCTGAGGATGATGCCCCGGGGCGCCAGCGCGCGCAGCTGCTCGGCGCTGGTGGTGTAGCTCAGCACCAGTGAGAACACCTCCGTTTCCCGCACCCGCCGGGCGATCAGCTCGGAGTACTGGGAACCGAAATCCAGGATCACGATCGCCGGATGGCGGGACGACTGGGAGACGGCGTCGATCACGGACATGGGCGCTGGGCGGGCCGGCGCTGAAGCCTAGGGGTCGCCCCCGGAGGCTTCCATCGCCGTGGCGCCGAAGGCCGCCAGCAGCCGCGCCCCCTCCGGCCCCCAGGCCCGCAGCAGCCGCCGGCGGTCGAACAGGGCTGCCCCCACCGCCATCGGGCCGCTCTGGCCATGGCTGCGCAGGTAGGCCTGGCTGCGCCGCTCGATCGCCGCAGCGATGCGGGAGCGCAGCCGTGCCGTCAGCTCGGGTTGCTGCTCCTCCAGTTCGCTGAGAGCCGTGTCCACACTGGGGGCGGCATTCAGGCGGGCCAGCTCGGCCCCGGCCAGGCCCTCGAGGGCCGCCAGGGCGGTGAGCACCTCGGCGCGGCCGTCGGCCAGGTGGTGGTGGGTGTGGAAGATACCGCCGGCAAGCTTGATCAGCTTGCCCTGCACGCCGAACAGCAGCATCCGCCGCACGCCGGCCTCGGCGGCCGCCACCAGCAGCGGACCCAGCCAGTTGCCGGCCTTCAGCAGCAGGGCGGCGGGCAGACCCAGCCGCGGCGCCAGGTCGAGCCCGTTCTCGCCGATCACCAGCACCAGATCGCCGCCGAAGCCGGGAGCGGCGGCGCGCTGGCGCAGCTCGGCGAGGGCCTCCCCCAGCTGCTCGGGGGCGGCACTGCGCTGCACCCGCGCCTGGGTCCCGATCAGGGCCAGGCCCTCCACCACCCCGAAGGCAGCGTTGCTGGTGCGCTCGGCCAGACGGCGCCCCTCGGGAATGGTGAGCTCCAGGGCCAGCCGCCGCCCGGGCGGCAGCAGGGGCCGCAGGTTCCACTCCAGCAGCCGGCGGGCATAGCCCGACAGGCAGGCCTGGCCGCTGGCCTCGATCACCCCCACCCCCTCACCGGCTCCCAGCTCCAGCCAGGGGCCGGAACCCTCCAGCCAACGGGCCCGCACCCACACCAGCAGGCCGCGGGTGAGATCGAGCACCCCGGCGCCGGGGTCGCAGCGGGCCATGGCCAGGGCGCTGCCATCGCCCAGGGGTGCCGCCGCCTCGATCGCCACCAGCTCGGCTGCGGCGCCGGGCTCCAGCTGCAGGGGCTGCTCCGCCGCCACCGGCTCGCCCCGCAGGCCCTGCAGGGCCGCCCGCGCCGCCGCCGCGGTCCACACCGGCAGGGTGTAGCCGGCCGGGCCGCTGCCGGCCTCAGCCAGGGGGTTGGGCGAGCTCACCGGTGGGGCAGACCTGCACTGTTTTTTATGGTGGTCGATTGCGTCTCCGCCGGGGGCGCTCCGTTCACCCCGCCTCGCCCCCGCTCCCTCCACCATGCAGGACAAGCTCACCCTGATGATCCCTGGCCCCACCCCGGTGCCGGAAACGGTCCTGCAGGCCCTGGCCCGGCACCCGATCGGTCACCGCAGTGCCGACTTCCAGAAGATCGTCAAGCGCACCACCGAGCAGCTGCAGTGGCTGCATCAGACCAGCAGCGACGTGGTGGTGATCACCGGCAGCGGCACCGCCGCCATGGAGGCCGGGATCATCAACGTGCTCAGCAAGGGCGACACGGTGCTCTGCGGCGACAACGGCAAGTTCGGCGAGCGCTGGGTGAAGGTGGCCCAGGCCTACGGCCTGGACGTGCAGGTGATCCGGGCCGAGTGGGGCCAGCCGCTGGATCCCGAGGCCTTCCGCGCCGCCCTGGAGGCCGACACGGCCAAGGCGATCAAGGCCGTGATCCTCACCCACTCGGAAACCTCCACCGGCGTGATCAACGACCTGGAGACCATCGCCCGCCATGTGCAGGCCCATGGCAAAGCGCTCACCATCGCCGACTGCGTGACCAGCCTGGGGGCCTGCAACGTGCCGATGGACGCCTGGGGCATCGACGTGATCGGCTCGGGCTCCCAGAAGGGCTACATGATGCCGCCGGGGCTGTCCTTCGTGGCCGTGAGCGAGCGCGCCTGGGAGGCCGCCAAACGCTCCGATCTGCCCAAGTTCTATCTGGATCTGGGCAAATACCGCAAATCAGCCCAGGCCGACAGCAACCCCTTCACGCCGGCCATCAATCTCTACTTCGCTCTCGAGGCGGCCCTGGAGATGATGCAGGCGGAGGGGCTCGAGGCGATCTTCGCCCGCCATGCCCGCCACCGCGCCGCCGCCCAGGCCGGCATGAAGGCCATCGGCCTGCCGCTCTACGCCGCCGAAGGCCACGGCAGCCCGGCGATCACCGCCGTGGCCCCGCAGGGAGTCGACGCCGAGGCCCTGCGCAAGGCCGTGAAGGAGAAGTTCGACATCCTGCTGGCGGGCGGCCAGGACCACCTCAAGGGCAAGGTGTTCCGCATCGGCCATCTGGGCTTCGTGTGCGACCGCGACCTGCTCACCGCCGTGGCCGCCATCGAGGCCACCCTTCAGGAGCTGGGGCTGCACACGGGCACCCCGGGGGCCGGCGTGGCGGCCTGTGCCGCCGCCCTGGCCCAGGGCTGAGCCAGATGAAGCCCGGGAAGACACGGCTCCGCGCCAGGCTTCCCGGGACGGGACTCTGCTAGTTTAATTTTCTACACCTTGCGGGTGTAATTCAGTGGTAGAATGTCAGCTTCCCAAGCTGAACGTCGCCGGTTCGAGTCCGGTCACCCGCTTCTAGTCCAGGCCTTGAAAATCTCTCGACAAGCCAGTCAGGCACTGGCTTTAGGACTTCCAGCGGCTGACTGCTCCTGACAGGCCGTGCCAGGCTGCAGGACCGACCTTCTCCCATGGCTGAGTCAGCCCCCTGGGAGATCGCCATCCGCTTCAATAACGCCAAGGAGATTAGCGAGGCCATTGGCACGATCTACGATGATTTGAGCAGTGGCATAGAACCCGAACTGGCGGCAAACAAGATCACTTTCTCCTCACCCGAGGATATTGACCACAGATCGAACGCCAACAGCAAACGGTGGTCGGCCATGTGAACGGCAACGTCGGCTCAGGTCTTCTGCGCAAGAGCGGACCGTCCCCAAACCTTGCGCTGCATCGTCGACGGTGTGCAACCAAAGCAATGGCGGTAATACTGCGAGAAACGGCCCAGATGCCAGTGGCCAGTCTGCGTCGCGATCTCGCTCAGCGTCATCTGATCGCCCCTGGCCAGCAGCATCGCGTGGGCCCACTGGATTCGGGCGCTGATCACGAAGGTGCGTGCATTCGCGCCGAACTGCTCGCGACATGCAAGCTGGAGCGAGCGCTGGCTGGTCTTCAACTCCCTGCACAGGGCCTCGATCGATAACAGCGATCCGTCAACGACCCCGCTGCGGATCCGTTCTTCGGCGTCGAGCGCCAGCCGGCGCCGGCTGGCTGGTCCAAGCGAGTGGAGTGCTGACGGGCTCTCCGGTGCTGCGTCAATCGCGTCGCGCAGGGCGCCAACAACGTCGTCCAGCAACAGGTCTTCGGGCAGTCCGGTCAGCCCGTGCGGGTTCGCTTCTGCCCGCAGCGTGAGCGTCATGATCAGGTCGCTCAGGCGATGGCCTCGGGCCTGCAACACGCGGTGCTTGCGCTGGCTGCTGTCAAACCACGCCTGCAGGGGGTCGTCTGGGCAGCGCAGGATTCCGCGGTTCAGGCGCAGCAGTCCGCACCACCATGCACCGCTCGACGTCGAGTCAAAGCGCGAGCCGGAGCCCTGCACATGCAGCGACGGGGTTTGCAGGGCTACGCCGTTGAGAGTGGCTCGCGGTCCCACGGCGACGCAGGCATTGGCACAGTCATCAGCGATCTGTCCGATCACCCGCACCGGTGCACTGTGCAGACGCTCAACGCTGATACGCAGCACCGGCATCTCAACCAGCGTGGCGTCGCAGCGGAAGGCTCCGTATGCCAGGCGCTGCACCTGCGTCTGGAACGCAGGCGTTGACGCCCATTCGCCGCGTAACTCGGGCTCGCTCCAGCTGAGATTGACAACGGCCGGGCGCGCAGCAGGGCTCGGTGGCGAAGGCGCGGGCTGATTGCCCAGGGGTTTAGCCCTCATCGTGCCTGCGGAAAGTGGATAGCGGCGACGCCCTCGGGGAATTTACGGTTCCCGTGCTGAGTATCACCCCCACCGGACCCAGCCGGCCCGCACGCGATGTGCACCTGAGACCCCTCTTCCAGCGACCAGCAGGAACCTCCCCCGATGACCCCTCCCGAGTTTCAGGACCGCGACCCCCTCGCCGCCATGGATCGTCCCGCCGGCACCGCGCGACGCAGCTTCCTCACAGGCGCTGCCGCAACGGTCGCGGCCCTGTTCGCGGGGCGC
Source organism: Cyanobium sp. PLM2.Bin73 (assembly GCA_007694915.1). Lineage (GTDB taxonomy): Bacteria > Cyanobacteriota > Cyanobacteriia > PCC-6307 > Cyanobiaceae > NIES-981. Next base: position 143,094 of record REEV01000066.1, on the reverse strand, counting down.
GCAGCTGCGAAGCCAGCGGTTCAAGGGCCGATCTCGACTGACGCAGGATCGTTCATGGCCAGGGCACCAGGCGTGTCCTCGAAGCGGCAACCTCCATTTCAAGGCCCTGGCGTCGAAACGCAGAGTGGCCAGGCGGTTTACCAACTACCGCGCGATCACGCATGGCACGGCGGCGACTTCTACCAAACCAACGACTACAACGAATGGCACTACATCACGGCACTGGGCCGCGATGTCAAGACCGGCGAAAGGATCTCCGTGTTCTGGGTGCCCCTGGCGCAGGGCTGGGTGGCGGACGATGCCCGACCACTTCACAATGTGCTGTTTGCATTTCACAACCTAGATACCGGCGAGTTTCATACCTCGATGGTGTATGTCACAGGACCATTGGCAACCCAGGGTTCTGCGCCCAATGCAAAGGATTTCTGGTTCAAGTATGCGATCGACGATGGCAAGAACGGCTTCACCACCACCTACGACTACCCCACTGAGACCTGGGGCTTTTCCGGTTACAACACCAAAAACGATAAGTGGAACCAGCCATTCAAGCTGGACATGAAGGCCACACTGACATCACCCGGCTATGTACCGATGGCCTATTGGGGATTGGAAAGCATCGGCGTGGATCCGCAGGATCGCCAGAATCCCGAATCGATGTACGGCCTGACCTACTACTACACCGCGCCAAGAATGGCTGTCACGGGCAGCATTGAGGTGGGTGGTCGCACGATCAAGTTTGAGGCAGATGGCTGGTTTGAGCACCAGTGGGGAAATTTCCGTAACACCTATCAATATCGGTATTTCTGGGCCTGGTTCCGCTTTAATAATGGCGACACGATGACCTTCCGGCAATATTATCAAGGCGAGGAGTTCAAGGATCCTCGCTATAATGTCAACCGCTATCTGTTCATGGATGGCACCACGCATAAGCGCTCCTATGCCTTCGGTCCATCAATCAAGGTCGTTCCGCTGAAAATGTGGACGTCCCCCAAGTCCGGCAACTCATATCCCTGGTACGGCCGGCTCGAAACTCCCCAGGGCACCTACTACTACGAGCCAAGCCATCCCGAGCAGGAGGGCTACGGACTGGCAGGGGCCTACATCGAGGGCGTCATCCAGCTGCGAGAGGGCAGCCCCGAAGGGCCGATCGTCGCCACCGGATTCACGGAGATGATCAGCCTCACAGAGCCGTTTGACGATGGCTCCGACCCGTCGATGGGACCGCCGATATCGCGCAGTTTGCCCGAGGATCCGCAACTGCCCTGGACGCCGCAGGGGCCGCGTTCCGGTCCGTCGACTGGATCGAAACGATAAGCACCAACCCATCGACACAACTCGCAAGGACGGATGGAAACGCCTTGCGGAAATGGCTTTCGGAATTGAGACGTCGACGCCTCGATGGTCATCAGCAAGATCTGCATTCAGCATGGTGTACGTCGAGATGTACGTTTAGCCACACTTCGCACGTCGCCGGAGCAAGACCTCGCGCGAGATCTTCCGCGTGACCTCCCGCATGCTGACACCAGAGTTGGAGGTTGAGCATTCACCTGCTTACTTCATCCGATCGCTCATCAGCAAGGCAGCGACTGCTACCTTGCGCCGGATAATGCGGCCGATACGCTACGGCACAGCGTTGGCGCCGTAATACTGCTATGGAGCGGCATACAGCTAGTGCTCAATTACGATCGCCTCTTGTAATTTTATTCGGTGGACGTCTAGCGCGCACTGCAGGCGGTCAGAGTTCAGCACTGGATCGCTGCTCTCATCGCCTTCTGCGACGGGTGCCGTCGCGCAGGCCAAGCTGGCGCAGACAATCCGTTGGGAGGCGCCGCGCCAGGCTGTTCCCCTAGAGGCGGATCGCCAGCTGAACGTACCGGCCCTCGCCAGAGGGACGGTCATAGAGGCACACAGCTCTACTCCTGGTTGGCCGCTTTCGTCCATGCATGACCTCCGGCTCCATCCCGCGACATTGGGCTCTGCTCGATGAGGAGCGTCGTGCGTGCCGAAGAAGGGGCTCTCACAGCAATGCCTGTAATCCAAACCTTCTCCCATCCAGGCCTGCACACTCATGAGACCCATTGCACGCCATAAGATCATCCCGGTACTTCGTACAGCTTCCCAAGCTGAACGTCGCCGGCTCGAGCCCGGTCACCCGCTTTCTGGTTCAGAACAGAAGATCCCTGAAGATCAAGCGTGAGGTTGATCTCTCATCCGCTGGTCAGGCATGCATCCGCATCATCCGGGGTTGAGGATTGGCGGAGAGTCGGGACTGAGCGCGGCCCAACATCGAGACCATGGCTGAGGTGATCCAAGACGTGGCCTCTTCCCGGCCTGACCCGCTGATGGCGCACCGCCTACTCACCGAGACAGCCGAGAGCATCACTGAACACAACAAGAATCCCATGGCCACCGCGGCCGCCGGAGAGGGGATTGCCGTCGCGGTGCTCAACCGCAATGAGCCGGCCTTCTACTGCGTGCCGGCGAGGACCTACGAAGAGCTGATGGATCTTGTGGACGACCTGGAGCTGGGTCGCGTCGCCGATGCCCGACTGGCGGACGGCCAGAAGCCATTGCGGGTCAGCCTCGATGCCCTTTGAGCTGGCCTTTCACCCGGAGGCCCTGAGTGAATGGGAGAACCTGACGAAGGGAATCCGGGAGCAGTTCAAGAACACGCTGGTCGAACGGCTGATTGCGCCCCGGATTCCGGCCAGAAAACTGCGTGGATCCACCAACTGCGACAAAATTCAGCTGCTCGCAGCTGGATTCCGCCTTGTCTACGAGGTGCGGGACCGCCAGGTGCTGGTGCTTGTCGTGGCGGTGGGCAAGCGGGAGCACAATGCTCTCTATCGCGAGGCCGACCAGCGCTGAGGCGCACCCCATGGCTGACTCCAGGCCCTCCGAGCTGGTTCAGCTCCGCCGCGACAACGCCCGACTGATTGCCTTGCTGGAGGCAACCGCCAGAGAAGACTGTGACGCATCACCGCGTGCATGACAAAATGGATGACAAATCATCAGTGCACCCCCCGTGGCAGCGTTCAGTCTGCGGTTGCCCCATGACTTAGAGCGCCGGCTGGGTGAAGAGGCCCGTCACTGCGGTCAGCCGCGGTCGGAGCTGATCCGCGAAGCCCTGGAGCAGCTGCTGCGCCGCCGGGAGCAAGAGCGCTTGATGGCCGGGCTCGTCGCCGCCGCTGAAGTGCTGGGGCGCGATGCCTCGGCCCGTGCCGAAAGCCTGGACGTCGCCGCCGATTTCCTGCCTGCCGACAGCGAGACCCTGGCATTGGCGGAGGGCATCTCCGCAACGGACCGGCTCGTGCAGCCGAGGCCCCAGGAGTGGTGGCGCTGATGCGTCGGGGTGAGATCTGGGTAGCGCGTCTCAATCCCAATCAGGGCGCGGAGGTGGGCAAGCTGCGTCCGGTGGTGATCGTCCAGGCCGATCCGATCACGCAGGCCGGCCTGGCAACGGTGATCGTGGTGCCCCTGACCACCCAGGACCGCCCCGGCGCCCGGGCACTGCGGGTACCGATCCGCGCCCGCGACCGTCTGCTTTGCGACTCTCTCGCGATGGCGGATCAGCCTCGTTCCCTGGATCGCTCCCGCCTGGGCGATGGCCCCCTGACAACCCTGACCCCCGAGGAACTGGCGGAGCTGGAGCAGGCGCTGCTGGGAATGCTGGGGATCGGCCTCAACTGAGCGATCGCATGCCGTGGCTGGCTCCATGCCCTCCGAACTGGATCAGCTGCGCCGAGAGCACGCCTGACTGATTGCCCTGCTGGAGGCTCACGGAATCCCTTGGCATCCCAGTGAACCAGTTTCGGCAACATTCAAGCCGGTAGCGGTAGCGGCCCACACCCCTACCCGTCTTCCCGTTTCAACCCAGGAGAAGGTGGCGCTGTTTCGGCGCCTCTTCCGCGGCCGTGACGACGTCTACCCCTGCTGGAGAACAACCGCTGCCACCTGCTGGCTGTCGACTTCGATGCGCAGGACTGAGCTTCAGCAGCCGAGACATCCACCAGGAGGCGGCCCTGGCACGAGGAAGCGGCCTGCCCAACCTGCCGGCTTCCCGTTGGTCGGGCTCGCTCCCCGCTGATGGTCGACCATCTCAGGCCTCGGTGGCGCCAGATTTCGCTGCTGGTATCTGCGACCCGGGGGCCAGGAGACTGCAGGCTGCGGAGCTGCTGTCGCCGCCAATGCCGCTGGAGGGTGTTGTCAGCAGCCAGTCTTGGTGGGCGGCACGCGGTGCAGCGGCAGATCACCTGAGCCGGATCACTCGCTCACCACCTCCAGCTCGCCCCGCACCATGTTCATGCCGCAGTGAAACGGGTAGCGGCCCGGCGCCAGGGCCGGCAGATCCAATCTGGCCTCGCCGTTGAGCGGCAGATCGAGGCTGCGCTGCAGGTCTGGAACGATCACCTTGGCCACGCAGGCGCTCGGATCCAGGCGGTGGAACACCAGCCGGATCGGCTGACCCGCCCGCAGGCGCACCCGCGCCGGTGCATAGCCCCCCTCCACGGTGATGAGCACCGTCTGCAGCGCGCCATCACCGGTCGCCGCAGCCGAACCCGTCTCCCCATGCCGGCCGAGAAACCACCACAGCTCCAGGGCGATCAGTCCCACACCAGCCAGCGCCACCAGCACCTTGACGGCCACGGGCTGGGCGATCGTGCGCCAGGCCGGATCGGCCATCTCCATCGGGCTCATCGGGAGGCGGGCAGGGGACGGGGCCGGAAACGGCGCAGCCGCAGGGCGTTGCTGACCACCGACACCGAACTGAACGCCATGGCGGCGCCAGCCAGCATCGGATTGAGCAGCCAGCCGGTGAACGGGAACAGCAGCCCCGCAGCGATCGGGATGGCCGCCACGTTGTAGGCGAAGGCGAAGAACAGGTTCTGGCGGATGTTGGTCAGGGTGGCGCGACTCAGCTCGATCGCGGCCCCCACCCCCGCCAGACGTGCCGCCAGCAGGGTCACGTCGCTGGCAGCGATGGCCACATCCGTGCCGGTGCCGATCGCAAAGCCCACGTCGGCCTGGGCCAGGGCGGGGGCGTCGTTGATGCCGTCGCCCACCATCGCCACCGGGCCTTCGCCCTGCGCCTGCAGCCGCCGGATCACCGCCGCCTTGTCGGCGGGTTTCACCTCGGCGATCACCCGGTCGATGCCCACCTGGGCGGCGATCGACTCGGCGGTGCGGCGGGCGTCGCCGGTGAGCATCACCACCGCCAGACCAAGGCGCCCGAGACCGGCCACGGCGGCGGCGGCCTCCTGGCGTGGCGGATCGGCAATGCCCAGCAGCGCTTCCCAGCGTCCGTCCACCTCCACCACCACGGTGCTGCAGGCCCGCGCCTCGAGCGCGGCGGTGAGCCGCTCCAGCTGGGAGACGTCCTGAGCCGAGGTGGCCGGCGCAGCGCCGGGGTCGTCGGCGAACCAGCGCGGCGTGCCGATCCTCACCCTCAGACCCTGCACCCGGGCCCGCACCCCCCGTCCGGCCACCGCCTCGAAGCCATCCACCGGCGGCCGCTCGGCATCGGGATACCGCCGGCGCACGTGGGCCACGACCGCCTCGGCGAGTGGGTGCTCGGAACGCTCCTCAACCGCAGCCAGGATGGCGAACAGCCGGCGGGACTCCAGCTCGGCGCCGCCGAGCCGCTGCACATCGGTCACCTCGGGCCGGCCTCGGGTGATCGTTCCGGTCTTGTCGAGCACGAGCGTGCGCAGGCCGCCGGCCGTCTCGAGGGTCTCGGCCGTGCGGAAGATCAGGCCGTTCTCGGCCCCCTTCCCCGAAGCCACCATGATCGAGGTGGGTGTGGCCAGACCGAGAGCACAGGGACAGGCGATCACCAGCACGCTCACCAGGAAGAGGGTGGCCAGCAGGGCATTGCCGCTCACCAGGAACCACACCACAAAGGCGGCGATGGCGATGGCGATCACGACCGGCACAAACCAGGCCGTGACCTGATCCGCCAGGCGCTGCACGCGGGTACGGGAGCTCTGGGCCTGGCGCACCAGCTCCACGATCTGGGCCAGCAGCGTGTCACCGCCCACCCGCGTGACCCGGAAGCTGAAGCTGCCGCTGCGGTTGAGGGAGCCGCCCACCACCGTGTCTCCGGAAAGCTTGCGCACCGGTGTCGACTCGCCGGTGAGCAGCGCCTCCTCCACCCAGGAGCCCCCCTCCACCACCTCACCGTCGAGTGGCACGGTCTCACCGGGACGCACCAGCACCTGCTCCCCCTGGCGCACCCTGGAGACGGGCAGCTCGATCACCTCTCCCTGGCGCTGCACGCGGGCGGTGGGGGGTTGCAGCTGCAGCAGCCGGCGGATCGCCTCCGAGGTCTGGCCGCGGGCCCGGGCCTCCAGGAACTGACCCAGCAGCACCAGGGTGAGGATCACCGCGGCGATCTCGTAGTAGAGGTCGCTGGGCAGGCCCTGGGAGCGCAACCAGCCTGGAGCCACGGTGGCCGGCAGGGAGGCCAGCCAGGCGATCCCCACACCGGTGGCCACCAGCGTGTTCATGTCGGCCCGGTGGCGGAGGAAGGCCCGCCAGGCCGCAAGGAAAATCGGACCGCCGCTGCCCACCAGCACCAGGGTGGCGAGGATCAGCTGGCTCCAGGCTCCGGTGAACCAGCCGGGAAGCCAGGGCAGCTGCCGGCCCAGCATGTGGGGCAGGCTCGCCAGCACCAGCAGGGCGGTGATCACCAGTGCCCGGCGCAGCTGGCGCCGCAGGCCGGTGAGCTCCCGTGCCAGCTCCCGGTCGATCGACTCAGCCTCCGCGCCGGCCGCACCGAGCGCAGCGCTGGCATCGGGGGGGCAGCAGCTTTGAGGATCCTCTGCGGGAGCTGGCGCCATGGGCCTGAGCGCACCGTCTCGCCACCGTAGAGGCTGCGGCCCCAGAGCAGGTCAGGCTGCAGCAGGGTTGAAGCTCGCCATCCCCCAGACACCCGCAGCCATGGCCCAGCCCCACACGCCCCAGGGCTGCTGCGGCCGTGACGACCCCTGCGGCAGCTCGGCGGCGGTTGCCGCCGCCGTCCGGGAGCCGGAAGGGCCAGGGGAGGTGGTCTGGCGGATCCAGGCGATGGACTGCGCCACGGAGGCCAACGAGATCCGCCACGCCCTTGCCGGGGTGTCCGGCATTGCCGAGCTGCGCCTTCAGCCGGGCAACCGCACCCTCACCATCCGCGCCGAGCCCAAGGCCCTGGCTGAGGCGGAGGCGGTGCTCCGCCGCCTGGGCTACCCGCCGGTGCCGCTGGATTCGCGCAGGCCCGAAGGCCACGGGGCCCAGGCGGTGCCCTGGAGCAGGCTGGCCGCCGCCTTGCTGCTGGCGAGCGCGGCGGAGGTGCTGCAGCTGCTGCTGCCGCCCTCGCTGCTGCGGGAGGCCAGTGAAATCATCCTGGCTCTGGGAGCCATCGGCCTGGCCGGTCTGCCGGTCTACGGCAAAGGACTGCGGGCCCTTTGTCAGGGCCGCCTCAACATCAATGCCCTGATGGCGGTGGCGGTGAGCGGGGCCTTCCTGATCGGCCACTGGCCTGAGGCGGGCATGGTGATGGCGCTCTACGCCCTGGCCGAAGCCCTGGAGGTCCGCGCCGCCGAGCGAGCCCGTACCGCCATCAGCCGCCTGATGGAACTGGCACCGGAGCAGGCGAGCGTGGAGCAGGCACCGGGCCAGTGGCAGCGGCTGGGCGTGGAGGCGGTGGCGCCGGGGCAGCGGGTGCGGGTGGAGCCTAGCGAGCGCATTCCCCTCGATGGGGTGGTGGCCGCTGGCAGCAGCGCCGTGAACCAGGCGCCGGTCACCGGCGAGAGCCTGCCGGTGGAGAAGGGTGCGGGCGATCCGGTGTTCGCCGGTACGGTGAACACCCACGGCAGCCTGGTGATCACGGTCACCGCCACGGCCGCCGGCAGCACCCTGGCCCGCATCATCCATGCGGTGGAGGAGGCTCAGGCCTCGCGGGCACCGATCCAGCGCTTCGTGGATCGCTTTGCGGCCCGCTACACCCCGGCGGTGTTCGTGCTGGCGCTGGCGGTGGCCCTGCTCTCTCCACCGCTGCTGGGGCTCACGCCCCTGGATGCGGTGTACCGCGCGCTGGTGCTGCTGGTGATCGCCTGCCCCTGCGCCCTGGTGATCGCCACTCCGGTGACGCTGGTGAGCGGGCTCACGGCCGCCGCCCGCCGCGGCATCGTGATCAAGGGCGGGCTCCATCTGGAGCAGGCCCGGCGCCTGCGCATCCTCGCCTTCGACAAGACCGGCACGCTCACCACCGGCCGGCCCAGCCTGGAGGCCTTCGAGGTGATCGACGGCCACGTGCCCCGCGAGCGCCTGCGCCAGTGGGCTGCCTCGCTGGCCGCGCGCTCCGACCATCCGATCAGCCGGGCTATTGCCACCTCCCTCGGGGGCGAGCGGCTGCCGGTGGAGGGGCTGGAGGTTCAGGGGGGCCGCGGTGTTGCCGGTGTGATCGCTGGCCATCCCCTGCGACTGGCCAACCACCGCTGGATCCGCGAATCGGGCCCCGACCCCGCGGGGCTGGAGCAGGCGGTGCGGGCCCATCAGCAGCGGGGCCGCAGCGTCAGCCTGCTGGCCGATGACCGGGGAGTGCTGGCGCTGATCGCCGTGGCGGATCAGCCGCGCCCCACTGCGGCGCTGGCCGTCCACCGACTCAGACAGCGGGGAATCACCCCGTTGATCCTCAGCGGCGACAACGCCACCACCGCCGGGGTGATCGCCCGACGGCTGGGCATCGAACAGGTGCGCAGTGAGCTGCTGCCCGAGCAGAAGCTCGAGGCGATTGCGGAGCTGCAGCGCCTGGCGCCGACGGGCATGGTGGGGGATGGCATCAACGACGCCCCGGCCCTGGCCGGTGCCGAGCTCGGCGTGGCCATGGGAGCTGCAGGCAGCGACACCGCCATGGAGGCTGCCGATGTGGTGGTGATGGACGACGATCCGCTGCGGCTGGTCGACCTGATTGACCTGTCGCGCCGCACGTGGTGGGTGCTCTGGCAGAACATCGCCCTGGCCCTGGGCATCAAGGGGGCGTTTCTGCTGCTCACCCTGGTCGGCACCGCCACCATGTGGCAGGCGGTGTTCGCCGACATGGGCACAAGCCTGCTGGTGATCGCCAACGGCCTGCGGCTGCTACGGCCTCTGCCCGCTGTCCGCCCTCACTGATGCGCAGGTGGGCAGCACGTGGGCAGGTGGGCAGGTGGGCAGCACGGTGCAAACCGATCGCCTCGGCTGCCGGTAGTTCCAGCATGGTGCACCCTTCAGCCTTGGGCGTCAGCGATCAGGATCTGCCGCCACCGCCCGGTGATCTGGCCGGCCTCTACGACGCCTACAGCCCGGCGGTCTACCGGCTGGCCCTGCGCCTCTGCCGCAACCCCAGCGCGGCGGAGGATCTGGTGCAGGACGTGTTCCTGCGCTACTGGCGCCAGGAGCGCTACGACCCCAGGCGCGGGCCGGTGCTGGCCTACCTGCTGCTGCTCACCCGCTCGATGGCGATCAACCGCCTCAACCAGCAGCGCAACCGCTGGCAGCTGCTGCAGCGCTGGTCGACCCAGCTGCTGGGCGGACACCAGCGCAGCCCCCACGACACCGCCGAGCTGGGGGATCTGGCCGAGCGCATGCGCTCGGCCCTGGCCCAGATCAGTGCCAACCAGCGCCAGGTGCTGGAGCTGGCCTACTACGAGGGCATGAGCCAGTCGGTCATTGCTGAGCACCTGCAGATCCCCCTGGGCACCGTGAAAACCCGCTCCCGCCAGGGGCTGCTGGCCCTGCGCCGGCACCTGCACGATTTCGCCGCCGGCGCCACCAGCGCCACTGCCAACCCTCCCGCCTCCCCCACTCCCCTTGCCGATCGCCATGGCCACCCCTGACTCCCAACACCCGGATCCCCATCTCGATGAACTGCTGGCCGGCTACGTGCTCGGCGACCTCGATGAACGCGAGCGTGACGAGCTGCGCGACGCCCTCGCCGCCGATCCGGATCTGCAGCGCCAGCTCGATGACCTGCGGCTGACCCTGGAGCTGCTGCCCATGGCCCTGCCCGATACCGCAGGGCCTCCCCCACGCCTGCGCCAGCAGCTACTGCGGGCGGAACGGCTCCGCCCCCAACCCCGAAGCGACGACCAAGCCCGGCGCTGGCGGCCCAGGCCCATCCAGCTGGGCCTGGCGGCCATGGCCTTCGGCCTGGTGGCGCTGGGCACCCAGGTGGTGCAGTTGCGCGGGGAGATGGCCAGCCTGCGACGCACTCCAGCGGCACCCTCCGGGCTGGGGCCAGCCCTGCAGGCCAGCCGCACCCTGCCGCTGCGGGGCACCGAGGGGCATGGCGGCATCTCCGGCGAGGTGGTGGTGAACCCCGCGCAGGGCCACAACCTGCTGGTGATCCGCGGACTTCCGCCAGCGCCACCCACCCATGTCTATCGCCTGTGGGCCAACGTGGGCGGCACCACCAAGGGTTGCGTGCACTTCCTGCCCAACTCCGACGGCAGCGTGGTGATGCCGATCCCCACGCAACCCACCAGCGGGGCCCAGGCCCTCAGCATCACTCTCGAGCCCCTCAGCACCGATGCCAGCACACCCGATGGCCCCCAGCTGCTCACCAGTGTCTGAAGCCCCGCCAGCATCTGCAGCCGCGGCCTTCCCGGCCCTGCGCCGCGGCCGGGTGGACACCCTGCAGGTGAACCTGGGCTACCGCTGCAACCAGAGCTGCAACCACTGCCACGTGAACGCGGGCCCCACCCGCACCGAAATGATGGATGGCGGCACCCTGGCTCTGGTGCCGGCGGTGCTCGAGGCCCGGGGCATCGGCACCCTGGATCTCACCGGCGGCGCCCCTGAGCTCCATCCCGGCTTCCGGGATCTGGTGGTGCAGGCCCGGGCGCTGGGGGTGACGGTGATCGACCGCTGCAACCTCACCATCCTCAGCGAGCCCGGCCAGGAGGATCTGGGCGCCTTTCTGGCCGATCAGGGGGTCACGGTGGTGGCCTCGCTGCCCTGCTACAGCGCCGCCAACGTCGATCAGCAACGCGGCGATGGCGTGTTCGCGCGCAGCATCACCGGCCTCCAGCAGCTCAACGGCCTCGGCTATGGCGCCGAGAACTCAGGCCTGGAGATGGATCTTGTCTACAACCCCCAGGGGCCGAGCCTGCCGCCGCCCCAGGCGGCGCTGGAGGCCGACTACAAGCGCGAGCTGGCCGAGCACTTCGGCATCCGCTTCAACCGCCTGTACACGATCACCAACATGCCGATCCAGCGCTTCGCGGCGGTGCTGCGCCAGCAGGGTGAGCTGGAGACCTACATGGCGCTGCTGCGCGCCAGCCACAACCCGGCGAACCTGGCCCAGCTGATGTGCCGCTCCACCGTCAGCGTGGACTGGCAGGGCTTCCTCTACGACTGCGACTTCAACCAGATGCTGGGTCTGCCGATGCCCGGGCAGGACGGCAACGACGGCGGCAGCCCGCGACGCCACCTGCGCCAGCTGCTGCAGCACGACTCCAGCGGCGAGCCGATCGCCGTGGCCGACCACTGCTTCGGCTGCACCGCCGGCGCCGGCTCCAGCTGCGGGGGAGCCCTCAGCGCCTGATCAGGACTGGGGGTCGGGCGCACCCGGGCACGTCTGGGCCTCAAAGTCGCAGCTATAGATCGCCGGCTTCTGCCAGTGCAGGGGAATCTCGAGCAGATCCCGGGGGCCACTGATGCCCTGGGCCAGCAGCACCACCGCCGCCAGCACACTGGCGGACACGTGCAGCCGCCGCCAGCGCAGGCTGCGCTGGGTTTCCGGCTTGGCCGCCATGGCGAACAGCAACAGGCCACAGAGCCCGATGCCGCCCCAGAAATGGGACTGCCAGAACGCCGGCTCCAGAGGGTTGTCGCTCAGGCGCCACACCTCGGGCTGAAGACCGAGACCGATCAGGCCGATCCAGCAGAGCAGCGCGAAGCTGGCCCGGTAGGGCGGCTGGCGGGCCCGCCAGAAAGCAGCGAAGGCCGCCGCCGTACCGGCGGTGACCAGGGAGAGGAGGCCGAGGCGGGAGGGGCCGCCGGCAAAGTCTGCGAGGGGCGCCTTGGTGAGGATCACCACCACCAGCGCCACCAGCACGGCCACCACCACAGCGCCCGTGAGCCAGCGGCCCAGATCGGCGTGATCACGGCCGCTGCTCGCCGGCAGCTTGCTCTGCCCCAGGCGCCGCCGGCGGGCCTGCAGGCCCAGGCGCACCACCATGCCCACCAGGGGGTAGATCACCACCACGGCCAGCACAGGATGCAGCAGCCAGAGCCAGTCAATCGTCTGCAACGCCATCGCCGGCACTCCATCGCGTGGCCTCAAACATGGGGTCCAGGGGCGTCCCTGTCATGTGATTGGCGTAGTTCGACAGGGTCTTGAAGGCGATCCCCAGCACCACCTCGAGCAGCTGCACCTCGCCATAGCCGGCGGCGAGAAAGCCATCCAGGACGTCCTGGGGAGGCCAGCCACGGCTGCTGACCACGGCCTGGGTGAAGGAGCGCAGGGCCTCGAGGCGAGGATCCGCGAGGCTTCCGGAGGAGCGGATCGCCTCCAGCACCGCGGGGTCGACACCCTGAGTGGCGGCCATCACAGCCAGCAGGCTCGGCACCACGCCGTAGGCGGCCAGTGCTTGCTTCAGCAGAGGCCGGGAGGCGGCCGGAGCCGCCTCGATCGTGGGGACTGGGTCAGATGGCACGGTCACTCAGCGACGGGTGCCGCGCCGCAGCCACCGGCTCCGCAATTGGTGCGTTCAGCGGCGGGGGAGGGTGGCCAGCCGGTGAGGGAACCCCGCTGGTGGGGCATGGCCTGGGCCGTGAGCGGCAGGGCCGCCAGGGAGATCGTGGCGGCGGCCAGGCCCTGGGAGAGCCGGCGGGACAGGGAGGTCATGGCGGACATGGCAAGGGGAACGGTCGACCGGGAGCAGGGGCGCCGAGGCCAGTGGCTCTGCGATCGACTGTTGTGAGTACCGCTCAACACACCGCCTGGATTGCCGGGCCCTTGAGTCGGGGACCAGCGCGGCTCCTCAGGGGCTCTGGCGGTTCAGATCCCAGTTGTAGGGGAGGTGGGTCAGGCGGTAGTCGCCCCCCAGCAACAGCTCCTGCTCCTCGGCGGGGCGGTGGCCGGCGATGAAGCGCAGCACGGCGCTCTCGCTCTCGTGGCCCGGCACGGGGGGGGCATCGGGATCAGCCCGCGGCCAGTCCTCGGCGAACCACTCGAAGATCGCGGAGATGGCCACCTCCCCGGCCTCCCGGTCGATCCGCAGCCCCTCGCCGCTGGCCAGCCAGCGGGTGGTCTGATCCTCCAGCTGCCGCTCCAGCTGCGGGCCCGTGAAGGCCTCGCGGCGCAGCGGCGGGCAGCTGATGGCGGCACACACCAGGGCGGCGTGGATGCGGGGCTCGTTGTACTGGCGCCGCAGGATCTGGTGCTCGATCTCATCGAGGGTTAAGCGCAGCCCCATCACCGAGTGGCGGCGAAGTTTCCACACACCGGGGATGGCCCTGATGCTGGGGCGGATCGGATCCTGATCGATGATCGAGCGCAGGGTGAGGGCGTTGTAGGCGTTGATCAGCAGGGCGATCTGCTCGGCCTCGGGCCAGGAGGCGAAGCTCTCGGGAGGAAGATCGGCCAGGGCCTGAAGGTAGCGATCGAGCTGGGCCGGATCGCGCTGCAGGGCGGCGTAGTCCACCATGCCGCGCTCATCCACCACGTCGTTCAGCACCGCGTTGAAGGGGGCTGGATCCAGGGACGGCCGGGGGGCTTGGGCGGTCGCCACGGCGCCGTTGGCCATCTGGCGCAGCAGCACCTCCGGCCCGCTGGCGCAGCCCGCGGCACCCAGCAGCAGCACCGCGCAGACCAGGACCAGCGGGGCGCGATGGCGGAGAGGGTGCATGGCGTGGGGGCTTGGGAGGTGCGGGGTTTACCGCTGAACCGCCGGATCGGTTCGACTGCGGCCCCACGGCCACCGGCTGAGCAGCAGACCCAGCAGCAGGGGCAGCCACAGCAGCAGCCGCTCCGGGGTGGTGAGCTGCCAGTCGGGCAGCCGGGAGGGCAACACGAAGTACACGAAGGCCGACAGGCTCACCAGCCTCGCCCCCCAGTTCTGACTGGGCACGGCAAAGGGCATCAGCCAGATGAAGTACCAGGCGTGCACCACCGGTGAAAGGAGCAGCAGCGCCAGCAGGTAGCGCCAGGCGAACACCCCCAGCCGCGCGGTGGTGGCCAGCAGCAGCACCAGCACCGGCAGCAGCAGCAACCCATGCACGGCGTTGGTCTGCAGCGAGGCGGGCCAGAGCTGGCCGATCCAGTGGGGCAACCACTCGGCGCTGCGGCCGGTACGCATGAAGCTGGAGCCGGTGGGCAGCAGCGGACAGACCGGGCCACGGCAGAAGGCCAGGGCCCCCAGCAGCAACGGCGCCAGCCCCAGCAGCAGGGTGCTGAGCACCGGCCCGGGGCGCCGGAACTGCCGCCAGCGGCTCGTGGCCCGATGCAACAGCAACGGCAGGGTGATCCATTTCAGCGCCACACTCAGGCCCAGCAGCAGATCGATCCAGGCCTGGCGGCGCCGACCCTGCGGCCGGGGGTCGCGTTCGGCCAGCAACCAACCCGCCACCAGGGGCAGCAGGAACCAGCTGTCGTAGTGCCCGCCACCGCTGATGCCATAGATCACCAGCGGATTCCAGGCGTAGAGCGCCGTGCACGCCGCCCCGAAGCGGGCTGCGAGCAGGCCGCAGATGGCCAGGTCGGCGGCCAGGAAGGACACCTTGAACAGCAGCACCTGCTGGGCCACGGCGGCATGCAGCCGGAACAGCAGCTGCGCCAGGGGCGGGTAGATCGCTGTGGTGTCCGGGTGGTTGATCTGCCCCCACCAGGGCGGGCGCAGGGCCTCCAGGGCCGGGGCATCGGGGGGCAGGTGGTAGGGACTGAACCCCTGCAGCTGGATGCCTCCCTCCCAGAGGTACCGCCAGATGTCATCGCCGGGCTCCATGGACAGCAGCAGCAGCCGGGTGAGCACCGCCACGGCCCAGAACGTGGTGCGCGGAATCGCGGGCAGAAACCAGGAGAGAACGAAACCGAGCCCCATCACCACCGCCGCCCTCCAGAACGCCAGCAGCTGGGCGGGGTCGAACAGGTCGCCATGGGGAGCCATCAGCAGCGCCCCACCGATCAGCAGCAGGGCGCTGAGCGGCAGCGGCAGGCGGCGCAGCCACTGGAGCCGTCGCCAAGGCCCCTGAGATGTCAAGTCCATTGCCGCAGCCGCAGCCGGCCGAGGGTGGTGAGGATCACGCACCCCGCTCTGAGGCTGGCGCCCCAGCGGCCGGAGATCTTCGAGTGCCCGGCCAGGCGTGGCCGATGGGGAATGGGAACCTCGCGGATGCGCAACCCCAGCTCGATGGCCCGCACCTGCATCTCCAGGGTCCAGCCGTAGCCGCGGTCGCGCATCCCCATCGCCTCGAAGGCCGAACGCCGCACCAGCCGCAGGGGCCCCAGGTCGCGATAGCGGAATCCCCAGCCCAGGGCGATCAGCCCCGTGGCCACCCGGTTGCCCCAGCGCTGCAGAGGCGTCAGAGCCGCCCGCCCCGCAGCAGTGGCGGTGCGATCACCCAGCAGCAGGTCGTGGTCGCTGAGCAGTTCCAGGAAGCGGGGCAGCGCCTCGAGCGGATCGCCGCCGTCGCCATCGCAGAACAGCAGCCAGCGGGTCGCCGGATCGAGGGTCCTGCATCCTTGCCAGCAGGCCCGCCCGTAGCCGGGGGTCGGTTCGCTGAGCACCTCCACCCCCAGCCGCCGGGCGATGGCGGCGCTGCGATCACGGCTGCCGTTGTCCACCACGCGGATGCGGCGCAGGCCCTGGCCCTGCAGCTGGGCGATCACATGGGCGAGCGTGTGCTCCTCATCGCGCACCGGGATCACCACCTGGATGCTGTCCAGCAGGCCCGGGGCGGCTCCTGGTTGAGGGTGATCCAGGGTCATGCCCGATCCCGAGTTGCCCACAGATTGCCTGCGGCAGATGCTCCAGGGAACCGCATGGAACAGGGCGGGGTGAAAGCGGCGCAGGCCCAGCAGCACATAGCCCCCATCCAGGCCGGGGATCAGCGCGGCATCGGTGCCGGAGAGCTGGGCCGCGGCCGTGTGTAGGTGGTGCAGGAAACCGGCGCTCCCAGCACTCACTGTTTGCGGTGTTCGCCAACAGGCCTGCTGGTTTTGTAGGCGCCCGCGGACAATCCTCAGCGCAGTTTCAGCGGCAACGACTGGGACGACCCTGGCGCCTGGAATCTCCCCGCGGAACCAACCGATCGGCGCCACCGCCCTGGTGGTGGACCTGTTCGGAGGGCTGGGCCCTGCACAGCCAGCTCAGCCTCGAGACTGGCCCAGCTGGACCGCCTGGGCAGCATCCTCAGCCCGCGCAAAGCTGAACCGCACCCAGGCCACCCCTACCCTTGCCAGCCCGCAGGCCACTGAGGAGCTGGACGGGGGCCACAGCCAGCGGGGCTAAGCGCTCAGGTGACCAGGTGATCCCGGGCACCCATGGGACGATGGGTGCCACCGCTTCCGGATTGCCGTTTTGAGTCCTTCCAGGGGTGGGGCCAACACCGCCACTGTGCGCCTGGCCAGGGGAAAGGCTTTGCGCTCGGCGGTTCCCCGATCGGCCCAGGCGGAATGGTCCCCCCTGCTGGGGAGCCGGGATCCGATTGCCCTGCTGGAGGCCTCCAATGCGGGCCGGATGCCGGAGCTGGTACCGATTCGTATCGGCCGGATGCTCCGCTCGCCCTTCACCTTCATGCGAGGGTCCTCGGCGCTGATGGCCCATGACCTGAGCCTGCTGCCGCGCTCCGGCATCCAGACGTGGGCCTGCGGGGATTGCCACCTGCTGAACTTCGGGCTCTTCGCCACAGCAGAACGGAATCTGATCTTTGATCTCAATGATTTTGATGAGGCCCACCCTGGCCCCTGGGAGTGGGATGTGAAGCGTCTAGCCAGCAGCTTCGTGCTGGCGGGCCGCGACAACAACCATTCCGAAGCCGATTGCCGCAAGGCAGCTCGGCGCAGCGTCCGTTCCTACCGGCAGCATCTGCGGGAGTACATCCATGCCAGCCCTCTTGACGTCTGGTATGCCCGTTTTGATGCCGACGATCTGATCGAGACCGCACCGACCAAGGCCATCAGACGGTCCCGTCAGTCGATGGCTGCCAAGGCGCGCCGGCGGATTGCCGATCACCTGTTTCCGAAAATCACAACCCTGGCGGATGGCCATTGCCGACTCACCGATCAACCTCCCGTGCTCACCCATGTCTGTCATGGCGAACTGGAGCAGCGGATCAGCGAAGACCTGGAGGACTACCAACAGTCCCTGTCCGATGATCTGCGGGTGTTGCTGGGCCGTTACACCCTCGAGGATGTGGCCCTCAAGGTGGTGGGAATCGGCAGCGTCGGCACCCGCTGTCTGGTGGCCCTCTACCTCTCCGAGGATGGCCATCCTCTGATCCTGCAGATCAAGCAGGCCAGCCCTTCCGTGCTGGAGCCCTACACCCAGCCCAGCAGCCTGCCCAACCATGGCCAACGTGTCGTGATGGGCCAGCGGCTGATGCAATCCGGCAGTGATCTGTTTCTCGGCTGGTTTCGCAGTCGGATCGGCAACGACTTCTTCGTGCGCCAGCTGCGTGACATGAAAATGTCGTATCCGATCGAGGACATCTCCCCCCTGCGGCTCCAGCATTACGCCGACTACTGCGGCTGGTCTCTGGCCCGCGCCCACGCCCGCGGTGGAGACGCTGCCACGATCAGCGGTTACCTGGGCCAGGGGGAGACAGCCGATCAGGCGATTGAAACCTTCGCCATCGCCTACGCCGACCAGATGGAGCGCGACCACGCCAGCCTCAAGGCAGCTGTCCGCGCTGGCAGGGTCGAGGCCCTGATCGAAAACGATCGCTGATTGCAGCGGGTCGTCCCCCAAAGCGTCTGCTCTTCGGCCAGCCGGTAGCGAGCGATGAATCGCAGAATGGCGATCTGATCGGCCTCAGGCCATCAGGCAAAGCCTTGGGCCGAAAGCACGACCAGCTCCTTGAAGAAGCGATCCAGCCGGCCGGGATTGCGGCGCAGCATTGGGGGGCTGGATCCAGCTGCGGCTGGGGGGGGAGGGCTGTTTTCTGCCGTTGCTCTGGCACCCGATCAGTGTGGGCGGCCACGCTGAGCAGCAGCACACCGCAGCCACTGGTGCAGGCTGTGACAGAAGCCAAGGTTGCGGAGGTTGGCTCTCACGCGGGCCCCGAAGGCACCACCGATCAACAACCCATCTGGATTGAAACCCGTCCCCTGCCGGCCAATCCGCCCCACGCGTTCGCCGGTAGCTGGAGGGAAGCGCCTCTTCCATGCACTCGCCTGATTCACCACCTGCCGGCCGGCACCGCTGGCGCCAGCTGCTGCTGATCGCCGCCATCGCCCTGGTGGTGGTCGTGTTCTTCGGCCTGGGCCTGCACCGCCAGCTCACCCTCGAGGGCCTGCAGCGTGCCCATAGCGCCCTGCTGGAGCGGCGGGCCCAGTCGCCCCTGCTGGTGGCGGGGGCCTACATGCTGATCTACGTGCTGGTCACGGCCCTGTCGCTGCCGGGGGCCGCGGTGCTCACCCTGGCCGGCGGGGCGATCTTCGGCCTGGGGCTGGGCACGCTGCTGGTGTCGTTCGCCTCCAGCCTGGGCGCCCTGCTGGCCTTCCTGGTGGCCCGCACCCTGCTGCGCGATCTGGTGCGGCGGCGCTTCGGGCGCCAGCTGGCGCCGATCGAGGCGGGCGTGGCCCGCGACGGGGTGCTCTACCTGCTCAGCCTGCGGCTGGCGCCGGTGTTCCCCTTCGTTCTGATCAACCTGCTGATGGCGCTGACGCCGATGCGGGCCGTCAGCTTCTACCTCACCAGCCAGCTGGGCATGCTGCCCGGCACCCTGGTGTACGTGAACGCCGGCACCCAGCTGGCCCAGCTGCGCGGCCTGGGCGGCATCCTCAGCCCGCCCCTGCTGGGCTCGCTGCTGCTGCTGGCCCTGTTCCCCTGGCTGGCGAAGGCGGCCACCCGCCGCTGGCAGACCTGGCGGCTCTACCGCCCCTGGCGGCGGCCGCGCCACTTTGACCGCAACCTGATCGTGATCGGCGCCGGCGCTGCGGGGCTCGTGACCTCCTACATCGCCGCCACGGTGAAGGCGCGGGTGACGCTGGTGGAGCGCTCCGAGATGGGCGGCGACTGTCTCAACACCGGCTGCGTGCCCAGCAAGGCCCTGATCAGCTCGGCGCGGCTGGCGGCCCGCATGCGCCGGGCCGACCGCTACGGCCTCGAGCCAGTGGAGCCGCACCTCAGCATGCGCCAGGTGCTGGCGCGGGTGGCCGCCAAGGTGGAGGCGATCGCGCCCCACGACAGCGTCGAGCGCTACGAGGGCCTGGGGGTGGAGGTGCTGCGCGGCCAGGCCCGCCTGCTCGATCCCTGGACCGTGGTGATCCAGGGTCCCCAGGGGCAGGAGCAGCGGCTGACGGCGCGCGCGATCGTGCTGGCCACCGGCGCCGAGCCGGTTGTGCCCCACTGGCCGGGGAGCGATGCCGTGCCCCTGCTCACCAGCGAAACGGTGTGGAGCTGGCTGGGCCGCTGCGCCCTGGAGCGGCCGCGGTTGGCGGTGCTGGGGGGCGGCCCGATCGCCTGCGAACTGGCCCAGGCCCTGGCCCAGCTGGGCCTGCCGATCACCCAGATCCAGCGCAGCCAGCGCCTCCTGAAGAAGGAAGACGCCGATGTGGCCGCCGAAGTGCAGCAGGCCCTGGAGGCCGACGGCGTGACCCTGCTGATGGGGGCTCAGGTGCTCGGCTTCGAGCGACAGAGCGGCCCCCAGGGCGCGGTGACGGTGCGGGTGCAGCAGGGGGAGGAGGAGCGGGCCATCGCCTGCGATGCCGTGCTCTGCGCCCTCGGCCGGCGCGCCCGGCTCACGGGCTACGGCCTCGAGGAGCTGGGCATCCCCACCGGCGCCACGGTCACCACCAACGCCTTCCTGCAGACCAACTACCCGAACATCTACGCCGCCGGCGATGTGGCCGGACCGTTCCAGTTCACCCACACCGCCGCCCACCAGGCCTGGTATGCGGCGGTGAATGCCCTGTTCGGCAACCTGCGCTCCTTCAAGGCCGACTACCGCGTGATCCCCCGCACCACCTTCACCGAACCGGAAGTGGCCACGGTGGGGCTCACCGAGGCCGAGGCCACAGCGCAGAAGGTGGCGGTGGAGGTGACCCGCTTCCCCCTGCACGAGCTCGACCGCGCCATCGTGGACAGCGCCGAACAGGGCTTCGTGAAGGTGCTCACCCGGCCTGGCGGCGACCACATCCTCGGCGCCACGATCGTGGGCGAGCATGCCGGCGAGCTGCTGGCCGAGTTTGTGCTGGCGATGAAGTGGGGCCTGGGCCTGGGCAAGATCTTTGCCACCATTCACGCTTACCCCACCATGGCGGAGGCCAACAAGGTCGCCGCCGCCAGCTGGAAGAAGCAGCGGGTGCCCCACCGCCTGATGCCCTGGCTGCGCCGGTACCACGCCTGGCGGCGGCGCGGCTGAGCCCACAGCGCCAGCATCGGCGCAAGCAGGCCGTTCGCCCACCAAGTTCCTCCAACACCCATGTCCAGCAGCACCGAGATCACCACCCCCATCGGCACCAGCTGCTGCGGCCCCGACACCAGCACCCCTGACACCAGCAGCCCCGACCTCAGCCGCGGCGTGCAGGAGTACTACGGCGCCACCCTGAGCAGCAGCGCCGACCTGCGCACCGACGCCTGCTGCGACGCCAGCAGCGTGCCCGCAGCGCTGCGGCCCCTGCTGGCCCGCATCCACCCCGAAGTGTTGGCGCGCTACTACGGCTGCGGACTGGTGGTGCCGCCGCTGCTGGAGGGCCTGCGGGTGCTGGACCTGGGCTGCGGCAGTGGCAGGGATGTGTACCTGCTGGCCCAGCTGGTGGGCGCCAGCGGCGCCGTGGTGGGCGTCGACATGACCCCGGAGCAGCTGGCGGTGGCCCGCCGGCACCAGCAACACCACGCCGAGCAGTTCGGCTTCGCCAACGTGACGCTCATGGAGGGCCGCATCGAGCAGCTCGAGCAGCTGCCCCTGGAGCCGGGCAGCTTCGATCTGGTGATCTCCAACTGCGTGGTGAACCTCTCGGCCGACAAGCTGGCCGTGCTCAGCGGGGTGCGGCGCCTGCTCAAGAGCGGCGGTGAGTTCTTCTTCGCCGACGTGTACGCCGACCGGCGCGTGCCCGAGGCGCTGCGCCACGATCCGGTGCTCTACGGCGAATGCCTCAGCGGGGCCCTCTACTGGAACGACTTCCTGCGCCTGGCCCGCCAGGCCGGCTTCGCCGACCCCCGCCTGGTGAGCGACCGGCCCCTGGAGATCACCGACCCGGAGCTGGCCGCCCGCACCGGCGCCATCCGCTTCTTCTCCGCCACCTACCGCCTGTTCTCCATCCCCGAGCTGGAGGACGCCTGCGAAGACCACGGCCAGGCGGTGATCTACCGCGGCACCATCGCCGAACACCCCCACGCCCTGCCCTTCGACAAGCACCACTGGATTGAGGCCGGCAGGGTGTTTCCGGTGTGCGGCAACACCTTCCGGATGCTGGCCGACAGCCGGCTGGCACCCCACTTCAGCTTCATCGGCGATTTCAGCCGCCACTACGGCCTGTTCGAGGGCTGCGGCACGGCCATGCCCTTCGATGGATCGGCCTCGGGGACCATTGTCTCACCAGCAGCAGCCAGCGCTACGAGCGGCTCCTGCTGCTGAACCGCAGCTGCTCCCCGTGGGCTCGCCACTGCTGCTGCACGGCATCGAGATCGGCGCCCCAGTCGATGGCCACCTGGCTGGGGATCTCCAGGTCACGGTTCTCGAGGGCCTGCTCCAGCGAACCGTCCCGGGCCGCCAGGGCCCGGTCACGCTGCAGCAGCAGGGCCTCGATCGTCCGCGCATAGAAGCGCAGGAACTGCTCCAGCCAGCCGCTGAAGCGGGGGTGGGCGTCGCTGCCCGCCAGGCTGAAGCGCTGCACCAGTTCGGCGCACGGGCCAGCCGGCAACCAGGCATCCTTGGCCACCCAACGATTCACGGTGAACAGGCTGAGCGGCAATCCCCGCGGATCGAGGCCGATGGCCAGCAGATGGGTGAGCTCGGCGCCGGGCTCGGCGCGCATGAACAGATGCAGATGGCCGTGCTCAGCGCCGGGCCGGTGGCAGTGGTAGTAGGCCTGGCCGCCGCCGCGCGGATCACGCCAGTCGTCTTCGGGGTAATGGCGCTCGGCCAGCACCACCCCGTCGCCGGTGCAGGCGCGAACCAGCGAGCCATGCTGCTCGTTGACCCTGAGCCAGTGGCGGAGGCTGCGGCAACCGGCCTGGTAGCGCTGGCGCATGGGCTACTGGGCAGGGCCGCAGCCACCGGCTTTCGCCGCACCACAACCGCCCTTCTTGCCCGCCGCACAGCCGCCGGCCTTTTGTTCCTGCTTGCCCCCACAACCCCCGCGGGGTCCGCAGAGGCCGGCGCAGGCGGGAAGGGTGAGGGCAGCGGCGGACAGGGCCGCGACGGCCAGGCCGGAGCGCAGGCGGGAAGAGAGGGAAGGCATGAACCGAATGGCAACCGTGCTGTCTACCGCCAGCACTCCCGTTCGGATTGCCCTCAACCCACCAGCTCGGGCACCGCGGCCGCCGGCGCCAACTGGATGGGCAGGGCGCTGCGCCGGAACCAGCCCTGCGCCGGCAGGGGACGCAACAGGGCCACCAGCACCGCCAGCAGCGCCAGGGGTTCCCTGGGGGCCTGCCGCACCGGCCAGCGACCGCCCTGGCGGTAGAGCAGGCTCAGGCGCCGTTCACGCGCGGCGGTTGATTGGCCCAGCCAGCCGGCCCCCAGCCGCATCTGCTCACCGCGGCGCTCCAGGCGCTGGGCCTGCAGCGGCCAGTCGTTCCCGGTCAGTGCCGGACTCAGAAGGGACAGGGGCCGCTGCAGGTCTGGTCCGGGGCCGGGATGGTCAACAAGCCGCCAGGCGAGTTCAAGCCCCTGTTCACTGATGGCCGTGAGCCGGGCCGGCCAGCGCCGGCCGTGCTGCTCGAGCCACACCTGGCCAGCGATGGGCTGGAACCACACCTCCACGCCACTGGCAGGCCGATCCCAGCAGGCCCGCAGGGCTGCCAGCAGGCTGAGCATCGCCAGGCCACTCCACACCAGGGGCAGGGCGGGAGCGCCCCCCCGCAGCAGCAGCTGGAGATTGAACAGCTGCAGGGCCAGCAGAGCGACGAGCGGGATCGCCAGGGCGGCTGCCGGCATCCGGCGTTGCGGCGATGCCGTCTTGGGCGTGACGCGGAAGCGCCGGGGCCGCCCCGCCAGGGTGCTCAGCACGGCGTGCAGCAGCGGCGCCAGAAACACCCAGCGGTAGAGCTCAGGCAGCAGAGCCGAGCGGGATCCGCGGCTGAACCAGCGCACCAGCAGCAGCTGGGCCAGCACCATGGGCAGGGCCAGCGTCAGCCAGCCGTCATCGCGCAGCAGCAGGGGCGGCACCCGCAACACCCCGAAGCTGAGCGGCAGCAGCAGAAGGCACAGCTGGGGCAGCACGCTCAACCAGTGCAGGATTCCCTCCAGGTAGGCCAGGCGCTGCAGCGGGGAAAGCCCGGCGATGGTGAGCGGGCTGGCTGAGGTGCGCAGGATCTGCAGCGTGCCGCTGGCCCAGCGGCTGCGCTGCCGGGCCATCGCCGCAATGGTGGGAGGTGCCAGGCCTGCACTGAGCTTCTCGTTGAGATAAACGCAGCGGCAGCCGGCGGCACTGAGCCGGATCCCGGTGGCCAGGTCCTCCGAGGAGGTGGCCGTTTCAAACCCGCCCACCTGCAGCAGCGCCAGGCGGCGCATCACGAAGGACGTGCCGGCGCACACCACGGCACCCACCCCCTGACGAACGGGCTCGATCCAGCGGTAGAAGTGCTCCTCATCCGGCATCAGCCAGCGCTCGAGGCCCAGATTGCGGATCACAGGATCGGCGTTCATGTAGCTCTGGGGGGTCTGAACCAGTGCCACCCGCGGATCGTCGAACAGGCCCACACAGCGGGCCAAAAAGTCGTGCTGAGGCACCACATCGGCGTCGAACACCGCCAGCAGATCGCCATCCAGCTCCGGCAGCACATGGTTGAGGTTGCCGGCCTTCGCCTGGTGGCGCTCGACCCGGCTGCGGTAGCGGCAGCCCAGCCGGGAGCAGAGCCTCTCCAGCTCCGGGCGGGCCGCGTCGTCGAGCAACCACACCGAGAAGCGCGGGTAGGCCATGGCCAGGCAGCCGCCCAGGGTGCGCTCCACCAGCTCCAGCGGCTCACCGCAACTGGTCACGAGCACATCGACGGCGGGCAGGGCCCGGAGATCGTGGGTCCAGCGCTGGGCCAGCCGCTGGGCCGCCTGCTCCGCCTCGCGGGCCACCGGCGGCTCGCGGAACCAGGCCAGCAGCAGCTGCAGCAGGCCATGGCCGAGCAGGCTGGTTTCCGCCGCCAGCATTGTGAGACTGATGGCCGTGGCCAGCGGCGTGCTCAGGTTGAGGGTGCTGGTGGCGCGCCAGGCGAGGTAGCCGAGGCTGAGCAGCACGATCAGGGCGATGGCGCTGCGGCGCGCGGCCATGGGCAGGCTGGCCTCAGGGCGGCGGCGCAGCCATAGAACCCAGGCCAGCACCAGCAGGGATGGCATCCAGACCGGTGCACCGCCATCCGCGAACTTGAGCAGGACAAGGGCGGCCAGGGGAGGCAGGATCGCCAACCAGAACACCCAGCGTCTGCTGAAGAACGAGACCCGCCTGTCCCCTTCCTGAACCGCGCCGGTGATGGGTGGGCACACCATGGGGCGTCAAGGACGAATCAGCAGGCTCGCTGCATTCCCAGTCTGTGGGGAACACCGTGAGTGGCGCGAGCGCGACGGGAACGCCCTGACTACCGCTGAGGCCGCCCGCTGGATGAGGGGACGACCAAACGCATGGGGCGCCTGGCTCAGGCGCGGGGTTTGATCAGCTGCAGCACCTGGGGCCCGGTGGCCGCCAGGCGGCGTTCACAGTCCAAGGCCGCCAGGATTGCCCTCGCCGACTGTTCAATCTCGCCGGCGGCAGCGGCAGCCCTGGCCTGGTTGTCGAGTTCTCGGATGCGGGCCTTGAGTTCCATCTTCTGATCGCGATCGCCCTGAACGGCAGCTGAAGCAACAGCGATTGCGGGCCTGGGACGTGAAGAGGGCAGGGTGGTTGTGGTCACGATGGAAGGCAAGAGAACGAGAGCCTGAACCGGCCGCATCTGATCCCGGCCCGATGAGCGTAGCGATAGTGGCCTTAATCCTCCATGGCTCCAGACCATGAACCCGCAGGACTGCAGGCTTAAGACCGGCGGAAACGTCCTGGGGTAGTCCCAGGACTAGGATCTGCACTTTGGCCTTATGTCGAGTCATCAAAGCAAGCAGGCTGTCACCAGGGCCATACCGATCGACCGGTAGAGGAGAACCGATCGAACCGGGCCGGTCGACCCTGCGGCGGCTCAGACGGAATGAACGTCAGGTGCCGGGTTCTTCGCAGTAGCCGCCCAGGGCGGCGATCTGTTCACGCAACAGCTGTTCCCGCTGACGGTCACCCCTGGTCAGGGCAATCGCGAGAGCAAATTGCAACTTCTCCAGTTGATGATCCCCTTCATCGCTGCGGGAGATCGGAGGAGCCGCGTTCGTGCAGGTGGGTGAGCCGCCGCGGTGAGAGCCACTGGGGTGACCGGGAGTGGTGTGGGCGGAAGTGGGGAATGTCATGCGCTCACTTTCTTCCCATTTTGGCAGCAGCAAGCCCCGAAGGCGAGAGCGCTGGTGATCAGGCCGCCTGGGCCGGATCCTCTGCGCTGTCATCTCCCCAGTCGTCGCAGGGTTCAGCCTGGCCCTCCAGGCCGGCCAGGACAGGCGCGGAGGCCTCATCGAGAGCCCCATCGCCCAGGCCAGGCTGCTGATCATCCAGCCCCAGCAACAGTCGGCAGTCCGACAGCAGTTGTTCCACGGTTTCCAGGCTGCTGAGCTCGTCGGGGTCGTGCTGCTCGCGACGCTCCAGGGCCACGCTGAGCTGACGTTCCAGCCCTTCAAGGCGTTGCTCGAGCTTCACCAGCCGCTGAGAGAGGGCATGGGTGGTCTGTGCCAGATCTTCAGTGCTGCGGGTGATCCGGAAGGACACGGAAGGGGTGGCCATGGGGGGGCGATGCGCTGCAGCCGATGACAACACATCCCCACGCCCTCCGCACCCCTGACGGGCCTGGCGATGATGGGGAGATGGTGGTGCCCGCAACCCTGCTGCTCTACGCCCTGGCAGGGACGGCCGGTGGTCTGCTGGCCCTGCGCAGTGGTCTGCCGGCCGCGCCCCTGGCGGGAGCGCTGCTGGCCGCCGGGCTGGTGAGCGCCACTGGCCGCCTGGAGCCGGCCCAGTGGCCGGCGGGCACCCGCACGGCCCTGGAGATCGCCATCGGCACGGTGATCGGCACCAGCATCAGCGCCGCCGCCCTGGTGGATCTGCGTCAGCTGTGGCGGCCCGCCCTGTTGATCACCAGCACGCTGGTGCTGGCCGGACTGGCCGTGGCCCTGGTGTGCAGCCGCCTGCTGGGGATCGATCCGGTGATCGCCCTGCTGGGCTCCGCCCCGGGGGGCATCACCGGCATGAGCCTGGCCGGGGCCGAGTTCGGCGTTGGCGCCGCCGTGGCCCTGCTGCATGCCCTGCGCCTGATCACGGTGTTGATCGTCACGCCCCTGCTGCTGCGGCTGATGCTGCCGATCGCCCAGCCGCCACCCTGAGGCCTTCTGACCGTCCACCCGGACCTGATCGGGGAGGACAGTTCCCGCCGCGGCCGCCCTCGACGCTGCCGGGGGGCATCGATACCTTGGACCCCCGACGCCCTTCAAAGACCATGGTTGGTCACCCCGATTCCCGGCCTGCCAGGGTGCGACGGTGGCTGCTGCCGCTGACATTGCTGGCCGCCGCATGCTTCCCCGCGAATGCCACTGCCCAGCAGGTTGCGGTGGTCCCTGTGGGGGTGATGTCCACACCAGGGGACAAGGGTGCGCAGATCTACTGCTTCATGCGCGACAACGGCAACGATCACCAGGTGAGCTGGGACGCCGCCTATGAAGTGATCAAGCGACAGGGAAGCGGCATGTTTCGCACCTCGCCACAGCACGCGGCGGTGATGATCACCGAGTCGGTGGTCCAGAGCCCTGCGAGTTTCCCCAACTGCGGCATGTACCTGGGCGATCTCTACCGCCGGGAGGAGACGCAGGCCACACCGCAGCCCGGCGGTGGTGCCATGACCCGTGGTGAACGCTACGGCTACTGACAGCCGGCTCAGCCCCCTCAGGGTCGCTGTCCTGGGGTTCACGGCGCTGCTGGCGGCAAGCTCTCTGCTGGGTTGCCAGGAGCAGCCGCTGCCCCAGCAGGGTGGGGTGAGCCGCGACGACTGCCTGCGGGAGGTGACCCTGGACCGACTGGAGGAGCAGATCGCTGTCTGTGACAAGGTGGTGGCCGCCTATCCCGACGATCCCGGCCCCCGCAACGAGCGCTATCTCCTGCACAGCCTGGCCGGCAACGACGAGCAGGCCTGTGAGGACCTGCGTGAGGCGCTTCGCCTGGCGGAGCGGCTGCCGGAGGACGAGCTGGACGCCCAGCTGCGCAGCGACCTGGAGGTGCGCCGGGAGCTCTGCGCCGAAGGGCCGCTCACATCGCCGCCAACACCTCCCGCACCATCGCCGTGAGCCGGCGGCGGCGCATCTGGGTCTCGCCCCGGTGCAGGGTGAGGGCAATGGTCTCGGCCTTGCTGGCGATCAGCCCGTCCACCAGCTGATCGGCCACCCCCAGCTGCAGCCAGTGGCTGGTGAGGCTGCCGCCCATGCCGATGCGGTGGCAGCGGTCCTCGGCCTGCTCGGCGTCGCCGGGGGTCCAGGGCCGCTCGATCAGCACCACATGGCGGGCCTGGTGCAGGGTGAAGCCAAGGCCGCCGGTGCCGAAGGTGGCGATCAGCAGCGGCAGCTCCCCGGCCTGGAAGCGGTGCACCAGGCGCTGGCGTTCGGCCACCGGCACCGCCCCGCTGAGCAGGGCGGCGGGGCCCAGTTCGCGCTGCAGCATCCGGGCCGTGCGCACGAAGGCGGTGAACACCACCACCGCCTCCCCCCGCCCCAGCAGGCCACCCACCAGCTCCCGTGCCGCCGCCAGCTTGTAGTCGGAGCCGATCTGGCGCAGGGCCGTGAGCACCGCCAGCACCTCGGCGTCCCGCCGCACCTCCCCGCGGGCGGCGCGGCGGCGGTAGTCGCGCACCCGCAGCTCCAGCTGGTGCTGGAAGCCACGCCCCCGGGCGGCATCGAGCTGCAGCGGGTGCAGCTGGCGCTGCTTGGGGGGCAGGTCGAGGCAATCCTGCTTGCGGCGGTGCAGCAGCAGAGGTCGGATCAGGCGCTGCAGCTCGGCCAGGTTGCTGGCGCCGGTGGCCTGCCAAAGGCTCCGGCCACCCCGTTCGCGCCAGTGGCCCTGACAGAACAGCTCCTCGAAGGCCCGCCGGTCGCGGGCGAGGGGGTGGTCGATGGCGGCCAGCAGGGGATAGAGCTGGGCCGGCCGGCCGTTCTTCATCGGCGTGCCGGAGAGCAGCCAGGCGGCCCGCAGGCGGGGGTGGCGGGCCAGCCGCAGCAGACCGCGGCTGCGTGCCGTGTGCAGGTTCTGGGCGAAATGGGCCTCGTCGGCGATCAGCACGGTGCCGGCCGGCGGCAGCGACTCCGGCAGGCGCGCCCAGCTGTGCAGCTCAAGGCGCAGGCCGAGGGCCAGGGCCTCACTGCGCCAGTGATCGTGCAGGCCCACCGGGGCGAGCACCAGCACGCGGCAGTCGGCCAGGCGCACCATGGCCCTGGCGGCGGCCAGGGCCGAGAGGGTCTTGCCCAGACCCATGGCGTCGGCCAGCACGGCGCCACGGCGGGCCAGCAGCCAGCGGGCCGCGGCCCGCTGGTGGGCAAACAGGCGGCGGCCGTCCGCCAGCGGCTCGCTCAGGCCGGCGGCCGCCACCAACAGGCGGTGGGCTGGCAGCGGCGGCAGGGGCTGCTCCAGCCAGGCCAGCCACTGGGCCAGCTCCGGCTCCACCGGAAACCGGTCCTGGAGTGTGCGGCGCAGGGCGGCGGCCGCCTCCAGGGGGAAATCCCAGCAGCGCCGCTGGCCGTTCCACTGGCCCCGGGGGCGAACCGCCCGCAGCTGGGCCTGGGTGACGGCATCAAAGGGGCTGATCACCTCGATCCGTCCGGTGGCACCCAGGCGCAGGCAGCAACGAGGCGGTGAGACTGCAGCCCCGGACACAGTGCCTCCGCTCGTGTTGCGGCATAACTGTGCCAACCGAGCCACGCGGATGCAGGCCAGGGACAGGGGATTGTTGGGGTCGCTCTCTGCCGGGATGCCGTCCCCGGCCCTCAACGCCGTCTCCCTCGAGGAGCTCTGTCCCAAACTCAAACAGCGGCGCTGGCGCCGCTCCCTGCACGAACTCACCGACCACAGCTGCGTCTACTGCGGCCGGCGGTCGGAATCGATCGACCACGTGCACCCGCAGAGCCGCGGCGGTTCCAGCGTCACCGAGAACTGCGTCCCCGCCTGCCTGGCCTGCAATGGCCACAAGGGCGACGGCGACGTGTTCCAGTGGTACCGGCAACAGCCCTTCTACGACCCCCGCCGGGCCATGGCGATCCGCGCCTGGGTGGAGGGCGACCTGCGGCTGGCGATCCGCCTGCTGGAGTGGTCAGCTCCTCACCACACCCGACAGGCCACCGGGCCGTTGTGCCGCTGGCAGATCGCCGCCTGATCCTGGGGCCGCTCCGGCGCCAGGGTTGCCGCCAGCAGCACCAGCAGCCCCACGGCCAGCAGGGTGGGCAGCCCCAGGGGCTGCGCTGCAGCCCCGTCCCCCACCCGGTGAGCGCTGGCGGCAAGCTGGGGCTGAACCTTGGCCGGTGGCATGGGGACGGAGCGAAGCAGCGGCGGACCGGCTGGCACCCGCCCGCACGACGGCCGGGCAAGCCGCCGCGGAGCGCCGGTGGAGAAACCAGGGACGAGGTGTCGGGCCATGGAACGGCAGCAAGTGGTACAGGTGTACTCATGACCCAGGCGGCTGTCAAGCCGGCGGGGCGCCTACTGGTGGTGGGCGGCGGTTACACCGGCCGGCGCTTCGCCCTGGCCGCCGCTTCACTGGGCTTCACGGCGCTGCTCACCAGCCGCCAACCCAAGCCCCCGGAGGAGCTGGCCGCTCTGCCGGCTGAATTCGGCTGGCTGCCGTTCGACAGCCAGGCCCCCCGGCTCCCTGAGCCCGGTGACCTGGCGGGCGTGAGCCACGTGCTGGTGAGCGCACCCCCGGACGGCGGGCCCGGCGATCCCAGCCTGCGCTGCCTGGCCCCCCTGCTCGCCGATCTGCCCCTGGCGTGGGTGGGCTACCTCTCCACCACAGGGGTGTACGGCTGCACGGGGGGCGCCTGGGTGGATGAAACCGCCCCGCCCCGCCCAAGGGCGGGGCGCAGCCAGGCCCGCCTGGAGGCGGAGGAGGCCTGGCGGGCCAGCGGCCTGCCCGTGCAGATCCTGCGGCTGCCGGCGATCTACGGCCCGGGCCGCAGCCCGTTCGCGGGCCTGCGGTCGGGCCGCAGCAGGCTGATCCACAAGCCCGGCCAGGTGTTCTCGCGGGTGCATGTGGACGACATCGTCGGCGCCCTGCTGCACTGCCTCACCCTGCCGGCCGAGCTCCGGCCTCCAGTGCTCAACGTCTGCGACGACTATCCCTGCCCCTCCAGTGAGATCCTGGGCTACGCCAGCCATTTGCTGAATCTCAAGCTGCCGGCCGTGGAGCGCTACGACGCCATCGCCGCCGACCTCAGCCCGATGGCCCGCAGCTTCTGGGCCGAGAACCGGCGTGCCACCAACCGCCTGCTCTGCGCAGGGCTGGGCTACCGGCTGCGCTACCCCAGCTACCGGGAGGGGCTGCGGGCCTGCCTGAGGGAGGAGGAGGGCCTCCCCTAGATGTCGCTGGCCGGCGGGCAGTTCTCGGGCGAGCCAGGATCAGCCACGAAGGGCAGGCCCAGGTCCTGAAGCATCCGGCCCCAGCGCAGCTCGATCCAGCCGCGGCTGATCCCCGTGCCCATCCCCCACAGCAACGCCAACAGCAACAACCAGCGCACCATGGGCAACGGCAGCGGCAATCCAGGGCCATCCAACTCGACCGCAGGGCGGCTGGCCATCGCCCTGGGCGACCCCGCCGGCATCGGCGCCGAGGTGGTGCTCAAGGCCCTGGCCCGCCCCCTGCCGCCAGGCCTGGAGCCGGTGCTGGTGGGCTGCCGCCGCTGGCTGGAGGCCAGCCACGCCGCCCTGCGACAGCGCAGCGAGGCGCCCCTGCGCGATCCCGCCAGCCTGGAGATCGTCGATCAACCCCTGGAGCACCCAGTGCTGCCGGGCGAGAGCGGCCCCGCCGCCGGTGCCGCCAGCTTCGCCTGGCTGGAGGCGGCAGCCGGCCTGGTGCAGAGCGGCGACTGCCGGGCCCTGGTGACCGCACCGATCGCCAAGGCCAGCTGGCATGCGGCTGGGCACCCCTACCCCGGGCAGACCGAGCGGCTTGCGGAACTCACCGGCAGCGGCGAGGCGGCGATGCTGTTCACCGCCCGCGCCCCATCGGGCAGCTGGCGCCTCAACACCCTGCTGGCCACCACCCACATCCCCCTGGCCGCCGTGCCCGCCAGGCTCAACGCTGATCTGCTGCACCGCAAACTCAACCTGCTGCTGGCCTTCTGCCGGCGCTTCAATCCCGAGCCCCACCTGGTGGTGGCCGCCCTCAACCCCCACGCCGGCGAAGCCGGCAGCCTGGGCCATGAGGAGCGCGACTGGCTCGAGGGCTGCCTGGACACCTGGCGCAGCGCCCAGCCCGGGGTGCGGCTCGACGGCCCCCGCCCCCCGGACAGCTGCTGGCTGGATGCGGCCGCCGCCTGGCACGGGCAGGGCCAGGGACCCGACGGCTACCTGGCCCTGTACCACGATCAGGGCCTGATCCCGGTGAAGCTGCTGGCCTTCGACGCCGCCGTGAACACCACCCTTGGCCTGCCCTTTCTGCGCACCTCCCCCGACCACGGCACCGGCTTCGACATCGCCGGGCGCGGCATCGCCCGGCCCCTGAGCATGGCGGCGGCGATCGAAACGGCCTGGGAGCTGGGCTGAGAGGGGAGCTGGGCTGAGAGGGGAGCTGGGCTGAGGCCCCGCTCAGCCGGGCTTGACGCGCATCAGCACCTGGCCGAACTCCACGGGAGAGCCATTTTCCACCAGGATCTCCACCACCTCGCCGCTCACCTCGGCCTCGAGCTCGTTCATCAGCTTCATGGCCTCGAGGATGCAAACGGTCTGGCCTTCGCGGATGCGGCTGCCCAGCTCCACGAACGCTGGATCGCCGGGGGCCGGAGCGCGGTAGAAGGTGGCCACCATCGGGGCCGTGATCTCCAGCAGATCGCCGCGGTTGGCGGCTGCGGACGGCGGCGGAGCGGAGGGCACCTCGGCCATGGCGCTGGGCTGGGCCGAGGTCGCCGGAACCGGGGCGGCCAGGGCCTCTGGCGCGGGGAGGTGCTGGGCCTGGGGGGCGGCAACGGGCAGGTTGCGGCGCACCTCCAGACGGAAATCGTCGCCCTCGAGCTTGAATTCCTGGATGTCGCTGTCCTCGAGCAGGGCCAGCAGGGCCTTGAGCTGATCGTGATCGAGCTGCATGGCGATCAGTTCTCCCGGCCCAGATAGCTGTCGCTGCGGGTGTCGATCTTGATCTTGTCCCCCACCGAGAGAAACAGGGGCACCATCACCTGGGCGCCGGTCTCCACGATCGCCGGCTTGGTGCCGCCGGTTGCCGTGTCACCCTTGACGCCGGGATCGGTCTCGGTGATTTCCAGCACCACCGAATTGGGCAGCTCCACCTCCAGAGGCTTGTCGTTCCAGGTGAGCACGTTCACCTCCATTCCCTCCTTGAGGTATTTGCGGCCATCGCCGATCTGAGCGGCGCTGAGGCGGGTCTCCTCGTAGCTGCCCATGTCCATGAACACGTACTCATCGCCCTCCATGTAGGTGTGCTGGAGGGTGCTCTTCTCGAGCATGGCCTGGGGCACCATCTCGCCGGCACGGAAGGTCTTCTCCACCGTGTTGCCGCTCTGCACCGCCTTCAGCTTGGTGCGCACGAAGGCGGAGCCCTTGCCGGGCTTCACGTGCAGGAATTCAACGACTCGCCAGACCTGCCCATCCAGCTCGATCGAGGTGCCGGTTCGAAAGTCGTTGCTGGAGATCATTCCGGCGGTTCGGATCAGGCGGATTGTACGGCTGGCTACAGCAAGGGAAGATCCGCACCCAGCGCCCTGCAGCCATGCCAAAGTCCGGCCAGAGAGGTTGCAAGGCCATGGCCCAGGGCCCGATTCGCCCCGTTCCCCGGCCCCTGGGGGGGGCCTGGAAGCGACCACCGGCGCGTCCCTCGATGGCCTGGCTGCGGCGGGCGGCGGCGACCCTCACCCTGGCCCTGGCGCTGCTGCTGATCGCCCCGGCCGCCCGGGCCGCCTTGCCCCAGGGCAACGCCGTGAAGGATCCGGCGGCCATCCTCCGCAACGCCCTGCCGGTGGACGCCCCCAGGCTGCAGGAGCTGCAGCACCGTCTGGAGGACACCAGTGACGATCTGCGCGCCAAGCGCTGGTCGGCCCTGGCCAACTCCGTACGCCGTAGCCAGTCGCAGCTGAGCAGCAACCGCAGTGCCATCCTCCAGGCCTTCCAGCCAGGCGACCAGAGCCGGGCCCAGACGCTGCTGCAGGACCTGGACGGACAGCTGCAGCGGATGGCCGCGGCCGCGGCCGATCAGCAGCGGGACGCCTTCCTGAGCGCCCGCCGCGAGGCCCTGGCCGGCATCGGCGAGGCCGAGGCCCTGCTGGTGGGCGAGTTCCCCTTCGCCATCCCCCCTGAATTCGACGCCCTGCCGCGGCTGCTGGGCCGCGCCAGCGTGCTGATCTCCACCTCCAAGGGCGACCTCACCGCCGTGGTGGACGGCTACAACGCCCCACTCACGGCCGGCGCCTTCGTGGACCTGGTGCAGCGCGGCTTCTACGACGGTCTGCCCTTCATCCGCGCCGAGGACTTCTACGTGCTCCAGACCGGTGATCCCAAGGGCCCCGAGGAGGGCTACGTGGACCCCAGGACCGGGCAGCTGCGCAGCGTGCCCCTGGAGATCCGGGTGCCGGAGGAGGCCGCCCCCTTCTACAACCAGACCTTCGAGGATCTGGGCCGCTACAAGGCAACCGCGGTGCTGCCCTTCGCCACCCTGGGCACCCTGGGCTGGGCCCATTCCGACGAACGCCTCGATGATGGCTCGTCGCAGTTCTTCTTCTTTCTCTACGAAGCGGAACTCACCCCGGCGGGCCTGAACCTGGTGGATGGCCGCTACGCCGCCTTCGGCTACGTGGTGGACGGCTTCGAGGTGCTCGAGGAACTCGGGGTCGATGACGCCATCGTCAAGGCCCAGGTGATCGAAGGCGCTGCCAATCTCCAGCCCCATGGCTGATGGGCGCCCCTGAGGACCCCGGCCTGGCCGAGCTCGGCGAGGAGGCCCTGATCGAGCGGCTGGCCGCCTTCGCCCCTGCGGGCCAGTTTCACGACGATGCCGCCCTGCTCGAGCTGCAGGGTCTCCAGGTGCTCAACACCGACGTGCTGGTGGAGGGGGTGCACTTCAGCGAGGCCACCACCAGCGGCTTCGACGTGGGCTGGCGGGCCGCCGCCGCCAACCTCTCGGATCTGGCGGCGATGGGATGCCGCAGCGCCTGGGGCCTCACCGTGGGACTGGTGGCTCCGGGGGACACCCGCTGGAGCTGGGTGGAGGCCGTCTACGGCGGTCTGCGGGCCTGCCTGGAGCCCCATGGTGGCCGGCTGCTGGGGGGCGACTGCAGCGGCGGGGACCAGCGCCTGCTGGCCGTCACCGCCATCGGCCCCCTGGCCCGCAGCCGCAGCGGCGGGCCGGCGCCGATCCGCCGGGCCGATGGGCGGGCCGGTGACCGACTGGTGAGCACCGGTGACCACGGGCTCAGCCGCCTCGGCCTGGCCTTGCTGCAGGAGCCCCGCCCCGCAGACAGCGGGGAGGCCCTGGATGCCGCCCTGCGGGAGCGGGCGATCGCCGCCCACCAAAGGCCACGGCCACGGCTGGATGCGGTGGCGGCCCTGCACACCAGTCAGCCCGAGGGGCTGCCCTGGCGGGTGGGCGGCACCGACAGCAGCGACGGCCTGGTGGCGGCCGCGGGGGCCGTGGCCAGGGCCAGTGGCTGCTGCGCCCTGCTGGAGCGCCAGTGGTTGCCCCTGGATCCGGCCATGGCCGGACTACCGGAGGCGGTCAGCTGGTGCCTGGAGGGGGGGGAGGATTTCGAACTGGTGCTGGCCCTGGAGCCGGCCTGGGCCGAGCGCCTGGTGGCGGCGCTGCCCGGGGCCCGGGTCATCGGCTCGCTGGCTGAGCGCTCCCCCGCCAGCGGGGCGGTGGGCTGGCTGGGGGAGGAGGGGGGCCTGACGACGGGTGCCGGCTTCGCTCACTTCCAATTGCGGGCCACCACCTCGGCCAGGTCCACCACCCGCTGGCTGTAACCCCACTCGTTGTCGTACCAGGAGATCACCTTCACCATGTTGTCGCCCATCACCAGGGTGAGATCGGCATCGACGATGGCGCTCTGATCGGTGCCGGCGTGGTCGGAGGAGACCAGGGGCAGATCGCAGTACTTGATGATTCCCTTCATCGGCCCTTCGGCAGCGGCCTTGAGGGTGGCGTTCACTTCCTCGGCGGTGGTGGAGCGGTTCACCTCCAGCACCATGTCCACCACCGACACATTGGGGGTGGGCACGCGCAGGGCAATGCCATTGAGCTTGCCTTTCACCGGGGGATACACCAGAGCCACGGCCTTGGCGGCACCGGTGCTGGTGGGCACGATGTTCACAGCGGCGGCGCGGGCCCGGCGCAGATCACGGTGGGAGGCGTCGAGGATGCGCTGATCCCCGGTGTAGCTGTGGGTGGTGGTCATCGTGCCCTTAACAATGCCGAAGGCCTGATCGAGCACTTTGACCAGCGGGGCCATGCAGTTGGTGGTGCAGCTGGCGTTGGAGACGATCTGCCAGTCGTCGTGGCGATATTCGTGATCATTCACACCCACCACGAAGGTGCCCACGCCATCGCCCTTGCCGGGAGCCGTGATCAGCACCTTGGAGGCACCGGCCTGGATGTGCTTGCCGGCGCCGGCCTGATCGACGAACACACCCGTGCTCTCGATCACCAGATCAACACCCCATTCCTTCCAGGGAAGATTGAGCGGATTGCGATCGGAGAAACACTTGATCTCACGCCCATTCACCACAATGGCATCATCGGTGTAGGACACCTCCGCATCGCGGATGTGACCCAGCATCGAGTCGTACTGCAGCAGGTGGGAGTTGGTCCTGGGATCGGACGTGTCGTTCAGACCCACCACTTCGATGCCGGTGTTGGCACCGCGGCTGAGCCAGCAGCGCATGAAGTTGCGACCGATGCGGCCGAATCCATTGATCGCAACTTTCAAGGTCATGGCAAAGGCACGGCGGAATCCGCCGGCGGCAGGGAGATTTTGGTGCCGATCATACAGAAATCACCGTCACAGCCCCCCTGGCGGAGCATCGCCAGCCCAGCGGTAAAACATCCTGGCGGAAGGGGCGTTGCAAGTGTTCACGGCAACGGTGACCCCGACGGCTTAATTTCCCCCCAGAACCTTGCCGGGCCATCAGGCAGCATCCCTGTCGCCCGCAGTCATCCACGCCACCCGCGTTGAGTCATCAGACCGGAGCCCACCCTTGATTCCCCCGCTCTGCCGACAGCAGCCCCTGCACTTCATCGGAGTGGGCGGCATCGGCATGTCTGCCCTGGCCGGGATCCTGGCTGAGCGGGGCCACCGGGTGAGCGGCTCCGACCGACGCGACAGCGCGGTGTTGGAGCGGCTGCGGCAGTTGGGTGTGCGGGTGTTCCTGGAGCAGACCGCAGCCACCCTGGCGGCGGTGGACAGTGGTCGGCACCAGCCCCCTCTGGTGGTGATCAGTTCGGCCGTGCCGCACTCCAATCCCGAGCTCGGCGAGGCCCGGCGGCTGGGTCTGACCATCTGCCATCGCTCCGATGTGCTGGCGGCCCTGATCAACGGTCAGCCCGCCATCGCCGTGGCCGGCAGCCACGGCAAAACCACCACCAGCACGCTGGTGGCCAGCCTGCTGGCAGCCACCGGAGGGGACCCCACGGCGGTGATCGGTGGTGTGGTGCCCGCCTTCGGCAGCAACGGCCGCCATGGCGCCGGCCGGCTGCTGGTGGCCGAGGCGGATGAATCCGATGGCTCGCTGGTGAAGTTCCAGCCCGAGCTGGGCGTGATCACCAATCTGGAGCTCGACCACACCGACCACTATCCGGATCTGGAGGCCCTGATCGCCACCCTGCAGCGCTTCGCCGGCGGCAGCCGCCGGCTGCTGGCCAACCGCGACTGCCCGATCCTGCAGGAGCACTTCGCCGCCGGCCACTGGTGGTCGACGACATCGCCCGAGGGGGTGGACTTCGCCGCCATCGCCATCGAGGAGCGGGGGGATGGCAGCCGGGTGGCCTTCTACGAGAAGGGCGAGCTGGTGGGCCACCTGGATCTCCCCCTCCCCGGCCGCCACAACCTCAGCAACGCCGCTGCCGCCCTGGCCGCCTGCCGGCTGGAGGGGGTGCCCTTCAGTGCCCTGGCCGAGGCCGTCGCCGGCCTGCTGCCGCCGGGGCGGCGCTTCGATCTGCGCGGCGTCTGGAACGGGCGCCTGGTGGTGGACGACTACGCCCACCACCCCAGCGAAGTCGCCGCCACCCTGGCAATGGCACGGCTGATGGTGAGCAGCGGCCGCAGTCCCCTGCCTGCCCCCCCGAAGCGCCTGGTGGCGGTGTTCCAGCCCCACCGCTACAGCCGCACGGCCCAGTTCCTCGAGGAGTTCGCCGCGGCCCTCACCCAGGCCGACGCCGTGCACATCGCCCCCCTCTACGCCGCCGGTGAGCAGCCGATCGAGGGTGTCACCAGTGAGGCTCTGGCCGAGGCCGTGCGGCGCCTGGCACCGACGCTGCCGGTGCGGGCTGCGGCCAGCATGGACCAGCTGGCAGAAACGATCAGCCGGGAGACAGCCGACGGTGACCTGGTGCTGGCCATGGGCGCCGGGGATGTGAACAGCCTCTGGGAGCGCCTCAGCAGCCTCTCCACTGATCTGCGGGAGCTGGTGGCCTAGTCCTGCCATGGCAGCCCCCGTCAGCCCATCGTCGAGCCTGCGCCCATCCCTGCGCTCCGGCGTGCCCCTGCGGGACTTCACCACCTGGAAGGTGGGCGGGGAGGCCGAGTGGTTCGCGGAACCCGCCGCCGGAGCCGAACTGCTGGCGCTACTGCGCTGGCGCCTGGAGGCGGGTCTGCCCCTGCAGTGCCTTGGAGCCGGCTCCAACCTGCTGATCGCCGACAGCGGCCTGGCGGGCCTGACCCTGTGTCTGCGGCGCCTGCAGGGCAGCCGCTTCGATGCCCAGGAGGGCTGGGTGGAGGCCGAGGCCGGTGAACCCATCCCCACCCTGGCCCGCAAGGCCGCCCGGGCGGGCCTGAGCGGTCTGGAGTGGGCCGTGGGCATCCCCGGCACGGTGGGCGGGGCGGCG
The DNA here is from genome assembly GCA_007694915.1 of Cyanobium sp. PLM2.Bin73. Classification (GTDB taxonomy): domain Bacteria; phylum Cyanobacteriota; class Cyanobacteriia; order PCC-6307; family Cyanobiaceae; genus NIES-981. The sequence continues at coordinate 104,404 of REEV01000066.1, read as the reverse complement.
GTGATGAACGCCGGCGCCCAAGGTGGCTGCACGGCCGACTGCCTGCACTCGCTGCAGGTGCTGGATCCGGCCAGGCCGGACCAGCCCTTCACCCTGGCGGCCAGCGAGCTGGGCTTCGCCTACCGCCACAGCCGCCTGCAGCAGGACCCCCTGGTGGTGCTGTCGGCGCGCTTCCGCCTCGAACCCGGCCACGATCCGGCCGCCGTCACGGCCCGCACCAGCGCCAACCTGCACAGCCGCACCAGCACCCAGCCCTACCAGCAGCCCAGCTGCGGCAGCGTCTTCCGCAACCCTGAACCGCTCAAGGCGGGACGGCTGATCGAAGACCTGGGCCTCAAGGGACTGAGCATCGGCGGCGCCCAGGTGTCTCCGCTGCACGCCAACTTCATCGTCAACACCGGCAACGCCACGGCCGCCGACATCGCCGCCCTGATCGCGGTGGTGCAGGAGCGGGTGGAGGCTGCCCACCAGCTGCGGCTGCACCCCGAGGTGAAACGCCTGGGGTTCTGAGCCCCCGCCAGCGCTTAGCCTGCGGCAAACGATTGCCCAGGCATGGCCGGATTCGGACTTCCCAACTTCGGTCAGCTCACCGAAGCCTTCAAGAAGGCCCAGGAACTGCAGCAGAACGCCCAGAAGCTCCAGGAGGAACTGGATGCCATGGAGCTGGAGGGTCGCAGCGCCGACGGCCGGGCCAGCGTTTGGTTATCGGGCAACCAGCAGCCCCTGAAGGTGCGCCTGGCGCCGGAGTTGCTGGCCGAAGGGGCGGCCAGCTGCGAGGCGGCCGTGCTCGAGGCCCTGCAGGCGGCCTATGAAACCTCCACCGGCACCATGAAAGGCCGCATGGAGGAGCTCACCGGGGGCCTCAACCTCAACCTTCCGGGGGTCGGGGGCTGAGGCGCGGGGGCCCCTCGGGCCCGGCGCCGGCCTGCTCGGCGCTGCTCTCGCGCCCCAGCCGTTGCCGGCGACTGCGCCGTGACGGCTGGCGCAGGCGCGGATCGAGCCTGGGCTCCAGGCGGTGGCCCCGCCGCTTCAGGACCGGCGGATCCGAGCCCTCGCCGGGCCCTGCCTGCTGCTGCCGGCTGAGCTGGGCCTGAATCTGCTCCAGGCAGTGCTGGTAGTGGGACTGGCGGTCCCACGGATCGGCGGCGGCACAGCCCGGTTCGCCCTGGTGCAGGCAGTTGCTGAAGCGGCAGCGCGCCCCGCTCAGCCGCTGACGCATCTCGGGGAACAGCCCCGCCAGGACGGCCGGATCCGCGGGCAGCTCGGGGCGGTTGAAACCCGGCGTATCGGCCACCAGGGCCCCTGGAGCCAGGGCGAACAATTCCACGTGGCGGGTGGTGTGGCGGCCCCGCTGCAGGCGGCCGGACACGGCCCCCACCCGCAGCTCCAGGGCAGGGCTGAGACGGTTGAGCAGGCTGCTCTTGCCCACACCGGAGGGGCCGCAGAGCACGGCGATGCCGGCCCGGGAGAGGCGGCGGCGCAGCGGCTCCAGGCCCAGCCCGCTGCGCTCGGACACCGCCAGCGGGTCGTAGCCCCAGCCCCGCACCCGCTCACACCAGGCCTCCACCTCGGGCGCCGGCAGCAGATCCGCCTTGGAGAACACCAGTTCCACAGCCTGGCCGCTGGCCTCGGCGGTGAGCAGGAAGCGGGTGAGCTGCAGTGGATCCGGAAGCGGTTCCGCCAGGGCTACCACCACCACCACCCGCGAGACGTTGGCCACCGCCGGCCTCACCAGCAGCGAGGAGCGCGGCTGCACGGCGGCCACGGCGCCGCGGCCGGCGGGCCAGTCGATGCCCTCCAGGCGCACGCGATCACCCGTGCAGATGCTCTGGCCGCCCTTGGCCAGACGGGTGCGGCGGGTGCAGAGCAGACGTTGCCGGCCTGCGGGACCCGGCTGGTCGAGCTCCACCCGGCAGTAGTTGGCCTGTAGGGCCACCACCAGGCCGCTGGCGGTGCGCGCCTGCGGGCCGGGATCAGCCGCCATGGCGGCGCACCAGCAGGCGCGCGGCCCCGGGGGGGAGGGGGACATCGCCGCCGGCGGCCGCGGGCTCCTGCAGGTTCAACGGGTGCACGTCGTGACCGGCCTGGCGCAGCCCCTCGGCCACCATCCGCTCCGGCTCACCGGCGTCCAGGTCCACCTGCAGCCAGGCCCCGGGTTCGAGCGCCTCGAGGGCCAGCCGGGAGCGGATGAAGTTGAGCGGGCAGGGGGTGCCGCGCAGATCCAGGCAGCTGCTGGGGGTGGGCAATGGCATCAGTCGCGGTGGCCGAAGAGGCCGCCGAACAGGCCGCTCTTGTGCGGATGCTTGTGGCCCTTGCTGGTGTGGTGGCCGGCCAGCTCCTCAAGCAGCTCGCGCTCGTGGTCGTTGATCTTGGTGGGCAGCTGCACCTTGACGCTGAACTGGTGGTTGCCGCGGGCCACGGGGTTGCCGAGCTTGGGCACCCCCTTGCCCTGCAGGCTGATCACGGCGCCGGGCTGGGTACCGGCCGGAATCGTCAGCTGCTCATGGCCGTCCACGGTCTCCACCTCGATCGTGTCGCCAAGGATCGCCTGCAGGTAGTTGAGCGTCACCTCCGACTGGATGGTGATGCCATCGCGGCGCAGGTGGGGATGGCTCTGCACGCTCAGGAACACGTACAGGTCGCCGGCCGGGCCTCCCCGCTGGCCGGCATTGCCTTCGTTGGCCACCCGCAGGCGGGTACCCGAGTCGACGCCGGCGGGAATGTTGATGCGCAGTTTCTTGCGCACCTGCTGCACCCCCTGGCCGCCGCAGGCGTTGCAGGGATCGGCGATCACCTCGCCGGTGCCCTCGCAGGTGGGGCAGGTGGTGACCTGGGTGAAGCTGCCGAAGGGGGTGCGGGTGGCGCGGCGCACCTGGCCCGCCCCGCCGCAGGTGGGGCAGGTGGTGGGGCCGCTGCCGGCCTTGGCGCCGCTGCCGTTGCAGGTGCTGCAGGTTTCCAGATGGCGGATCTGCACCTCCTTCTCGATGCCGAACACCGCCTCCTGGAAGCTGATCGTCAGGTCCAGGCGCAGGTCGTCGCCCTGGCGCGGACCCCGGCGCCGGGGTCCGCCGGCGGCGGCACCGCCGAAGCCACTGAAGAAGGTCTCGAACAGGTCGGCGAAACCGCCCATGTCACCCATGTCCGGCATGCCGGCGGGGCCACCGAGGCCGGCTTCCCCGAACTGGTCGTAGCGGGCGCGGGTCTGGGGGTCGCTGAGCACCTCGTAGGCCCGGCCGATGTCCTTGAAGCGGTCTTCGGCCCCCGGTTCCTTGTTGATGTCGGGGTGGTACTGGCGCGCCAGACGGCGGTAGGCCCGCTTGAGGGTGTCGGCGTCGGCGTCCCGGCTGACCCCGAGCAGGTCGTAGTAATCAGCCATGGATCAGGAGTCGGAGGGGGGCGCCCCGGCGGAGCCGTCGCCCTGGGCGTCAGCGCCGTCCGGCTCGGCCCCAGCCGGGGAGCCGGATCCTTCAGCGGGGCCCGGACCCATGGACACCTTGACCAGGGCGTGGCGCAGCACCCGGCCGTTGAGCTGGTAGCCGCGCTGCAGCTCGGCAATCACCACGTCCTCGGGATGCTCATGGCTCTCCTCCCGCAGCACCGCCTCATGCAGGCTGGGATCGAAGGGTTCGCCCTCCACCCGCATCGGTGACACCCCCAGCTGCTTGAACACCTCCACCAGCTGTTTGTAGAGCCCCTGGTAGCTGCGGTGGAGGTTCTGGGCCTCCTCGTGCTGGGGGGTGAGCTGCTGGCGGGCGCGCTCGAAGTTGTCCACCACCGGCAGGATCTCGCTCAGCGTGCTGCAGGTGATCTGCAGGCGCTGATCGTCCTGGTCGCGGCTCTGGCGCTTGCGGAAGTTGTCGAAGTCGGCCGCCAGGCGCATGTACTGGCTGCTGAGGTTCTCGTGCTCTGCCTTCAGGGCCGCCAGCTCGGCCTCCAGCCGGGTGGCCCGCCCGGCGGGGTCGGCGTCGCTGGAGCCGGTGGCGCCGGGGTCGGGCCAGGAATGACCGCCCGTAGCGGCTCCCTCAGCGGGCTGGGCCTCGGGGACACTGCTGACATCCTCCCGGCCGAAAGCTTCCTGGCCGGCAGCCTCCTGATGAAGTGGCTGCTGCAGATCAGCTCCGGCACTGGACTCGGGCCCCACCGCAGGTTCTCCACTCATGGCTGACAGGCGCGCTGTATTGGTTCTAGACATGTTGGAACTTGAGGGCCTCACCCCACAAGCGGGGGAAGCCCGCACCTTCGGAGCATGACCCTCACCCCGTCCAGGCCCGTACCGGAGGCCGTCAGTGCGGTCCAACAGCGCCTGGAGATCGAACTGTTGCGCGGTGAGCCGGTGATGAGCGCCGAGCAGCTCCAACCCGACCTGCTCAACAACCCGGTGCTCCCCCTGGAGCGCTGGCTGCAGCTGGGCGCCTGCCCGGCCGGGGAGCCCGAGGCCGGACGCCTGCCCGTGGCTGTCCCGAGCCACTGGGACCAGGAGCAGCGCCAGCACCTGGCCGTCGAGCTCAACCGCAAGGGCTACGTGCCCGAGTTCCGCCTCGCCCTCAGCCCGGACATCCAGGAAGCCGTGGGCCGCACCCTGGAGATCCCGGACGTCGCCATCCCCCTGCACTCGCTCACCGATGAGCTCGGGCTGCGCACGGACAGCGAGGAACTGCAGGAGATCTCCGAGCTCGAGGATCTGGAGGCCGACCTGGCCAAGGCCGCGAAGGATGCCAACGCCTCCCCGATCATCAATCTGGTGAACCGCCTGCTGGTGGAGGCCCTCAGCGCCGAGGCCAGTGACATCCACATCGAGCCGCAGGAACACACGCTGGAAGTGCGCTTCCGGCTCGACGGCGTCTTACAGAAACGCTTCGAGGACCTGCCCCGCAGCCTCACCCCGGCGGTGACATCACGGGTCAAGATCATGGCCGACCTGGACATCGCCGAACGGCGCATGCCCCAGGACGGGCGCATCCGGCGCCGATTCCGCGGCCGCCGCATGGACTTCCGGGTGAGCACCCTGCCCAGCCGCAACGGCGAGAAGATCGTGCTCCGGCTGCTCGACAGCGGCGCCACCGAACTGGGCCTGGACAAGCTGATCACCGACCCCGAGGCGAGGGAAAGCCTGCGCAAGCTGGGTTCCAAGCCCTACGGCATGGTGCTGGTGACGGGGCCCACGGGATCGGGTAAATCCACCACGCTCTATGCCCTGCTGGCGGAGCGCAACGATCCGGGCATCAACATCTCCACTGTTGAGGATCCGATCGAGTACACCCTGCCCGGCATCACCCAGACCCAGGTGAACCGGGAGAAGGGACTGGACTTCGCCAAGGCCCTGCGGGCCTTCATGCGCCAGGACCCTGACGTACTGCTGGTTGGCGAGACCCGCGACCTGGAGACTGCCAAGACAGCTATGGAGGCGGCCCTCACCGGTCACCTGGTGATGACCACCCTGCACTGCAACGACGCCCCCAGCGCCATCGCCCGGCTCGATGAGATGGGGGTGGAGCCCTTCCTGGTGAGTGCATCGCTGCTGGGGGTGATCTCCCAGCGCCTGGTGCGGAGGGTGTGCAACGCCTGCCGCATCCCTTACCATCCCGAGCCGGCTGAACTCGGCCGCTTCGGGATGGTGGGCAGCCAGGAGGCGGAGATCACCTTCTACCGGGCCAACACCACCCGCGTGGGCATGGATGGCTGCTGCCCGGTGTGCAACGGCACCGGCTACAAGGGTCGCATCGGGGTGTTCGAGATCCTGCGCATGAACGACGACCTCTCGGCAGCGATCGCCAAGCGCCAGAGCACCGATGTGCTGCGGCGCATGGCCCTGGAGACCGGCATGAAGACCCTGCTGGGCTACGGGCTGCAGCTTGTGCGCGAGGGTCACACCACCCTGGCGGAGGTGGAACGCGTCCTGCTGACCGATTCCAGCCTGGAGAGCGAGCGCCGGGCCCGTTCCATCCATGGACTCACCTGCAGGAGCTGCGGTGCCGGACTGCGCGAGGAGTGGCTTGAATGTCCCTACTGCCTCACCAGCACCCAGCTCTGAGTACCGCCGTTTCAGGTTCCCCGTGGCCGTGATGATCGAAGACCTGATGAGCCAGCTCGTTGCCGACGGCGGCAGCGACCTGCACATCAGCGCCGGTTTGCCCCCCTATGGCCGCTTCAACGGCCAGCTCAGACCCATCCAGAACGAACGGCTGGACAGCGACGCCTGCAACAAGCTGATCTTCTCGCTGCTCAACAACTCCCAGCGCAAGCAGCTGGAGCAGAACTGGGAACTTGACTGCTCCTACGGCCTGCGGGGGGTGGCGCGCTTCCGGGTGAACGTGTTCCGCCAGCGCGGCACCTATGCGGCCAGCCTGCGGGCCCTGGGCAACGAGATCCCCAGCATGGAGGCCCTCGGCCTGCCACCGATCGTCGAGGAGACCAGCCGCCTGCCGAAGGGCCTGGTGCTGGTCACCGGGCCCACGGGCTCGGGCAAGACCACCACCCTGGCCGCGATCCTCGACCACATCAACAAGACCCGCGCTGAGCACATCATCACGATCGAGGACCCGATCGAGTTCACCTACCGTTCTGATAAGAGCGTCGTGCACCAGCGCCAGGTGCACGACGACACCCGCAGCTTCGCCAACGCCCTGCGGGCCTCGCTGCGGGAAGACCCCGACGTGATCCTGGTGGGGGAACTGCGGGATCTGGAGACGATCCAGCTGGCGATCACCGCCGCCGAAACCGGCCACCTGGTGTTCGGCACCCTGCACACCAGCTCCGCCGCCCAGACGGTGGACCGGATGGTGGACGTGTTTCCCGCCGGCCAGCAGACCCAGATCCGCGTGCAGCTCAGCACCAGCCTGGCGGCAGTGTTCGCCCAGACCCTCTGCGTGCGCCACAACCCCGCCCCGAGGGAACTGGGCCGGGTCATGGCCCAAGAGATCATGATCAACACCCCCGCCGTAGCCAACCTAATCCGCGAGGGCAAAACGGCGCAGCTCTACTCCCAGATCCAGACGGGCGGGCAGATGGCCATGCAGACCCTGGAGAAGGCCCTGGCCGACCTGGTGGTGGCCAACCAGGTGACCATGGATGAGGCCCTCTCCAAGACCACCAAGCCCGAAGAGCTCAAGCGGCTGATCAACCAGCTCAGCTGAACCCCCCTGCGTCGATCACCGCCCAGGCCCAACACCCATGCCCACCTTCACCGCCAGCTACACCAACAGCCGGGGCAAGACCCAGGCTATCGACGTGGACGCCGGCGATGCCCTGCAGGCCAAGCGGCGCCTGCGTCAGCGCGGCATCCGGGTCACCGACATCAAGGTCAAGCCGCGCCGTTCCGCCAGCAGCCAGCGCGCCCAGCGCGAACTGAATCAGAAGCTGCGCTTCTCCGGCTTCAAAAGCATCTTCGAACGCCGGCCGGGCATCAAGCACCGGGCGGTGTTCGCCAGCAAGATGGGCGCCCTGGTGAGCACCGGGGTGCCGATCATCCGCAGCATCGATCTGATGGCCTCGCAGCAGAAGCTGCCGCTGTTCAAACGCGCCCTGGAATCCGTGAGCCTGGAGCTGAACCAGGGCAACAGCCTCGGCACGGCGATGCGGGGGTGGCCCAACGTGTTCGATCGCCTCACAATCGCCATGGTTGAAGCCGGCGAGGCTGGTGGCGTACTGGACGAAGCCCTTCGTCGCCTTGGACAGCTCCTTGAACAAAATGCCAAGTTGCAAAACAAGATCAAAGGGGCGCTGGCCTATCCGATCGCCGTTCTGGTGATTGCGATTGCGGTGTTCCTCGGGATGATGCTGTTCATCATCCCGATCTTCGCCGACCTCTATGCCCAACTGGGCGGCGAGCTCCCGGCGTTCACACAGTTTTTCGTGAATGTCAGCAATCTGCTGCGCTCGAGTGCTGCCCTATTTCTGACTGCAGGCTTGGCGCTGGCCGTCTTCTTGCTGGTGCGATTTTACAGAACCCACTACGGGCGGCGGCGCATCGATGCCCTAATTCTGAAACTATCGCTGTTCGGCGATCTGATCCAGAAAACGGCCACGGCCCGCTTCTGCCGCACCTTCAGCTCCCTCAACCGAGCCGGCGTGCCGATCCTGCTTTCCCTGGATGTGGTGCGCGAGATCACCGGCAACTCGATCATTTCCGATACCATCGCCAACAGCCGTAATGATGTAATGCAGGGGATTCCTCTGAGCGTGGCCTTGGGGCGCACCAAGGCCTTCCCCGAACTGGCCCTGAGCATGCTCTCGATCGGCGAGGAAACCGGCGAGATGGACACGATGCTGTCCAAGGTTGCCGACTTCTACGAAGACGAAGTTGAAAATGCCACCAAGGCCCTCACCTCCCTCCTGGAGCCCATGATGATCATCGTTGTCGGGGGAATCGTGGGTGTGATTCTGGTGGCCATGTATCTGCCGATGTTCAGCATCTTTGATCAGATTCGCTGATCAAGATTCGCTGAGTTGCAGCGCCAGGGCCTGGCCGGCAATCCATCCGGACGTCCAGCAGTGCTGGAAGTTGAAGCCGCCGGTGATGCCATCCACATCCAGCAGCTCACCGGCCAGAAACAGGCCGGGCTGGCGCCGGCTCTCCATCGTGGCCAGATTCACCTCCCCGAGGGGAACCCCACCGGCGGTGACGAACTCCTCCCCGAACGGTCCCCGGCCGCTGATCGCGTAGACGGAATCGCGCAGGGCGCTGATCAGATGGCGCTGCTGCTCCCGGGTGAGATCGGCCCAGCGACGCTCAGGCTCCACGCCACTCCGGTGGAGCAGGTGCTGCCAGAGGCGGCGGCTGAGTTCCGGCCAGGGGCGGGCACTGGCCAGCAAGCGGCGGGCCTGGGTGGAGCGGGCCTGCTGGAACAGCTGCTCCAGATCCGCCTGGGAGCGGCCGCCGCTCCAGTCGACCCGCAGCCGGGCCCGGTAGCGGCTGGTGTGGAGCTGGCGGGCGGCGAAGGCGGTGAGCCGCAGGGTGGCCGGCCCGCTGAGCCCCCAGTGGGTGATCAGCACCGGCCCCTGCTGCCGCTGGCTGCCGCCATCGGGCAGCTCCAGAATCAGGCCCACCGGATCCACGGCCACACCGGCCAGGGCCAGCAGGGGTTCAGCGGCCAGGGCCAGGGTGAACAGGGAGGGCACCGGCGACACCAGGCTGTGCCCCAGGGCCCCCGCCAGGCGGCGGCCACTGGGGTGGCTGCCGGTGGCCAGCACCAGCTGACCGGACGTGAGCGGGTGGGTCTGCCCCCGCAGCTCCAGGGCGAAGCCCTGCGCAGCGGGGGCTGCCGCCTGCAGGGCCAGGCCGGTGTGCAGGGTCACCCCTGCCTGCTCGGCAGCCCGCCGCAGGGTGTCCACCACTGAACTGGAGCGGTTGGAGCGGGGAAACAGGCGGCCGTCGGGCTCCTCCACCAACTCCAGGCCGTGGTCGTCAAACCAGGCCAGGGCATCCCCGGCCGCGAACCGGGAGAAGGGACCGCGCAGCGCCCGGCTACCCCGGGGGTAGTGGGCCACCAACTCGCGGGGATCCCAGCAGGCGTGGGTGACGTTGCAGCGGCCGCCGCCGCTGATGCGCACCTTGGACAGGGGCTCGGGGGTGGCCTCCAGCAGGTGCACGCCCTGCACACCGGCCTCGGCGGCGACGATCGCGGCCATGAACCCGGCCGGACCGCCACCGGCCACCACCACCGGCAGCCGCTCAGGATGCATGGCTGGGCAGCATGGGGGGATGGAGCAGCACGGGGAGCAAGGCCAAGACACAGGCCAGACACAGGACCAGCAGGGTGCCAGCTACCGCTTCAGTGTGGCGCCGATGATGGACTGCACGGATCGGCACTTCCGAGTGCTGATGCGTCAGATCACCCGCCACAGCCTGCTCTACACCGAAATGGTGGTGGCTCGGGCCCTGCACCATGCCCGCCGGGAGCCAGGGGCGGAGCGGCCGGGCGGGCGGCTGGAGCGGCTGATCGGCTTCGATCCCTGCGAGCGGCCCCTGGCGCTGCAGGTGGGGGGTGATCAGCCGGATCTGCTGGCCGAGGCCGCCCGGCTGGCGGCCGACTGGGGCTACGACGAGATCAACCTCAACGTGGGCTGCCCAAGCGAGAAGGTGCAGCAGGGCCGCTTCGGGGCCTGCCTGATGGCCGAGCCGGCGCAGGTGGCCCGTTGCGTGGAGGCGATGGCGGCGGCCAGCCCGCTGCCGGTGACGGTGAAGCACCGCATCGGCATCGACGCGCGGGACTCCTACCCGGAGCTGCTGGCCTTTGTGGACACGGTGGCGGCCGCCGGGGCCCAGCGCTTCAGCGTGCACGCGCGCAAGGCCTGGCTGCAGGGCCTCGACCCGAAGCAGAACCGCACCATCCCGCCCCTTCGCCACGACTGGGTGCACCGGCTGAAGGTCGATCGGTCGCGGCTGATCATCGAGACCAACGGCGGATTGCAGAGCCTGGACGACTGCCTGCAGCAGCTGAAACACGTGGATGGGGCGATGGTGGGGCGCGCCGCCTACGACCATCCCCTGCGCTGGCTCGCCGTGGACGCGGTGATCCACGGCGTCGCCAGCCCCCACACCGGCAGACCCCAGCTGGCCAGCGCCGCGGCGGTGCTGCGAGGGCTGGTGCCCTATGCCGAGCGCTGGTGCGGCCGGGGCGAGCGGCTCTGGCCCCTGGCCCGCCACCTGGTGAAGGTGGTGGAGGGGGTGCCGGGGGCCCGGAGCTGGCGGCACCAGCTCAGCCAGGCCGCCGGTGAGCGCCAGGCCGGTGCCGAGGTGTTGGAGCGGGCCGCCGTGCAGCTGGAGCAGGCTCAGTCTTCGGCGCCGGGGTAGCCCCCGTCGCTGTCCTGGAAGCCGCCGTCAAAGCCGCCGCCGCCGCCGGCACTGCCGCTGCGGCGGCGGCGGGTGCGGCCGGCCTCGAAGCCGCCATCGGGGGAGCCTCCACCATAGCTGCGGTCTTCCCAGCCACGGGCCCCGGAACCCCTGGACACATCAGCTGCCCCGGGGGCGGCGCCACCACCGCCGTACCCGCCGCCGCCATAGCCTCCACCACCACCGGAGCCGCCCCCGCCATAGCCACCGCCGCCAGGGCTGCGGCGAGGAGCGCTGCCGCGGGGTTCTGCCTTGTTGATGCGCAGGGGACGGCCCATCAGCTCAGCGCCCTGGAGGGCCTCGATGGCCCGGCTCTCCATCTCGGGATCGGCCATCTCCACAAAGGCGAAGCCGCGCTTGCGGCCGGTGTCGCGCTCGAGCGGAAGGGAGCAGTTGACCACCTCCCCATGGGGAGAAAACAGCTCCACCACATCCTCCTGCTCAGCGCGGAAGGGCAGATTGCCGACGAAGATACTCACGTCTTGGGGGTAGGCGGGGGAAGGAAACCCTGCCCTGGAACTCCTGCAGCCTAGGGCCGGAGTCAGCCGGGATTCAGGCGGGAGTCAGGCCCGCCGCACCCAGCCGCTGGCGCGCCACCAGCAGCTGCTCCCGCACCCGCTCGAAACCGGTGCCCCCCTCGCTGCGGCGGGCGGCCACCACCTGGCGCGGGGCGATGGCCGCGGCGATGTCAGCCTCGAAGGCCGGATGCAGCTGCCGCCAGCGCTCCAGGGGCAGCTCGCGCAACAGCACCCCCTCCGTCAGACAGCTCTTCACCAGAGCGCCCACCAGCTGGTAGGCCTCGCGGAAGGGCACCCCCCTGGCCACCAGGTAATCGGCCACGTCGGTGGCGTTGGAGAAGTCGGCCGCCACCGCCGCCTCCAGCCGCTGGGGACGAAACTCCAGACCCTCCTCGAACAGGATCGCCATCGCCTCCAGGCAGTCGCGCAGGGTGCGCACGCCGTCGAACAGGGCCTCCTTGTCCTCCTGGAAGTCCTTGTTGTAGGCCAGGGGCAGGCCCTTGATCATGGTGAGCAGCCCCATCAGGTGGCCAAACACGCGGCCGCTCTTGCCCCGCACCAGCTCGGGCACGTCGGGGTTCTTCTTCTGGGGCATCAGGCTGCTGCCGGTGGCGCAGCGATCAGTGAGGGAGACAAAGCCGAACTCCTCACTCGCCCACAGGATCACCTCCTCCGCCAGGCGGCTGAGGTGGGCCAGCACCAGGCTGGCGGAGGCCATGAACTCCACGGCGAAATCCCGGTCGCTCACGGCATCGAGACTGTTGGCGTAGATCCCCTCGAAGCCGAGCTCCGCCGCCGTGGCGCGGCGGTCGATCGGCACCGGCGTGCCGGCCAGGGCCGCCGCCCCCAACGGACAGAGGTTCACCCGCCGGCGCACATCCGCCAGGCGTGAGCGGTCGCGCTCGGCCATCTCGATGTAGGCCAGCAGATGGTGGGCCAGGCAGAGGGGCTGGGCCCGCTGCAGGTGGGTATAGCCGGGGATCAAGGTGTCGGCGTGGCGCTCGGCCTGATCCAGCAGGGCCCGCTGGAAGCGCAGCAGATCGACATCGATGGCATCGATCTGGCGCCGCAGCCAGAGGCGCAGGTCGGTGCCCACCTGGTCGTTGCGGGAGCGGCCGGTGTGCAGCTTCTTGCCCAGGGACCCCAGCAGCTCGATCAGCCGCCGCTCCACCGCGAAGTGCACGTCCTCGGCCTCCAGGCCGGGATTGAAGCGGCCTTCCGCAGCCTCGGCGCGGACCTGCTCCAGCCCGGCGATCAGCTCAGTGGCCTCCGCCTCGCTGATCACCCCGCGCTGGCCGAGCATGCGGGCATGGGCGATCGAACCGTCCAGGTCCTCCTGCAGCAGGGCGATGTCGAAGCCGATCGAGGCGTTGAAGCGCTCGATGGCCGGGTGCAGACCCTGCTCGAAGCGCTGGCTCCAGGTGGACGCGGAGGAGTCAACGGCCATGGACGGGCGCGCGGCGGCTGGGCGGGCTGGGGCTCAGCTTGCCACTCAGCTCCCGGGAGCGCCCGGGCGCAGGGGGGGAAGCATCACCTCGTCGCGGACCTTGAACACCACCATGGAGGCGTCGTCCTGGCGGGCCCGGTCGGCGCCCACGAAGCGGTCCAGGCGGGCGAACAGCTGCTCGAGGATGCCCTGGGCCTCCAGCCCCGCGCGACTGGCCACCAGCAGGCTGCGCTGCAGGCGCTCCTCCTCATAGCGCTCGCCGCTGAGGCTGCTGGCCTCGGTGACGCCATCGGTGTAGAAGAGCACCACATCACCGGGCTCGAGCACGATCGACTCGAGGCCGTAGTCGGCCTCGCTCTGCAGGCCGATCAGCAGCCCGGCGGCATCGAGGCGCTCGACACGGTTGAGGCGCCGCCGCCAGAGCAAGGGCGGGTTGTGGGCGGCATTGCTGTAGCGCAGCAGCCGCGTCAGGGGGTCGAAGTCGGCATAGAAGAGGGTCACGAACCGGTGCGACTGGGAGAGGTCCTCCTGGGCCAGCTGGTTGAGGTCGTGGAGGATCCGGTCGGGGGCATGGCCGCTCAGGGCGCCTGCCCGCAGCATGCCCCGCAGCAGGGTCATCAGCAGGCCCGCCGGCACCCCCTTGCCCATCACATCGCCCACCACCACCGCCCAGCGGCCGCGCTCGCGGCGCCGGCCCTGCAGGCGGGGGCGGGCTGGGATGAAGTCGACGTAATCCCCCCCCACCTCGAAGGCGGGGCGGCAGCGGGCCGCCAGGTCCACCCCCTCGATCACCGGACAGTGGTCGGGCACCAGCTGGGCCTGGATCTCGGCGCCGACGCTGAGCTGGCGGTCCACCCGCTCGTGGCGGCGCATGTCCTGCTGCAGCACCTCGTTCTCCAGGGCCACGGCGGTGAGGTCGGCCACCAGCTGCACATGGCGGCGGTGCACCTCGCTCCAGCAGAACCCCTCCCGCCGGCTGAACACAATCAGCCGTCCGCGCTGGCGGCCACGGGCCACCACGGAGGTGGAGAAGATCTCGGCCCTGCCCAGCAGGCCGACCACCCGCTGATCCAGCCGGGCGGCCTGGTCGAGGCCGGCCTCACCGCCGTCGTGGGCGACAACCTGCAGATCAGTCTCCGGCAGGGCCACCAGGCGGCGCACCAGATCGGCGCTGTGTTCCAGCGGCGCGGCGTGGACCTGCTCCCGCCACAGGCGCCCGTCCTCGCGGAAGCACAGCAACAGGGCCCCATCGGCCTCCACCAGGCGGGCGGCCAGCAGCGGCACCAGCTCCAGCAGGCGGCTGATGTTGGTGAAGCTGCGCAGCACGAAGCCAAGGGACGCCAACAGCTCCTGGTTGCGGCGCTGCTCGCGGTTGAGGCTGTCGAGCAGCTGCCGAAGCGAGGCGCCGGGCGAGAGCGGGGGCTGGGGCAGGGCTGGCGGCGTCTGGCTCACCGAGCTGCCGCGATGGAGACGCAAGATAGCCGCGTTCTGCCCAATGCGAGTTGAGCTCTCCCCTCAGCCGGCGAGCAGGGCTTCCACGAATTCGAAGCTGTTGAAGGGTCGCAGGTCTCGGATGCCCTCGCCGGCACCGATGAAGCGGATCGGCAGTCCGGCCTCCGAGGCTACCGCCAGGGCGACGCCGCCGCGGGCGCTGCCATCGAGCTTGGTGATCACCACCCCGGTGAGGCCGGCGGCACTGGCGAAGGCCATGGCCTGCCGCAGGCCGTTCTGGCCCTGGCTGGCATCGAGCACCAGCAGGGATTCCACGACGGCCTCGGGGGCCAGCCTGTCGATGATCCGTCGCACCTTGCTGAGCTCCTCCATCAGGTTGTGCTTCGTCTGCAGGCGGCCGGCGGTGTCCACCAGCACCAGCTCGGTGCCCTTGGCCTGGGCGGCACCGATGGCGTCGTAGACGACGGCGGCGGGATCGGCGTTGGCGCTGGGGTTGGCGATCACGGGCACCTGGCTGCGGTCCCCCCAGGCCTGCACCTGCTGCACGGCGGCGGCCCGGAAGGTGTCGGCCGCGGCGATCACGCAGCTGTAACCGCTCCGCACGGCCAGGTTGGCGAGCTTGCCGAGGGTGGTGGTCTTGCCCACGCCGTTCACGCCCACCATCAGCCACACGTTCAGGCGACCCTTCTGGGGCGCCAGCAGGGATGCGGCACTGGCCTCGATGGGGCCGTCGAGGATGGCGCGCAGCTGCTCCTTGAGGAAGCGCAGCCCCTCGGCGGAGTCCACCACCTCCTCATTAAGGCGCTGGCGCAGGGCCTCGAGCACCCGGTCGGTGGCACTCACCCCCACATCGGCCCGCAGCAGGGCGGTTTCCAGGTCGTCGAGCAGCTCGGGGCTGAGGGGGTCGTCGCCGAGGGTATCGAGCAGCTGGGTGACGAAGCCGCGGCGGGTTTTCTCCAGGCCCTGGCGCAGCCGGCCCAGCCAGTCGATCTCCTCCAGCGACACCTGATCGAGACTCCGGCCCTGGGCCGCCAGCACCTCGGCCGACCAGGTGAAAGTGTCATCGAAGGCCCCCAGCCGGGGCTCGGGGCTGTCGGCCACAGCCGCGGCCGGCCCGGCCGGGGAGGCCGGCTCGCTGGGGGCTGGAGCAGCTGGAGCGGTGAGGGCCTGCTGGCGCTCGGCGCGGCGGGCGGCCGCCTGCTCCAGCAGCGACGGACCGGCGGCAGGGGGCCGCTCGGGCTCCTGGGACGGCTCGGGCTCGGGCCGGGCAGGTGGCGACTCGGGGGCGGCCTGCGATTCGGGGGCGGGCGGCGGCTCAGGAGCAGCGGCTGGCTCAGGGGCCGGCTGGGTGTCCTGGAGGCGGGCGGCCTCCTGCTGGGCCTTGAGGCGGGCATAGGCCTGGCGGGCCCACTCGAGCGCATCCTGGGATGGGGGGCTGGCGGACGCGGGCTCGGGGGGCTCGGCGGGGTGCTCAGGGGCAGCGGGCTGCTCAGGGGCAGCGGGCTCGGGCCTGGCCTCAGCCGTCTCCGGAGCGGCCGGCGCGGCAGAGGCCTGCTCAGGAGTGGCCGGCTCGGGCGCGGCCTGGCGGCGGAACCAGTCGAACACCATCAGGCCCCGCTCCCTGCCGCCGTGGTGAAGCGGCGCAGCACCCCGTTGATCATGCGCCGGCCCTGCTCATCGCTGTAGCGGTTGGCCAGTTCCACCGCCTCGTTGCAGGCCACGGCGGGGGGAGTGGCGAACTCGGCCAGGTCCACCACCGCCAAGCGCAGGATGTCGCGGTCGATGCGCGGCAGCCGGCCCAGACGCCAGCCCTCCATCACCGCATCGAGGCGGCGGTCGATGTCCTCCCGGTCGCGCAGCACCGCCCGGGCGCGCTCCACGGCGCCGCGGCGCACCTCCTCCTGGTCGGCAAGCAGCAGCAGGCGCGGCAGCTCCAGGCTGGCCGACAGCCGGTTGAGCGCCTGTTCGGCGGCGGCCAGACCCTGCTGGAGGTGCTGGCGCACCCGCGGCAGCTGCTGGGCACCCTGGTCCTGCAGTTCACTGTCGAGGAGCTCCTGCTGCGCGGTCTGCAGATCGGAGGCGGAGCGATCCAGCGACTCGCGCACGTGCTGGCTGAGGCTGGCCAGGGCCTGGTGCAGCAGTCGGTCGAGGGCCGGCTCGGAGCCGGCGCCCTGCCGCGCAGAGCCGCTCTGGCCGCGGTCGTTGGTCTGGCCCAGCATCAGCAGGGCCAGTTCGCGGGAAAGACTGCGGCTGGACATCAGGACATCTGGGGGGCGCGCAGCTGGGCCAGCAGGCTGGAGAAGCTGCGGCTGGAGCGATCAGGACGCTCGTCGGAGGTGACGATGCCTGCGGAGATGATCGTGCGGAAAGCATCCTCCACCGACAGGTCGAGGTCTTTCACCAGACGCTCGGGCAGCACCGTGTACCAGCCGGTGGTGGGGTTGGGAGCGGTGGGGATGAACACGCTCAGCATCGGCTCGTCAAAACCGCTCTGCAGGGCCGTGCCCACGGTGCCGGTGACAAAACCCACCGCGTAGAGCCCCTCGCGGGGATACTCCACCAGCACAACGCGGCGGAAGCGGCTGGACTGGCCCTGCAGGACAGTTTCCAGGAGCTGTTTGAGGGTCTTGTAGACCGACCCTGCCAGGGGGATCCGCAGCAGCGTGCCCTCCCCGAATTCCAGCAACCAGCGGCCCACGATGTTGCGGGCCATCAGCCCGATCAACAGGATTCCGAGCAGGGGGACCAGCAGACCCACCCCCAGGTTGATCAGCTCCTGCAGGAGCGGATTGAGGGTATTGAAGGGATTGAACTGCTTGGGAATCGTGGTGAGGAAAGCCAGCACGAAACGGCTGACCGTGGTGGCCAGCCAGATGGTGGTGGCCAGCGGGATCACCACCAGCAGACCGGCGATCAGGTCGTTCTTGAGGTCCTGCTGGAGACGGTCGCCCAGGGGCAGGTCAGGTCTGGGATTGGACTGGACCAAGGCAAACCCCGCGTTCTAGCCATCAGATCAGTTGATCAACCTAGCCAGCCGACCCCCCGCCCCGACCGTCAGGTCAAGGGCCATCAGACCAGGGCCACCACCGCCACGAGCACAAAGGCGATGGCCAGGGCCACGGCGCGGCCGGTGACCCCGAAGCGACGCTGCTGCAGAGCCAGGTTGCGGCCGAAGCGGGCCTGAGCCACCTGCTGCTCCGCCTGCTCGAGCTGGGGCTTGATCTGGGTGTCGATGAACTCCCGGGCCCGCTGTTTCTTCTCCTCATCGCTGGCCCCGGCGGGGATCCGGCCTTCCATCTCAGCCTCGGCGATCAGCTGATCCACGAATCCGGGATCCTCCACCTGCTGCTTCTGCATCTCCAGCTGCATGGCCTGCTGGGCGATGGCCGCGTCCTGCTGCTGGGCCTCCTCGGCCAGGGCCGACTCGCTGGCCAGCGACAGGGGCACAGCCACCACCATGGCGATCGCCAGCACGATGGCGATCACCCCCGCCAGCCAGCGCAGGGGAGTGCGGCCGGTGGCCCCGTCCAGCCGCTGGCCGATCAGCATCAGCAGCAGCCCCACCAGCGCCATGGGGCCCTCGCCCACGAGGCGGTCGAGGAACACCTGGCGGAAGGGCTCCAGGTCCCAGTTCCAGTTCACCAGCAGGACGGTGAGCTGCAGCCCCATCAGCACCACAAGGGTGAGACCCAGCCAGCGCAGCAACAGGGCGATGCGGCTCGAGGAGGCGGACGTTGAAGTCAAGCGTTATAGAATGAGAAGTGAAGGAACTGTACGGGTGACTGCCGGCACGGCCAGCGCGCTGGCGGGGAGGCTCCGGGAGGAGGCCCGCCGACTGGGCTTCGATCCGGTGGGCATCGCCGCCGTTCCGGGCAGCGGGAGGATGGCCCTGCGCAGCGCCGCCCTGGAGCGCTGGCTGCAGCGGGGGCATCACGCCGCCATGGGCTGGATGGCCGACCCGCGCCGGCGGGCGGTGGACACCCTGTTGCCGGGGGTGCGCAGCCTGCTGGCGGTGGGGCTCAACTACCACGTGGCCGAGCAGCCCGCACCCGGATCGCTGAAGGTGGCGCGCTACGGCTGGGGCCGCGACTACCACCGGCTGATCGATGGCCGGCTGCGGCAGCTGGGCAGCTGGCTGGAGGGTCAGGTGGAGTCGGTGCGCTGGCGCGCCTGCGTGGACAGCGCACCGCTGATGGACAAGGCCTGGGCCGAGGAGGCGGGCCTGGGCTGGATCGGCAAGCACGGCAACCTGATTCACCGCCGCCGGGGGTCCTGGCTGTTGCTCGGCCACCTGCTCACCACCCTTGAGCTGCCGGCCGACAGGCCGGCCCAATCCCTCTGCGGCAGCTGCAGTCTCTGCATCCCCGCCTGCCCCACCGGCGCCATCAGCGAACCCTTCGTGGTGGACAGCCGCCGCTGCATCGCCTTCCACACGATCGAAAACCGCGACGACGTGCTGCCGGCGTCGATCCGCAAGCGGCTGCAGGGCTGGGTGGCCGGCTGCGACCTCTGCCAGGAGGCCTGTCCCTGGAACCGGCAGCCGCTGCAGGCCAGCGACGAGGCGGATCTGCAGCCGCGCCCCTGGTGGCTGGATCTGCGGGCGGAGGAGGCTCTGGGCTGGAGCGATGGGCAGTGGGACGAGTGCCTGCGGGCCTCGGCCCTGCGGCGCATCAAGCCCTGGATGTGGCGGCGCAACATCCGCGCGGCTCTGGAGGGTGACGCGAAAGCGGATCCCTAGGCTGGGCTGAATTCCCACTTGTTTCAATGCCGTCGCGCTGGCGGCGCACCTTGGTGCGCACCCTCCCGCTCCTGGCGCTCGGCACCGGCCTCAGCGGCATGCCGGCGGCCCAGGCCTTGGTGCCCTATGTGTACACACCCCAGCGGCCGGCGCTGGAAGCCACCGGGCTGGGCATCGCCCAGGCCGCGGCCAGGCTGCTGCAGCTGGGCCAGGCTGAGGACGCGGCGCGGCTGGCGGCCCTCACGGTGCAGCTGCTGCCGGCCGATCCCCGCGGCTGGGTACTGCTGGCCGAGTCCCAGTTGCGCAGCAACCAGACCGAAGCCGCCGGAGTGTCGCTGTCCCGGGCCCGGGAGCTCGATCCCGACAACGCCGGCATCTGGTTCGCCCAGGGCTCGCTGGCCCTGCGCGACGGCCGGCCCTCGGAGGGCCTGGAGCTGCTGCGCCAGGGGCTGCGCCGCGACCCCCGCAATGCCAACGCCTACTTCGATGTGGGCAATGCCCACATCCTGCTGAACCAGCCCCGCCAGGCCCTGGAGGCCTTCGCGCGTGCGGCCGACCTGCGGCGCGACTTCTGGGAGGCCATCAACAACAAGGCCCTGGTGCACTACGAACTCGACCAGGTGGACCAGGCGATCGTCCACTGGCGACGGGTGCTACAGATCCAGCCGGAGGCCGCCGAGCCCAACCTGGCCCTGGCCGCCGCCCTGTTCGAGCGCGGCGCCGAGGGTCGCCGGGAGGCCCTGGAGCTGGCCAGAAAGGCCCTCGCCTCCGAACCCGACTACGTGCTCGACAGCCACCAGGAGGAGCAGCTCTGGGGAGTGAAGCTGCGCCGCACCACCCAGCGCCTGCTCGAGCTGGAGGAGCTGCGCGCCGATGTGGAGCGCGCCGAGGCCAACGCCACCCCCTGAACCCCGGCATCCGGCAGGCAGCCGCCGCCCACCGGCGGGTCTGGGCTGCATCGGTAGGCTGAGCGCCACAGTTCGCCCTCCCACCGCCGCACCGGATGCCTGAGGAGCGACCAGGACAGCGATCCGGCGAGCGGCCGGACGACCCTCGGATTCAGCCGATCGCTCTGCATCAGGAGATGCAGCGCTCCTACCTCGAATACGCCATGAGCGTGATCGTGGGACGGGCCCTGCCCGACGTGCGCGACGGCCTCAAACCCGTGCAGCGGCGCATCCTCTTTGCGATGCACGAGCTGGGGCTCACCCCCGACCGCCCCTACCGCAAATGCGCCCGCGTGGTGGGCGACGTGCTCGGCAAATACCACCCCCATGGCGACCAGGCGGTCTACGACGCCCTGGTGCGGCTGGTGCAGACCTTCGCCAGCCGCCATCCCCTGCTGGATGGCCACGGCAACTTCGGCTCGGTGGACGACGACCCGCCGGCGGCCATGCGCTACACGGAAACGCGGCTGGCCCCGATCGCCAACCAGGCCCTGCTGGATGAGATCGGCGACGACACGGTTGATTTCGCGCCCAACTTCGACGGCTCCCAGCAGGAGCCCACCGTGCTGCCGGCCCAGCTGCCCTTCCTGCTGCTCAACGGCTGCAGCGGCATCGCCGTGGGCATGGCCACCAGCATCCCGCCCCACAACCTCGGTGAAGTCGTCGATGCCCTGATCGCCCTGGTGCGCAATCCGGAGCTCTCCGACGAGAAGCTGCTGCACCTGGTGCCGGGGCCCGACTTTCCCACCGGCGGCGAGGTGCTCACCGGCAGCGGCGTGCGCGACACCTACCTCAGCGGCCGCGGCAGCATCCCGATGCGGGGGGTGGCCCACATCGAAGAGGTGCAGCCCGGCAAGGGCCGCCACCGCCGTGGCGCCGTGGTGGTGACGGAGCTGCCCTACCAGCTCAGCAAGGCGGGCTGGATCGAGAAGCTGGCGGAACTGGTGAACGAGGGCCGCCTGGGCGGCATCGCCGACATCCGCGACGAGAGCGACCGTGAGGGCATGCGGGTGGTGGTGGAGCTGCGCCGCGACGCCGATCCCCAGCAGGTGCTGGCCGATCTGCAGCGGCGCACGGCCCTGCAGAGCAACTTCGGGGCCATCCTGCTGGCGCTGGTGGACGGCCAGCCCGTGCAGCTGAGCCTTCGGCAGCTGCTGCAGCGGTTCCTGGAGTACCGGGAGCACACATTGGTGCGCCGCACCCGCCATGCCCTGCGCAAGTGCGCGGACCGGCTGGAGGTGGTGGAGGGTCTGATCAAGGCGCTCAACGACCTGCGCCGCGTGATCGACATGATCCAGGAGGCCCGCGACGCCGCCAGCGCCCGGGCCAGCCTGCAGGTGCATCTGGATCTGAGCGAGCGGCAGGCCGATGCGGTGCTGGCCATGCCGCTGCGCCGCCTCACCGCCCTGGAGCAGGACAGCCTGCGGCAGGAGGCCGAGGAGCTGGGCCGGGAACGCACCCGGCTGCGCCACCTTCTCGACAACCGCGCCACCCTGCTGGACACCCTGGTGGCCGAATTCCGGGCCCTCAGGAAGCGCTACGCCACCCCCCGGCGCACCCGGCTGGTGGAGGGGGGCGATGAGCTCACGGCCCAGCGCAGCGCAGCCCAGCGCCCCAACACCGAACTGCAGCGCCGCCAGGCCCTCGATGCCCTGGCCGGTGATGCCCGGCTGCTGATCCAGGCCGACGGCGCGGTGAAGATCGTGGCCCCCCAGACCCTCGGCCGCCTGCACCTGGAGGTGGCGGCGGAGGCCGGCGAGCACCCGGCGCCGGCGCGGCTGATCCTGCCGGTGCAGAGCGAACCCCAGGTGCTGGCTTTCAGCGCCGATGGCCGGGTGGCGCTGCTGCGCTGGGAATTTGCCGGCCAGCAGCCGGGTTCGCTGGAGCGCTTCCTGCCCGACAGCCTCGGCGGCAGCCCGGTGGTGCAGCTGCTGGCCCTGCCCGCCGCCGCAGAGGAAGGGGCCACCGCAGGGCCTGGCGGGGCCATCACCAGCCTGGGCCTGCTGAGCAGCGACGGTCGCTGCAAGCGTCTGCCCCTGGAACTGTTCCGCGAGCTCTCGGGCCGGGCGGCCACGGTGCTGAAACTGAAGGAAGGGGTGCAGCTCAGCCGTGTGCTGCCCTGCCGGGACGGGGGGGAACTGGTGGTGGCCAGCAGCACCGGCCGGCTGCTGCGGCTGGCGGTGAACGAGGCCAACCTGCCGCTGATGGGCCGCGCGGCCCAGGGACCGGTGCTGCTGCGGCTGCTGCCGGGGGAAGTGGTGGTGGGTGCCGCTGGTGTGGGCGGGCCTGATGGGGCCGTGCTGCTGGCCAGCCGCCGGGGCTGGATCAAACGCCTGGGGGTGGATCAGCTGCGCCTCTGCCGACGCGGCGATCTGGGCCAGATCGGCCTGCGCTTCAGCCAGCGCCACGACCACCTGGCCGACCTCTGTGACGCCGAAGCGCCGCTGGTGGCGGCCCTGCTCAGCAGCGGCCGCAGTGCCCGGCTGCAGCCTGCCGATCTGGAGGGCCAGGACGCCGGCGGACCCGGGGTGAGCCTGAACCTGGCGGAGCGGGAGGATCTGCAGGCCCTGGTGCCGCTGATCCGAGAGTGATCCGAAGGTGAGGCGTCAGCGGGCGGCGGAGGCAAGCGCCTGACGGTTGGCCGCCAGGCCCGAGGGCTCCAGCATCAGCTTGCTGGCACGCACCTCCTCGTCCATCTCGATCGGATAGGCCCCGTCGAAGCAGGCGGTGCAGAAGTTGCCGGAGTGGGCCTGGGCGGCCTCCAGCATGCCCTCCTTGCTGAGGTAGGCCAGCGAATCGACGCCGAGATGGGCGGCAATTTCCGCGAGGGTGAGGCGGGCGGCGATCAGCTGGTCCTGGGTGTCGGTGTCGATGCCGTAGAAGCAGGGGTGGGTGACGGGCGGCGAACTGATGCGCATGTGCACCTCACTGGCCCCGGCGTCGCGCAGGGCGGCCACCAGCTTGCGGCTGGTGGTGCCACGCACGATCGAGTCGTCGATCACCACCACCCGCTTGCCGGCGAGAACGTCGGGCAGGGGATTGAGCTTCACGCGGATGCCGGCCTCGCGCATCGCCTGGGTGGGCTGGATGAAGGTGCGGCCCACATAGCGGTTCTTGATCAGGCCGTCGCCGAAGGGAATACCGCTCGCCTGGGAATAGCCGATAGCGGCGGGGATGCCGGAATCAGGAACGCCGATCACGATGTCGGCCGCCACGGGGGTTTCCCGAGCCAGCACCTCGCCGATGCGCACCCGGTAGCTGTACAGCGACTCGCCGAAGAAGCGGCTGTCCGGCCGGGCGAAGTAGATCATCTCGAACACGCACAGCTTGGTGGGTTCGTCACACCAGCGCAGGCGGCGGGGTTCGGGGTCGTGGAGGCGGAAGTGGATCAGCTCGCCGGGGAGCACATCACCACAGAAGCTGGCGCCGATGATGTCGAGGCCGCAGGTTTCGCTGCTCACCACCCAGCGGGCCTGCTCCTGCTCGCCCAGGTGGCCGAACACCAGGGGCCGGATGCCGTGGCCGTCGCGCAGGGCGAACAGGCCCTCGGGGGTGCCGATCACCAGGCTGAAGGCCCCGCGACAGCGGCTGGCGGCAGCGCGGATGGCGGCCTCCCAGTCGAGGCCGTCATTGACGGCCCGCTGGATGGCGAAGGCGATCAGCTCGGAATCGGTGGTGGAGGTGAGTTCACTGGCCAGGTCGGCCAGCTCATGGCGCAGCTCGGCGGCATTCACCAGGTTGCCGTTGTGGGCCAGGGCAAAGGGACCCAGACGGCTGTTGAGCAACACCGGCTGGGCGTTGCACACCTTGCTGCTGCCGGTGGTGGAGTAGCGATTGTGGCCGATGGCCAGGGAGCCCGTCAGCCGCGCCAGCACGTCCTGGTCGAACACCTGGCTCACCAGACCCATGTCCTTGTGTAGACGCACCTCACCGTCGTCGTCGAACACGGCGATGCCGGCCGATTCCTGGCCGCGGTGCTGGAGGGCGTAGAGACCGAAGTAGGCCAGGTTGGCCACGGGCTGGTCGGCCGCCAGCACCCCATAGACGCCGCAGGCCTCCTCAGGCTTGTCGGGCCGCTCCGGGAGGGGCGTCGCCTCTGAGGTCACAGCTGAGGGCGCTGAGGGCACAGTCGTCACGAGAACACCATCAGCGCAGGCCTCTCGTTACGCGAGCCGAAGAACCATTCTGCACCAGCGATCCGGTGGCTGGGGGTGCGGCCGCCTGCTCGAGCCTCTGGCCTGGTTCAGCCGCTGGGCGGCAGATCCAGCCCCAGGCGGCGCGGGATCGCCCGCTCGAAACTGGCCCGCAGCTCGCCGATGGCCAGATCCACCAGGCCCTGCTCCCCGTGGCGCAGCCGCAGCCGGGGGCCTGACTGCACGCTACCCAGCTGGGTGGCGGGGATCGGATCACCAGCGGCGGCGGCGGCCTCCAGGGCGGCCTGCCAGGTCTCGGCGCGCTGGGCCGGCACGCTCACCAGGATGCGGCCCCCGCCCTCGGCGAACAGCAGCCGGTCGAGGCGCAGCGCCGAGGCGGCCGGCAGAGCCAAATCGGCACCCAGATCGCTGGCGATGCAGGCCTCGGCCGCAGCCACCGCCAGGCCGCCGTCACTGAGGTCGTGGGCGGAATCCACCAGATCGGCGGCGATGGCCTCGCGCAGGAAGGCCTGCACCCGCTTCTCCAGGGCCAGGTCGATCACGGGGGGGCGGCCGCTCACCTGGCCATGGATAGCCGCCAGGTAGCTGCTACCCGCCAGGCCAAGGCGGTCATCGGCGGCGACACCACCAGCGTCTGGGGCCTCGGCCAGGGGAACCCCCAGCAGCCAGATGGCATCGCCGGCGGTCCGCCAGCCCAGCCCGCGCACGTGGGCCAGATCGTGCACCAGGCCCACCATCCCCACGACCGGGGTGGGGTGGATGGGCTGCATGGCGCCATCGGGCCGGCGGGTCTCGTTGTACAGGGACACATTGCCCCCGGTGACGGGCGTGTCGAGCTCCCGGCAGGCGGCCGCCAGGCCCCGGCAGGCCATCGCCAGCTGCCAGTAGCCGGTGGGGGTTTCGGGGGAGGGGAAGTTGAGGTTGTCGGTCACGGCCAGGGGCTCGGCGCCGACGCAGCTGAGGTTGCGGGCCGCCTCGGCCACCGCCGCCATGGCGCCGCGCTCCGGATCGAGGGCCACCCAGCGGTTGGGACAATCCACCACGGCAGCCACCCCCCGCCGGCCGGGGGTCAGGGAGCCCTCCCCCTGCTGGGGCCGCAGGCGCACCACCGCCGCATCGCCACCGCCCGGGGGCAGCACGGTGTTGGCCTGCACCTGGTGGTCGTACTGGCGGTACACCCAGCGCTTGGAGGCAATGGTGGGGTCATCGAGCAGGGCCAGCAGCACCGCGTTCCAGCTCAGGGCCCGGCCGGCGCTGGGGCCTGAGCCGGGGGTGATGCCGGCGGCCGTGGCCTGAGGCAGCTGGGCCTCGCTCCAGCCCCAGTGGGCCTGGATCTCGGCCGGCGGCTCGCTGATCAGGTCGTGGTGGTTGATCGGGGTGTCATCGGCCAGGGCGCTGGCGGGAACCTCGGCCGCCACCTGGCCGTGCTGAAGCACCCGCACCACGTTCTCCTCCAGCACCCGGCCCACCACCGCCGCCTGCAGACCCCAGCGGCTGAAGCGCGCCATCAGCGTCTCCTCGCGGCCCGGCTGCACCACGAACAGCATCCGCTCCTGGGATTCGCTGAGCAGAAACTCGTAGGCCCCCATGCCGGCCTCACGGGCCGGCACCCTGTCGAGATCGAGCTCGATGCCCAGGCCCCCCTTGGCGGCCATCTCGGAGCAGCTGCAGGTGAGACCGGCGGCTCCCATGTCCTGGGCGGCCACCACATCCCCGCTCTGGAAGGCCTCCAGACAGGCCTCGATCAGCCCCTTCTCCAGGAAGGGATCGCCGACCTGCACGGCGGGGCGGTCATCAAGGGAGGAAGCACTGAGCTCAGCGCTGGCGAAGCTGGCGCCGCCCATGCCATCGCGGCCGGTGGTGCTGCCCACGTAGACCACCGGATAGCCCACGCCACGGGCGCCGGAGCACACGATCTCCTCGGTTTCCATCAGCCCCAGGGCCATGGCATTCACCAGCGGGTTGCCGGAGTAACTGGGGTCGAAGGCCACCTCACCGCCCACGGTGGGCACGCCCACGCAATTGCCGTAGTGGGCGATGCCGGCCACCACCCCCTCCATCAGGCCCACATTGCGCTCGTCCTCCAGGGGCCCGAAGCGCAGGGCGTTGAGCAGGGCGATCGGCCGGGCGCCCATGGTGAAGATGTCGCGCAGGATGCCGCCCACACCCGTGGCCGCGCCCTGGAACGGCTCCACCGCCGAGGGGTGGTTGTGGCTCTCGATCTTGAAGGCCAGCCGCTGGCCCTCGCCCAGATCCACTACGCCGGCGTTCTCACCGGGGCCCACCAGGATGCGCGGGCCGCTGGTGGGAAAGCCCTGCAGCAGGGGCCGTGAGTTGCGATAGCAGCAGTGCTCCGACCACATCACCCCGAACATGCCCAGTTCGGCGCGGTTGGGAGGGCGGCCGAGGCGGCGGCAGATCTCGTCGTAGTCGGCCTGGCTGAGGTTCTCTTTCCTGAGCGCCTCGGCGAGGGGAAAGTCGGGGGCAGCCACCACAGCCAGCGGATCGGATCGCCCCAGTGTGGCCGAGCAGGTTGCAGCAGACGGCGCGGCAGCCGGCCTCAGACCCAGGGATCCTCCTCTTCTTCCTCTTCTGCCCGGTCGGCCCAGCGCCGGGGCCACGGTTCAGGCTCGGCATCGTCGCGGTCCTCCCAGGGCTCCCCAGGGTGCGGCTCTGCCCGGCCGGTTGGTTCCCGGTCCCAGTCCCAGTCGCCGTCATCCCAGGGCTCGAGATCCGATGGGCCCGGGCGGTCGTTCGCTTCCGCCCACGCCTCGTCGTCGTCCAGGGGGAGATCGGGGCCGTCGTCCTCGGGGGTCCAGAGGCGCCGCAGCGGCTCGGCCCCCTCCCAGGGGGGCTCTTCCAGCCAGCCCTCCACCCGCGACTCCAGCTGCTCGCCCGCTACCTGCATCTGCTCGCGCCAGCGCCGAGAGCGGCGCAGCAGGTCCTGGCGCACGCTGGCCCGGGCCAGGGGCAGGTCGTCGAGGCCCGTGAGCGCCGTGGACACCAGGCCGGGCTGCTGGTCGACGATGCGCTCCGGGCTCAGGCGCCAGCGGCTGCTGCCGGGCAGGCGGGGATCGCTGCGGCTCACCAGGTAGTGGCGGATGGCACCGGTGCGCAGCTCGATGGCGGCATCAGCCACGGTGCCGATCGGTCGCTGATCGCGATCGAGCAGGGCGGCATCGATGAGGGTGGGCAGGCGCTCGAGGGTGGCCTGGTCGGTTTCGGCCGGCTCGCCCTTCACCAGGGCCTCCAGCTCCAGCACACCGGCCAGCTGGTTGAGGCGCCACACCAGCCGGCGGTTGCCGAACATCGAAGGACGGCTGGCCCAGCCCAGCACGCGGTGCACCGGCGGATGCATCCACACCGTCAGGCCAGTGCCCCGCTCAAGGCCGTCGGCATCGCGCACCCGGCGCTTCAGCAGATCGCTGAGCAGGAGCTGCTCGGGAAGGGCCACGGGGGTCAGACCCGGATCTGCACCGGCATCACCAGATAGGTGAAGTCGGAGTCGTCCGGTCCATCAGCAGCGGGTTTGAGCACGACCGGGGTGGTGGGGGCATTGCAGTGCAGGGCCACCTGGTCGCAGGCCATGGCCTTGAGGCCATCCAGCAGGTAGCGCACGTTGAAGGCGATCTGGATCGGCTCGCCGCTGATCTCGGCGGCCACGGCCTCCGAGCCCCGGCCCACGTCCTGGGCGTCGGCCTGCACCTGCAGCTGGCCGCTGCCGGCCTCGGTGCTGAGCTTCACCACGTTGTTGTGCTGATCCGCCAGCACGGCCACCCGCTCCAGGGCCGCCACCAGGCCGCGACGGTCGAGGCTGATGCCACGGCTGAAGCTCTCGGGAATCAGCTGGCCGTAGTTGGGGTAGGTGCCATCGAGGCTGCGGCTGGTGAGCACCTGATCGGCCCACAGGAACACCACCTGGCCACGATCACAGAACAGGCTGAGGGGCTCGCTGGACTGGCGTCCGGAGAGCAGCCGCTCCAGTTCGCGCAACGAGCGGGCGGGCACGGTGACGGCAAAGCGCTCCGGCTCGGCCGCCCCATCCGGCGCCGCGGCCTCCACCCCCTCCGCCAGCCGCAGCACGGCCAGGCGGTGACCGTCGGTGGCGGCGCATTCCAGGCCCGCGCCCTGCAGGCGCAGGTGCACACCGGTGAGCAACTGCTTGGCCTCATCACCGCTGCTGGCAAACAGGGTGGCGCGCAAACCCTTCACCAGGGCCTCGGCCTCCAGGCGGATGGGCTGGCCGGTCTGCACCAGGGGCAGGTCGGGGAAGTCCTCGGCGGCCATGCCCCGCATCTGGTAGCTGCCGGAGCGGGAGGTGAGCTCCACCTGCTCCGTGCCCTCGGGGCAGTGGAGGCCGATGGGGCTGTCGGACGGGAGGCGCTGCACGATCTCGCCGAACAGCCGCGCCGGCAGGGTGATGGCGCCGCTGCTCTCCACCTCGGCGGGGAGGCTGGTCTGGATGCCGAGGCTCAGGTCGAAGCCGGTGAGGCTGAGGCGGCCGGTGCCGGCGTCGGCGGTGAGCAGCACGTTGGCCAGCACCGGATGGGTGGGTCGGGCAGCGACGGCGCGGCTCACCAGCTGCAGGCTGGCGCTGAGTTCCGACTGGGAGCAGACCAGCTTCATGGCGAGGGCGTTCAGACCGGTGTTGAGCGGCTGCGCTGAGGGGCTCCCACGCTTCCACAGGGCGGCTGATTGCGCAACGCCGGACTTCCGGGGTCTTTGGCCCGTCTACGGATTGAAAAGGATTGACCTTCAAAACCAATGAACCCGTAGTCGTAGGGCCTGCGGAAAGCGTGGAAAATGCCCCGCCAGCAACGCTGGCTCCGGGTTGTTGGCGTTTGAGCGCTGCGGAATCAGCGGCCCGTGATGGGGAGGGCACCGGGTTTTCCCCGCTTTCCCGGTCCTGGGGAATGGGGAGGGGGCTCTGGGCCGTCAGCACGGGCTTCCCTTTCCCCGGATTCGTCTGCCCTTTTCCCGGGCCGTCAGCAGGCGCCTCGTGGATCGGCACAGGCCCCTGCAACCGGATCACAGGCATAAAAAAACCCCCGCCGGGCGGGGGCAGGGCAGGGCGGGCTGGTCTTAGAAGCCCATCACCTCGGCCACCTTGGCGGTATCGGCCTCCAGCCCGGTGTGGAAGCGGGCCTCGTTGTGCTCAATTGCGGTGGTGGGGTCCTTGAGGCCGTTGCCGGTGAGCACACACACCACCGTGGCCCCCGCCGGCACCTCTTCCCGGCGTTTGAGCAGCCCTGCCACTGAGGCGGCGCTGGCCGGTTCGCAGAACACCCCCTCCTCGCTGCCGAGCAGCTTGTAGGCCTCGATGATCTCGGCGTCGGTGACGGCGGTGAAGTCCCCGCCGCTCTCGCTGCGCACCGCCAGGGCCTTGTCCCGGTTCACCGGGTTGCCGATGCGGATGGCGGTGGCGATGGTGTCGGGCTGCTCCACCGTGTGGCCCAGCACCAGGGGGGCCGAGCCTGCGGCCTGGAAGCCCATCATGCGCGGCACCGTGCGGCAGTGACCGGCGTCGCGGTATTCGTTGAAGCCCATCCAGTAGGCGCTGATGTTGCCGGCGTTGCCCACCGGGATGCAGAGCCAGTCAGGAGCCTCGCCGAGGGCGTCCACCACCTCGAAGGCGGCTGTTTTCTGGCCCTGCAACCGGTAGGGATTCACCGAGTTCACCAGGGTCACCGGGTAGCGCTCCGCCACCTCCTGCACGATCGCAAGGGCGCGGTCGAAGTTGCCCTGGATGGCGATGACCTCGGCGCCGTAGAGCAGGGCCTGGGCCAGCTTGCCCTGGGCCACGTAGCCGTCGGGGATCAGCACGAAGGCCCGCATCCCGCCGCGCCGGGCGTAGGCGGCTGCGGCTGCTGAGGTGTTGCCGGTGCTGGCGCAGATCACCGCCTCCGAGCCCGCCTCGCGGGCCTTGGAGATGGCCATGGTCATGCCCCGGTCCTTGAACGAGCCGGTGGGGTTGAGGCCGTCGTACTTGAGCAGCACCCGCACCCGGCTTCCCACCCGTTCGGCGATCGACGGAGCGGGGATCAGCGGGGTGGCTCCCTCGCGCAGGCTGATCACCGGCGTGTGCTCGCTCACCGGCAGCCAGCTCCTGTAGGCCTCGATCAGGCCCGGCCAGTCCTGCAGGGTGGGCTGGGCGCTGCCGGGTCCCAAACTCAGACGCCGCAGGGAATGGAGCAGGGGCAAGGGGAGGGGCCGGCGGTAGCCTTCAATCTAGTTCTCGGCTCCTTCGCTGCCACGCAGCCCGTCGAGGGGGGATTCGGAGAAGAACCGCACCAGTTCGGTCACTGAGCTGGCCTGCTCCGCCACCGCGATCAGGTTAGGAATGTTCACCATCAGCTCACTGGTGGGGTAAGCCCGCAGGAAGGAGATCGCCGAGATCTCACCGTCACCCTCCACCAGTCCCATCACGATCGCCGAGCGCAGGGCCGGCACCCCCACCCCGGGGGCGTTGAGGGGGTGGAAGATCTGGGCCAGCCGGTCGAGCAGCGCTTCGCCGATGCGGGTGCCGAGCAGGCGGCTCACCAGGCTCACCGGCAGGCTGATCGACTGGTTGAGCAGCTCCGAGACGGTGGCCGGATCCTGCTCGCTGATGCGGATCACATCGGAGAGCAGACCCCGGGCCTCCCCGGTCTCGGCCAGATGCTCCAGATCGTCCACCGCGATCGAGCGCCGGAAGGCACCGCTCACGAACACCAGATTGTCGGCGGCCTGAACGGCCGGGGCGGCCAGGCCCAGACCCAGGACGATGAGAGGAGCCAGCAACCGCCGGCGCAGATGGAGGGAGGTCATGGGGGCAACCCTAGGGGCTTTTCAGGCGCTGACCACCCTCGATGATGGTCGCAGGGAGGGGTCCACGAGCACGTCGCGCAGCAGCCGCACCACGCCCCGTTCGGCCAGGCCGCGGGCCACATCCACACCCATCCTCCGCAGTTCCCGTTCACCGAGCAGGCGTGGCAGGCGCTTCACCAGCAGCCGGGGCTCGAAGCCGGGAAGGGCCCGCAGGATCGCCACCAGCTGGCGGATCGGCTCGAGGCTGAGCAGCACCTCGCTGGCCTCTTCGGGCTGCCGCCGGCGCAGGCCCGGAGGCTGCAGCCGTTCCGGCAGGCGCTTGCCCAGGCGCAGGGTGGTCTGCCAGGCCAACGCGTCCACGCGGGTGATCACCGAGTCCACCAGCTGGCGGCGCAGCAGGCCACCGTTGGCGGAGAACAGGAAGTCGAGCACCTGATCGAGCAGGCTGTCGAGATCGAGCTGGGACCCCTGGGCGGCACTGGCGATCAGGTTGTCGAGCCGCTGCCAGCGGAACACCTCGCCGTCGAAGAGCATCTCCTTGAGGCTCTGGCGCAGGCTGGGATCGGGGTCCTCCATCAACCGCCGGGCGAAGTAGGGATAGGCGGCGCCGAGAATCTTGAAGTCGGGGTCCACGCTCAGGGCGATGCCCTCCAGGGTCACCAGGGAACGGATGATCAGGGCGTAGTAGGGCGGCACCTGGAAGGGAAAGCGGTACATCACCCCGCTGAGGTCGTCGGTGACGGCCTTGAAGTCCATGCGGCTCACACCCATCTCCAGGGCCTGGCCGAACACGCCCTCGAAGGCCGGCACGATCGGAGAGAGATTCACGTCTTCAGCCAGGAAGCCAAGGTTGACGAAATCCTTGCTGAGTTTGCCGAAGTTGCGGTTCACCAGATGCACCACGGCCTGGATCAGGCCGGTGCGCGCCTCGCGGCTCACCGAGCTCATCATGCCGAAATCGAGGTAGGCCAGACGCCCGTCGGGCAGGGCCAGCAGGTTGCCTGGGTGGGGATCGGCATGGAAGAAGCCATGCTCGAGAAGCTGCTGCAGGCTGCAGTTCACCCCCACCTGCACCAGGTCGTCGGGATTGATGCCGAGCTCCCGCACCGCCTCCAGGTTGGTGAGTTTGACCCCATCGATCCACTCCATCGTGAGCACCCGCCGGCTGGTGGCCTGGTGGTGGATGCGGGGAACGGCGATGCGCGGGTTGTGGGTGTGGAGCTGGGCGAAGCGCTCGGCGTTGGAGGCCTCGTTGAGGTAGTCCATCTCCTCGAACACGCGGGTGCCGAGCTCGTCGATCAGGGCCACCAGATCGCTGCGGATCAGGCGCACGTTGCGGTTCAGCCAGCCGGCGAGGTTGCGCACGATGTAGAGGTCGAGCGTGATCTGCTCGCGCAGGCCCGGCCGCTGCACCTTCACTGCCACCCGTTCGCCGCTGTGCAGCCTGCCGCGGTGCACCTGGCCCAGGGATGCCGCCGAGATCGGTTCGCGCTCCAGTTCGGCGTAGATCTCGCCCACCGGGGCGCCCAGGTCCTCCTCGATGCAGGCCATGGCCAGCGCGGAATCGAAGCCCGGCAGTTGGTCCTGCAGCTGGGCCAGTTCCTCCAGCAGCAGCGGGGGCACGATGTCCGGGCGGGTGGAGAGGGCCTGGCCGGCCTTGATGAACGCCGGGCCGAGGGAAGCCACCAGATCGGCCGCTTCGCTGGCCCGCTCCCGGGCCCGCCGGGGGTTGCGCAGGCGCCGGGTCAGCCAGTCGAAACCGACACCGAGCAGGAACAGGCCGATCGGCACCAGGGTCTGCCAGAGGCGCCGCAGCAGCCGCTCCGGTCGGCCGGCGTAGATGCGGCTGATCGCCGCCGGGTCGTAGGCCAGCAGCCCGGAGGCCTCGATGAAGTCGGCCAGCTCAGGCCTGCCCGCCAGAGCTGTCCCAGCCGCCGATCCTGCTGGAGACGCCGGGGACGGCTGGTGCACGGCGGCCTCCATCGCCGCCGCTGCCGCCTCCAGCGCCGTGCGCTCCGGGGTGCCGGTGTCGCCGGTGTTGACCGGGGCGACGGTGCTGGTGTCTGGGGCGGCGGAACGGCTCACCACGGTGTGGGCATTCGCTGAGGGCGACATCGACGGGGGCAAGGGTGGAGTGGTCATCGCCCCCGGCAGGGTGATGGTCTCTTCTAAACGACAGAAACTGCCGCTACGGTCGCTGCGTACACCTGTTCTACCCCGAGGCGGCCGTGCTCACCGGACTGCGCCTGGAGAACATCGCCCTCATCGAGCGGCTCGAGCTCGACTTCGAGGCCGGGTTCACGGTGCTCACGGGCGAGACCGGCGCCGGCAAGTCGATCCTGCTCGATGCTCTCGATGCCCTGCTGGGCGGCGGCCAGCCCGGCGGCGGCAGCCGCCTGCTGCGCCCGGGCTGCCGCCAGGCCCGGATCGAGGCCAGCTTCGTTCTGACGCCCCCGCTGCTGGCCTGGCTGGCTGAGCAGGAGCTGGACGCTGACGAGAGTGAGCTCCTGCTCAGCCGCGACTGGCGGCTGGGGGACGATCGCCTCAGCAGCCGCCACCGCCTCAACGGCGTGGCTGTGAATCGCGCCCAGGTTCAGGAGTTGCGGCCGCTGCTGCTCGATCTCACCGTGCAGGGCCAGACCCAGCAGCTGGCCCGTCCCGGTCAGCAGCGGCGCTGGCTGGACCGTTTCGGCGCCGAGGCCGTGCAGCGGGCCCTGGAGCCGGCAGCCAGCGCCTGGCGGGCCTGGCGGGCCGCCGCCGCTGCCCTGGAGCAGGCCCGCTGCCACTGGCAGCAGCGGGAGCACGAGCGGGCGCAGCAGGAGCAGCAGCTGGCTGAGCTGGAGGCGTCCGGGCTCGAGGATCCCCAGGAGCGCCAGCGGCTGCAGCAGGAGCAGGACCGGCTCGCCCACGGCGTGCGCCTGCAGGAGGGGGTGATGACCCTGCTGGGCCGCCTGCAGGAGGGGGCCGAGGCGGCACCGCCCGTGCTCGACCACCTGGCCGCCTGCGATCAGGAACTGCAGCTGATGGGTGCCCTCGATGGCTCCCTAGAGCCGCTGCGGGAGCGCCTGGCCGGGGCGCTGGCCGACCTGCAGGAGCTCAGCCGCGAACTCGACCGCTATGGCGGCAGCCTGGAGAGCGATCCCGAGCGCCTTGAGCAGCTGCAGCAGCGCATCGCCGAGCTGCGTGGCCTGGAGCGCCGCCACGGCCTGGAGCTGGCCGAGCTGATTCAGCTGCGTGATCGCCTGCGGGAAGCCCTCGCCCCGGGTGGTGGCGCTGCCGAGCTGGAGCGGCTGGCGGCCGCCGAGGCCAGCGCCCGGACCCACCGTGACCAGGCCAATGCCGCCCTCAGCGCCGCCCGGGCCGCCGCCGCCGAAGCCCTGCAGGACCAGCTGATGGAGGCCCTGCGGCCCATGGGCCTGGCCCAGGTGCGTTTTGCAGTGGCGCTGCAGCCCTGTGAGCCCGGCGAGGAGGGGGCCGACGCCGTGCAGTTCCTGTTCTCCGCCAATCCTGGCCAGCCCCTGGCACCCCTGGCCGAGGTGGCCTCCGGCGGCGAGATGAGCCGGTTTCTGCTGGCCCTGAAAACCTGCCTGGCGGCGGCCGATCCCCACGTCACCCTGCTGTTCGACGAGATCGACGCCGGTGTCAGCGGCCGCGTCAGCGGTGCGATGGCGGCCTTGCTGCAGCGGCTGGCCCGGCAGCGGCAGGTGTTCTGCGTCACCCACCAGCCCCTGGTGGCGGCGGCGGCCGACCACCACTTCCGCGTGTCCAAGCAGGTGCTGGACGGCCACACCCACACCCGGGTGTCCCACCTGCGGGACACTGGCGAGCGCCGCAGCGAGCTGGCCGAGCTGGCCGGGGGTGACGCGGAGGCCGTGCACTCCTATGCCGCCAGCCTGCTGGCGCGTCAGTCGAGTTGATCGAGGCTCACGAAGCGGTAGCCACGCCGCCGCAGCTCCGGCACCACGGTCCGCAGAGTGGCGAGGGTGGCGGCGATGGTGTCCGGGCGGTCGTGCAGCACCACGATGGCTCCGGGATGCACGCCGGTCAGCAGGAACCGGCGCAGGAACCACAGCGGCGGGTGGTTGGTGTCGAAGGGAAACACCGAGCCCAGCACCAGCCGATAGCCCTCGGCGCCCACGGCCTTCACCATGGCCCGGTGGAACCAGCCGCCGCCGGGCCGGAACCAGCGCAGCGCCGGTGAGCGGGGAGCGGCCGCCCTGCGCAGGGCGGCGTCGGTGCGGCGCAGCTGATCCAGGAACTGCTCGGGCGGCAGGCGCGCGGAGATCTGGTCTTCCAGCATGTGGTTGCCGATCTGGTGCCCATCGTCCAGGGCCCGCTCCACGAAGCCAGCGCCGCCCCGGGGCAGGTGGCTGCCGATCAGGAACAGGGTGGCCGGCACCTGCAGCTGGCGGAGCAGATCGAGCAGCTCCTGGCTGCCGTTGCCACTGGGGCCGTCATCGATGGTGAGGGCCAGCTGGCGGCGGCCCGCCGCCGCCGGCCCCCTGGCGCAGAACAGCACCTCGGGCACAAGCGGCGCCAGCAGCCCGCGGATCAACCAGGAGAGCGGCCGGCTGAGCAGCAGCACCAGGCCCCAGGCCAGGGCGGGCAGGAGACGCCGCAACGGCTGTTCATACACCGTTACATTCACAGCAGATTCTGTTCACGGTTGTCATGTCCTGGACCGCCGCTGACATCCCCGACCAGTCGGGCCGCCTGGCCCTGATCACCGGCGCTAGCAGCGGACTCGGGCTGGAGACCGCCCGGGCCCTGGTGGCCCGCGGCGCCACCGTGATTCTCGGCTGCCGGTCCCGCGCCAGGGCCGAACGGGCCCGCCAGGAGCTGCTGGGTGCCGTGGCCGACGGCGGCGCGGTGGATCTGCTCGATCTCGACCTGGCCGACCTGGCCTCGGTGCTGGGCGCTGCCCAGCAGCTGGCTGAGCGCTACGGCCGGCTGGATCTGCTCATCAACAACGCCGGTGTGATGGGACTGCCCCGGGCCCTCACCCGTGATGGCTTCGAGCTGCAGTTCGGCATCAACCATCTGGGCCATTTCGCCCTCACCCAGGCCCTGGTGCCCCTGCTGCGCGGCCGGCCCGATGCCCGGGTGGTCACCGTGACTTCCGGCGCCCAGTACTTCGGCCGCATCGACTACGACGACCTTCAGGGTGAGCGCCGCTACGACCGCTGGAAGGCCTACGGCCAGAGCAAGCTGGCCAATGTGATGTTCGCCCGGGAGCTGCAGCGGCGCCTCGATGCCGAAGATGCCGGCTTGCGCTCCCTGGCGGCTCACCCTGGCGTGGCCCGCACCAACCTCCAGCCCGCGTCGGTGTCCGCCAGCGGTTCCTGGATCGAACCCCTGGCCTACCGGCTGATGGCGCCGCTGTTCCAGAGCGCCGCCAAGGGCGCCCTGCCCCAGCTCTATGCGGCCACCGCCCCCCAGGCCCAGCCGGCCGGTCACTATGGCCCCGGCGAGTTCGGCGGCATGCGCGGCTGGCCGGCTGAAGCCCGCGTGGCTCCGGCAGCTCTGGATTCCGCGCAATGTGAGCGCCTGTGGCAGGCGAGTGAGGAGCTCTGCAGCACGGCCCGCGAGCGGCTCTCCCAGGATCTGGGCGACGTCACCGTGGCGGCCTGAGGGGCCTGGAACCGAGCAGAGCTCTGTCAAGCTCATGGCCATCCCTCTCCCTCAGGCCCTGTCCGTGTTGCCCGATCTGCCGCTGCGCCTGTTTCCCGATTGTTCTGGTGTTGCCTCTCGTGCGGCCCGGGTTGGCGCGACGCTTCTCTGTTGGGGGGGCCTGGCCACCGGCCTGCCGCTGCGCGCTTCGGCCCAGGACCTGTTCATCTACCCCGCTGCTGGCCAGAGCGCCGAGCAGCAGCGGCAGGACAGCCTCGAGTGCCGGCTGTGGGCGATGGACCAGACCGGTTTTGATCCCACCGCTCCGATTCCAGACACTCGGTCTGAGATCACACCGGAACCCCGGGTCAGGAGCCAGGGGGGGTCTGGCGTCGTCCGGTCCACTGCTCGCGGTGCCTTGGTGGGCACGGCCGCAGGCGCGATCATGGGTGACACGGGTCGAGGCGCACTGGCCGGTACAGCTGGTGGCGCCATCGTCGGAGTTGGACGGCAGGCGGATCAGCGCCGTGACCGCCAGCAGGCCTCCCGCGACCTGGAGCGGCAGCAACAGATTCGCGAAGCCGAGGGTCAGCAGTTGCTGCAGTACCGGCGCCAGGCCTTCAACCGCGCCGTCACCGCCTGCCTGGAGGGGCGGGGCTACAGCGTGAGCTGAGACTGAGATCGTCAGCGGCCCAGCTCAGCGGCCCAGCAGAAAGCGCAGCAGCGACAGGGCGATGATCAGGCCGATGCCGCCATTCCAGATCCATCCCTGGTGACGGCTCAGGCGCTCCACCCAGGCAGGCAGACGGCCCTGGTGGCGCTCCAGCAGCACCGTGCCCAGCAGCAGCAGGGCCAGGGGGATCACCAGGACCAGGAACAGGGTTTGGCTCATGCGTCGGGTTCCAGGCGGGGATGGCGCAGCTGGTAGCCGAGGCTATGCAGCCGCTGGCCGCGGCCCAGGCCAGGGCTTCCACCACGTCGTCGCGGTGGATCCAGCTGGTGTAGCTGGTGTCATCCCCTGCCCGGGTGCTGCCGGTGTCGCCATACACCGAGCAACTGCCGGTGTAGATCAGCTGGCGCAGCTGCGGCAACCGCGGCAGCACCGGCTCCAGGGCCTCGAAGGTGCGCAGGTAGGTGGCCTCGTAGCCCTCCGCCCCCACCCTCGAGCACATGCACCGCATCGGCGAGCTCTGCCGGTTCCGCGCGCCGCTCCGGCGAGGTGGTGGTCAGCCGCAGCTGATGAACGCTGGTGTCCCGCCAGTGGCGGGCCAGGGCGGTGCCCACGTAGCCGCAGCCCAGGATGGTGATCCGCATCGACGCTCCGCGCCGCAGAGCCGACCCTAGGAATCCCACCCCAGCGCCGCCATGACCGGTCACGACCGCCAGTGGGCGCTCAACCGCCGCAACTTCGAGGGGCGCTGGTGCGGCCCCAGCCACTGGTATCTGCGCCCTCGAGGTGGTGACGGAGCGGCCGCACCCCTGGATCTCGCCCAGCCCAGCCGCACGATCCCGGACACCTGCTACGCCATCAGCTTCAGCGACAGCGATACCGGCCTCTGGGATGGCCGCGGCCTGCTGCTGGCCCCCGGCGGCCGCCGCCAGCTGCCCCTCTCGCGTGCCACCTACAACCGCGGCGGGATGTGCTGGCAGTTCGCCGGCGCCGGCGGCCAGTCGAGCCTGGTGGTGGACCCCGCCCAGCCCCGCTTCGGCCACGAGCTGAACCTGTTTCACGGCCGCTCCCGCTCCATGCTGGTGCTGCTCTACGCGCCCCAGGGCAGCGCCGAGGCCCTGCGCTGGCGCCTCGACGCCGTGGCGGCGGTGGCGTTCCGCTGCAGCCTCTCCAGCCCGGTGGATCCGCCGCGGCCCCCGGCCTGCGCCTGGCCTGAGCTGCTGGCGGAGCAGGAGGGCTGGCCTGCGACCGTGGAGCGCCTCGTGCCCCACCACTGGCCCGCCGAGGATCCACCGCTCCAGCCCTGCGCCCCCTTCCGCGCCGCCGATTTCGCCCTGCACGAGCGCACGGCAGGGTTTGCCGATGGCCTGGTGTGCTCCGTGCCTGAGCAGCTGCCGGCCGAAGCCTTCCTGCTGCAGGTGGGCTGCCGCCTCGACCCTGACACCTTCCACCAGGTGAGCGTGCAGTTCGACGCCGATCAGCGGCTGGCGGCCTGGGAGCTGCGTCGCTTCCGGCGGCCCTGATCCATGGCGACACTGAGCGATGGCGAGATGAGCGATGGCGGCCGCGTCCCTGCCTACGGTGAGCGCCATGTCCCCCGCCAGCGACCTCAGCGCCTACCTCGAGCTCCAGGCCGTGGAGGCCTGGCTCGGGCCCCGGCCCGTGTTCACCGACCTCAGCCTGTGCCTGCACCGTGGTGAGCACACGGTGATCCTGGGCCCCAACGGTTCCGGCAAGAGTTCGCTGCTGAAGCTGCTCAGCCGCGAGCTCTACCCGGTGGTGAAACCGGGTTCGTGGCTGCGGATCTTCGGCAGCACCACGGTGAATCTCTGGGAGCTGCGCGGCCGCGTGGGGCTGGTGTCGCCGGATCTGCAGGCCCACTACCGGCCCCAGGTGAGGGCCGCCGTTGTGGTGCTGTCGGGCTTCTTCGGCTCGGTGGGCATCGGCCGCAGCCAGCAGCCCAGCGCTGCCATGGAGGCGCGGGTGGCGGAGCTGATGGCGCAGCTGGGGCTGGCGGAGCTGGCTGATCGGCCCTTCGGCCAGCTCTCCGACGGTCAGCGCCGCCGCCTGCTGCTGGCCCGGGCCCTGGTGCACCAGCCCGAGGTGCTGGTGCTCGATGAGCCCACCAATGGCCTGGATCTGCAGGCCCGGCACCAGCTGCTGGCGATCCTCAGGGATCTGGCCCGCGCCGGCACCACCCTGCTGCTGGTGACCCACCAGATCGAGGCGATCATCCCGGAGATCCGCCGCGCCGTGCTGCTGCGGGCGGGCCGGGTGGTGGGCGACGGCCCGGTGGAGCACCTGCTGTGCGACGGCCCCCTGAGCGACCTGTTCGCCACCCCGCTGCGGGTGTGCAGCGCCAACGGCTACCACCAGGTGCTGCCGGCGGCGTGAGCCTCAGCGATCAGGGACCGAACGGCACCGTGTGCTCGGGCCATCACCATCACGGCCATCTCGGCGGCAGTGGCCCCCGCTGCGGCTAGGGGCAGCCAAACCCCCGTTCAATGGCGGCAGGTTCGCGGATCACGATGGCGGTGAGCTCCTCTCGCACCGTGGTGGCCTCGACCGGTGGCGGGTCCTGTTCGCCGGAGGGGAATGGATCGCCCGCGCTGTCGAGAAACTGCGCCTCGGTGCAGAGGCTGATCAGCGCCGCCCCGGTCGCCGAGGGGTCACGGGGCCTGGCTTCAAACAGGTAGGGACCCACCCGCGCGCCGCCCAGTTGGGTGAAATAGGAGGCCAGTCGCACGGCGGCGAAGGCACTGGCGGGCAGGTCGTAGGCCTGGAACAGAAAGCCGCTCAGGTCGGGCTTGCGGCGCAGCAAGGGCAGCAGCTCGGAGAGCTCCACCGTGCCGCCGGCCGAGCGGCTCTCCCAGATCCCCGCCGCGTTTCAGGGACTCTGGATGGCGCAGCTCTGGCAGTGTCAGGCGGGGCCCACCGACGAGTCGTGGCTGCAGATCGAGGCCGGCCGGCTCAGCTTCTACGAGAGCAGCGGGCCCGTGCTCGCGGTGGTGGCCGGGGGGCCCGCTGAGATCGCGGTGATCACGGAACTCTCCGGGGAGGGCAGCACCTGGCTGCACCCGCTCAGCCTGCGGCTGGATGCCACGGGTGAGCGGCTGACGCTGGAGACCGTGGGCGTGGAGGGGGCCATGGACCGGGTGCGCTGCCCCAGGCGCTGAATCCCCGCCCGTTGCCGATCGGTCAGCGAAGGTCCTGCTCATCCAGCAGACGGATCAGGCCGGCAAGCCCCAGGGTTCTGGCCCTGACGATCTCCAGCCGATCGCTGGCATGCAGCACCCGGTAGAGACTTCCGTCCATGCGTCCAAAGGCCGCCCCCAGCAACTGCAGCTGGGCGTCTCGGTAGGCTTGCCAGCGTTGCTGGGATGCCTCCAGGACCCGCTGGTCCTGCGGCGGCAACCTGGACGCCAGTGCCGGCAGCGTGCGCTCCAGTTCGCGCTCCCAGGCCTGGCTGCCCTGGGCCAGACAGGCGAGCATCGCTGTCGTGTCCATGGCCTGATCCAGGCATGTGGTGGTCTGGGCGTCGATGGCCTGGGGGTCTGCCCGCACCGATGGCGACGCGATCCCCGAGACCACAACTCCCAGCATCAGCCCCAGCAGGGAGGGGATGACCCCGGCGACGCCTGCAGCCCGGCGCGATCGCGAGCACCGAGCCATGAAAGCCATGAACACGATCACGCCCATTATTT
The DNA here is from genome assembly GCA_007694915.1 of Cyanobium sp. PLM2.Bin73. Classification (GTDB taxonomy): domain Bacteria; phylum Cyanobacteriota; class Cyanobacteriia; order PCC-6307; family Cyanobiaceae; genus NIES-981. The sequence goes on along the minus strand of REEV01000066.1, from coordinate 63,526 downwards.
TTTAATACTACCGTTATGAATAAACAGGGTTCTGGGCCCTCTCCCGCCCAGCTGATCTCAGCAGGCAACAGAGCCTGATCCCAGGCCCGGGCCCGGGCCTATCTCCAGGATCTCTACCGATTCGCCCATCGGCCTGCCAACCAGATTGAAACGAGACCGCCTTCGCGGATTGCTTGTGGCTGAGATCACATCCCTGCAGATCCCGATCCGTTGGCAACCCCTGGCGACCCTGCTGCTGGGCTGTGTGTTCGCCGTGCTGCTGCTGGGCCTGGCGCCCGCCGCGGCCCTGGCGGTGGCCGGCGAAGCACCGGTGGATCCGGCCACGCTCGCCAAGGCCGTGGACCAGATGGAGCAGCTCGACCGCATGCGCATCTCACTGGCCTCCACCCTGGAGGGCAGCAGCGAGGAGCCCACCATGGACACCATGCGCGAGGTGTGCATGCCCGTGGGCAAGCGGGCCAAGGCCATCGGCCAGGAGAACGGCTGGACCGTGCGCCAAGTTGCCAGCAAATACCGCAACCCCGACCACGCACCATCCGGTGCCCAGGAAACCGGGGTGATCGATCTGTTCGCCCGCTATCCCGAGATCACGGGCCTTTGGGAACCCGCCACGGCGGAGCAGGGCGCGGGGGTCAATTACTACCGCCGCATCGATGTGCAGGCCAGCTGCCTGGCCTGCCACGGCAGCAAGGACAGCAGGCCCGCTTTTGTGACCGAGAAGTATCCCGCCGACAAGGCCTTCAACTTCAAGCCCGGCGACCTGCGCGGCATGTATGCGGTCTACTTGCCGGAAGTGCAAGAAGCCCTTGCCGTCAATCCCTGAGGCCTGCTGTTTTCTGAGCACTACAATTGAACAGACTTTCTCATCATCGGCTCAGTTTGACTGAGCTGTGGGCTTCACTATCAGCGGCGCTTGGCTGCTTCGCCATCGCAGTTTATATCCTGATTAGCTTGTATCCAAGCCAAGCCGTTGCAGCCAGTATCGAGACAGAACGATTGCATGGTCCGGCACTTTCGAAACAAGAACAGCTCTCAATATTCGAACTAGCTATTGATAACTATCTTAGTTCTATCCCGACCGATTACTATGCGCTTGGGACGGTTGCTGCCTTGAAGAGTTTGATGGCAAGTTCAAGCCCTTTTCTGATTGATGTGCGGACTTCTTCTGAGTTCCAAGCCGACCATATCATCGGAGCGATCAATATTCCTCTTCCAGAGCTGGATCGTCACCTGGAAGATATCCCCACTGATCAAGCTGTTGTGCTCTACTGCTCAACGGGTTATCGATCGGCAATGGGAGTGATGGCTCTTCGCCTGCAGGGCTACACCAATGTGCAAGGATTTCCACCCAGCTTTGCTGGATGGAAAGCTGCCGGAGAGCCCGTGACAGCGTCGAAAGCCCCTGGCACGGTTCAATCCTGGCCTGTTGTTCCACGTCGCTAGGAGGGCCGGTGAGCGCGTGGCAGTGAGGACGGCGCGGTGAGCAGCAACGACAGGGAGCCAGCAACGCACGGCATCGCTTCATGACTGGGCGGCATGAACCCAAACCTCCATCCCAGTGAGATCGATGGGACCAAACTGGTTGGCGAGGGCAACATCGGCCGCATCCCTGCCATAGGCAATCGCTATACGGTTGCCTCTTGGTTGAGCCTGAGTGGCATCAAATGTGTACCATCGACCTCCGACAAAGGCCTCAAACCAGGCATGGAGATCCATCGGTTCAAGCTTGTGGAGATAGCCAACGACCATCCGAGCTGGAATGCTCAGGCTGCGGCACAGTGCAATGCCCAGATGAACAAAATCACGGCAGACCCCGACTCGTGAATGGACAGTGTCCACAGCGGAAGTTGAGGCGCTGCTGGTGCCATAGCGGTACTCAATATGGGCATGAATCCAGCTGCGAATAGCCTCGACCTGATCATAACCATGCTCTTGACCCTCAATCATCGTCTGAGCGAGTTCGCCAACTAGGTCAGACTGGCAGTAGCGGCTGGGCAGCAGGAACGGCAGCACAAAGTCAGGCAGCTCATGCACGGGTACGAAAGCGCTTCCAGGTGCTGTGTCGATGAAGTCGGATGTCTCGACTGTGACGGTGCTTTCAATTTGAAAGCTGCCTTGATTGATCATCAGGCGCTGGCAGAGATTACCATTACTATCGATGAAATCCGCAGCGACCGTGTCTGGCGCGTATTCGTTTGCCTCCCTTACAACCCTTTGGCCCGGGCCGCTGCGAGGGCGCAGCATCAGGATCAGCGAGGAAGGGCCAGTGGCCTCAAACAGAAGTTTGCAACCTGCATGAAGACGCATATCTCGGCAATTTTTGCGGCACAGTGTCGTGTGATCCGATCATCGTAGGCCAGTCTCCTGCTGAATGCTCCAGAGCGGCAGGTTTTCAGGACATCGCTGGCCAACCCAGCCGTCCTGATCAGCTCATGCTGAGACACAACACTAGGGAGGGGGAGCTGTTCCAGCCCTGCACCATGAGACGTTGGAGCCTCACTGGTTGCGGTGTGCCCCAATAGTCTTGAGCAAGTCCCATTGCAGCTGAGTCATGGGGTTGATGACCATCACTCTGCTGGTGAGCTGGCTGCTCGGCTGGGCTCTCTGTAGGGGGCTGTCGCGACTCCCCGAACACCGGCTGCAGGGCCAGCCGAAGGTTTCCGTGCTGATCCCGGCGCGCAACGAGGAAGGCACGCTCCCCAACCTGTTGCCGGCCCTTCGCGGGCAGAGCCTCCAACCCCTCGAGGTGATCGTGATCGACGATCATTCCAGTGATCGCACTGCTGCCATCGCCACCCGGGCGGGCGTGAGGGTGCTGGTGCCCACCCCCCCGCTGCCGGGGGGATGGTGCGGCAAGACCTGGGCTCTGCACAATGGTGTTCAGGCCAGCGCGGGTGAGGTGCTGGTGTTCCTCGACGCCGACACCGAGCCAGGGCCCACCTTCCTGGAACGACTGGTGGCGACGCAGCAGGCGCTTGGCAGCCTGGTCTTCTGAAAGCCGAACTGCTGCTTGATCACTCGGAAGGGGTGCTCACCTTTGGAGCGGATGTGGGCCTTGGCCATCTCGATCAGATCTTGCAGCCTTCCCTTTGGTGTGTCCGGTAGGGCTCGGCGTTTGCCGGGTCGCATTGCCACCCTGAATTCCATTGTCTTGCCTGCCATCTCAGGTCTCTTGGCGATGCCCTGGTAACCGGCATCCGCGTAGACGACCGCCTCATCGCCATGCGCCGGCCAACTTCATTGTCGGCGGACACCCGCATGGACGTTCATCCCGAAATACCATTGGTTGCCTTTCTTGGTCTGGTGCATATCCGGATCTCGCTTCCCCGCTTTGTTTTTGGTGGAGCTGGGGGCGGCGATCACGGTGGCATCGACGATCGTCCCCTGCCGCATCGTCATGCCTCGTGCGTTGAGGTGATCCTGGACGGGCTCAAAGATCTGCTCGCCCAGCTCGTGCTTCTCCAGCAGGTGGCGGAAGGTCAGGATCGTCGTCTCATCCGGGATCCGGTCGCTGACCAGATCAATGCCGGCAAAGCGGCGCATGGTGGGCACCTCGATCAGGGCCTCTTCCATGGCCGGGTCGCTGAGGGCGTACCACTGCTGGAGCAGGTGGATGCGCAGCATGGTGGCCAAGGGATACGGAGGCCGGCCGCTGTCATCAGCTCTTAATCCGAGAAGCCGAGCTGCTTGCCGCCCATCCCCCAGGTTCTAGCCTGCGACCACGAGGCCATTGTCGCGCGGATCGCCCGGGTTTTCCAGAGCTTCCCTCATAGTTCAACTGCTTCTGAAGCTGTGCACGCTGCGTTCTGAGGTCCTGCAGTTCCCGTTCCGCCTGCTGCCGCTTCGTCGCATCCATGGCAGCGATCTGTGCCTGGAGGGCGGATTCCCGTCGCGAGGCGGAGCCGAGTTCGTTCTGCAGCGCCGACTCGCTCAGCTGTCGGCCCATCTCCTTGAGGCCAGCCAAACCTTGTTTTATCGGTTTATTGTTCTTCGTGTGCACAACAAAATAAGCCGGAGGTGTTGGCCTTCCTCCAGCCCGATGCTAATTTCTGAGCTGGAGTCCAGATTTCTGTGGCCACTCAGAAACTGGTCCTGAAGAATGGCTTGCAGTGACTCACGGCATCATGTGAGGGCGGACCGGCCCGTTGTATTCGACTGTTGATGACTTGCCATCAGCAGACACAAGTACCACCGTTTCTAGGGTTCCTGGCTGCTGCTTTGCATCCCAGCCCGGAGCGCCACCCAGGAAGCGGAATCGATACCCCTGAGGAGTCTCTGACACCATGCAGCTGCCACCCCCACCTTCGTGCATGCACTTGGCAGGGGAATATTTACTTAAGCCACCATTGATCAATTCAGCCTGCATCCGTGCAAGATTTGCTGCTCGCATCTGAGCCTCGCTGATTGATTGGGCAGACACTGGCAAGGCCAGAGCAATCAAGAGTGTCGCCATAGTCGAAATCTGTGGTCGCATGGTCATTCTAAAATCCGAGAAATGGAACTAATCTAGAGAGTTGATCTCCCTGGGGCACGCAAGATAGGGACGCCTGGCTGTTCAGCTGAGATCAGCTGCTAGTTGATCGGCATCATCTGCAACCTTCTGGGCGATGGATTGTGCTCCTTGACTGAGATCAGCTGCCGCATTCATTGCAGAAGCCAGGACCCGCTTGGCTTGCCTTTGATCTGATGGCCAGTGTCACCAGTAAGGGCTCCGCAAGCAGCTTCCAGCTTCCCTTCTGCGTCTTTGGCTGAAGCGTCACTTCGATGCGTCATGAGTTCTGAGCAACATGAGTTCTGAGTTTCACCTCAGTACAAGCCTAGGAATGTCGATATGCATCGAGTCTTGGTGGCACCCTGTCGGCCCTTTTGGATGGTGAAGGGAGTGGATCCATCAGTTGTCGCAATGCAACTCAGGAATGTAACGAGTCATGAAGTCGCCACTCCGCGTCGGCCAGGTGAGTTCGCCTCAAGCCTTCCTATGGATCGAGGCGACCTCGATTGTGGCCCTAACCCCACGGCTCCGTCACGGCAATCCAGTTCGGTGGATAGTGCGACGGCCCGTCCGCTGTGCCGATTGACGTCGACATCGCCCGCTGGTCGAGACCGAACATGCTGCAGATCCCAGGGATCTGACTCGATCGCTGATTCCCTGCCTAGGTTCCAGGCACAACACCAACGCTGCGGCGCGAGGATCAAGACATGAGAATCGCGCAGATTGCACCACTGCACGAAAGTGTGCCTCCACTTCGTTACGGCGGAACCGAACGGGTTGTGCATTACCTCAGCGAAGAGCTGGTGCGCCGTGGCCATGAGGTCACGCTCTTTGCCAGCGGTGATTCGAGAACCAGCGCCGAACTCTGCCCCTGCGTGCCGGAATCCCTGCGCCTGGCTGGCCGAGGCTGTGATCCGACCGTGCAGGAGGCGATCCAGCTTGATCAGGTGCTCAAGCAGGTGGGTCGTTTCGACGTGCTGCACTTCCACACCGGCCACATGTCGTTCCCCCTGTTGAATCGGCTCGAGGTTCCCCACCTCAGCACCGTGCACGGTCCCCTGGATTCACCGGAACAGGCAGCGCTGTTCAACCACTTCGATCGGCTGCCCCTGGTGTCGATTTCGGAGAACCAGCGCCGACCGGTGACCCAGGCCAACTGGCTGGGAACGATCCATCACGGCCTGCCCACCGATCTCTACACCTTCGTGGCCACACCCGCCGACTACCTCGCCTTTGTGGGTCGCGTCTCTCCGGAAAAGCGGCTCGATCGTGCCATCGAGATCGCCATGGCCGTGGGCGTTCCCCTGAAGGTGGCCGCCAAGATCGACCCCGTCGACCGCGACTACTTCCATCACCACATCGAGCCGATGATGCTCGGCAATCCCTTGGTGGAGTTCGTGGGTGAGGTGGATGACCAGGGCAAGCAGGAGCTGCTCGGAAACGCCCTCGCCCTGCTCTTTCCGATTGACTGGCCCGAACCGTTTGGCTTGGTGATGATCGAGGCCAACGCCTGCGGCACCCCGGTGATCGCCTGGCGGCGGGGCTCCACGCCTGAGGTGATTCACGAGGGAGTCAACGGCTGTCTGGTGGAGACGATTGCCGAGGCCGCAGACGCTGTGAACCGCATCGAGCGCCTGGACCGTTCCAGGGTGCGTAGCCACTTTGAGGTGCGCTTCTCCGTCACTCGTCAGGCGGAAGACTACGAACAGCTCTACCGCCACCTGATCCAGGCCCATCGCTGCCAGTGCCCCGCCCGCCGGTCACCGGTTCATGCCTGATCCCCTGCCTCCGTTTGTGCTGAAGAACGAGGAGACCTTCGCCATCCTCGATCCCCGGGGTGAGATCTGCCCGGAGACGCAACACGACGCCGGCATCTTCCACCGGGGAGCCCGGCATGTGAGCCGCCTGCAGCTGCTGCTCTGGGACAGGCCGCCCGTGGTGCTCAGTTCCACCGAGCGCGGCGCCGTCGGACTCCACGTGAGCCATCTCACCAACGACGACAGCGGCCCTGGCGGCCCGGCCGCCATGACGGTGCATCTGGAGCGCAGCACCGTGCTCACCGCCACGGCCTGCCTGCAGCAGTTCTGCTTCACCAACTACGGGCGCACAGCGGTGCGCATGCCGCTCAACCTGCGCATTGATGGAGATTTCCACGACATCTTCGAGGTGCGGGGCTATAGGCGGCCTGCCAGGGGCCGCACCCTGCGCCAGAACGCCACTGGCACGCTGGAATGCATCTACCACGGCCTCGACGGCGAGGATCGCTTCACCGTGGTACGGCTCAGCGAGGTGGTCACCCACGTTGCTGAGCCGGACCACCTCCGCATGGAGCTGTTGCTGGAGCCCCACCAGACCCGAAGGGTCGCCCTCGTGCTCGATTTCAGGCCGGGCACGGTGCTGCTGGAGCCGGAGGATCACTACGAGGCGGCGCTGCTGGCCACGATCGAGCGCTTCCGCGAGGCCCGCCGCAGTGCCGCCTCGGTGGTGAGCGACAACGCGGGCTTTAACAGTTGGCTGATGCGCTCCTTCTCAGATGTGCATCTGCTGGCCAGCCGGGTGGGCGACGGGCTCTATCCCTACGCGGGAGTGCCCTGGTTCAGCTGTCCCTTCGGCCGGGACGGTCTGATCACCGCCCGCCAGATGCTGATGGTGGAGCCCCGACTGGCACGGGGCGTGCTGGGATTCCTGGCCGATCGGCAGGCCAGCACCGACGATCCCGCCCACGACGAGCAGCCTGGAAAGATCCTGCACGAATCACGCCTCGGCGAAATGGCCTCCCTGGGGGAAGTGCCCTTTGCCCGCTACTACGGCGCCGTGGATTCCACGCCTCTGTTTCTGATGCTGGCCGGCGACTATCTCATCCGCAGCGATGACAAGGCCTTCGTGGCCGACCTGCTGCCCGCTCTGGAGGCGGCCATGGACTGGATTCACCGGGCCGAGGCGACCAGCAGCGACGGCTTTCTCCGTTACCTGCGGGAGGCCGATGGAGGCCTGCGCAACCAGGGCTGGAAGGATTCCGATGACTCCATCCACCATGCCGATGGCCGTCTGGCGGAGGGTTCGATCGCCCTCTGCGAGGTGCAGGCCTATGCCTATGGTGCCCGCCGCTCCATGGCCACGGTGCTGCAGCAGCTGGGCCGGATGGAGGAGGCGCAGACGCTGCTGGAGGAAGCAGCCAGCCTGCGGCAACGCTTCCACCGGGCGTTCTGGAGTCCAGGGATCGGCTCCTACGCCCTGGCCATTGATGGTGTGGGGGAACCCTGCGCGGTGCGCAGCTCGAACGCAGGCCACTGCCTCTGGACCGGGATCGCGACTCCCCAGGCAGCCGAGACCATTGCCCGCCATCTGCTGGCCCCCACCAGTTTCAACGGCTGGGGAGTACGGACCCTGGATGAACGGGAAGCCCGCTACAACCCGATGAGCTATCACAACGGCTCGGTCTGGCCCCATGACAACGCCCTGATCGGCATGGGATTGGCCCGCTACGGCCACCGCAGCGAAGCCCTCAGAATCCTCACGGGGCTCTACGAGACCGCCAGCGCAGTGCCGTTGTTCCGGCTGCCTGAGCTGTTCTGCGGCTTTCCACGCCGTGAGGAGGAGGGCCCCACCTTCTACCCGGTGGCCTGCAGTCCGCAGGCCTGGGCGAGTGGCAGCGTGTTTGGCCTGCTGGAGGCCATCACGGGGATGTCGATCGAGCGCACTCCCGAGGGCGGGAGGGTGCAGGTGCGCTTACGCAACCCCACCCTGCCTGCCTGCCTGAATCTGCTGGACATCAACAGCCTGCGCCTGGGCGAAGAGGAGATCGACCTGCAGTTCCATCGCGGTGAGCATGATGTGGGCGTGCTGGTTCGGGGCCGCAGTTCAGGGGTGGATGTGCTGATCCTGAAGTGATCAGCGCATCCGTTCCGCAGCCCGCTTGATGTCGCTGCTTGCGCCCATGGCCGCAGCCTGGCCCTGCTTGACCTCGCCTTTGATCTTCATGCCGGCGTCACCGGTGAGTTCTCCGAGCGCCGATTGCATCTTGCCTTCCGCATCCTTGGTGGTGGCCTTGATGTCCTCGCCCAGGGTTGCGAGCGGTGTCGAGGCTGTCAACGTGTCAGCGGAGAGTGCGATGGCGGCAGACGGAGTGAACCACAGGGTGATGAGAAGGGCAAAGGCGGACAGGGTGGAGAACAGAGCTTTCATGGTGGAGCTTCACAGTGGTGTGGTTTGCCACAAGGGCATACCCTTTCTCTAGCCATCTCAGCGGTCAACTTCGGCCTGAACCCCGGGCAGATCTGCTGCATATCTGCTGCATATCTGCTCAGCCCACCGTGTCTCGAGCCAGGTCTCTGCCCCGGCTCTGCTGGAGAGCGCTGCTGATCAGATCCTCCACGCACTCCCCTGGCTGCTCCAGCGTGACATCGACCCACGCAGTGATCCTGATCAACGCACCCTGGTTCGGCAGGGGTAGGGCCAGCACGGCCCGGATTGATTCAGCCGTGGCCTCCGCCTGGGCATGGTTGTTCATGCACCCGAGCACCACCAGCAACTGGTCGACGTTGACGCGGGCCAGGATGGTGTTGTTCGGCAACACCCGGCGAACCCGTTCTTCGATGGTCTGCACCACCCTGTCTGCGGTCTCGACGCCTTGATCCTGGTGGATTGTCCTGAGATTGCGGACATAGCAAAGGGCCAGCGCCAGCGGCTGGCTGCGGCGGTGAGATGGAGGGTGGTGCCGCCAAAGTTGCTCCAGCAGTTCCGAGCGGCTCACCAGGCCCGTGGGTTGCGGGAGCCTCTGCAGCGTCTGTGCCGCCGTGTGACTCACCACCTCGCTCCAGCTGCAGCTGAGCCCATCCCCCTTGAGCGGCCTGGAGAGAAAGCGCATCCAGCGCAGGCGTCGATGCTCGTCGCTGGCAGGCGCCATCCCGGGGGGGGACCGGAGGCCGCTCAGGTCGGTGAAGATCACGCAATGGGTCCCGATCCCGGCACCCTCCAGGCCGCTCACTGCGGCAAGAACGCGGATGGGCTCGCCTGCGTCAGGCAGCAGTTCCAGTTCCGCGCGCTCGGTCCGGCCCGGGGAGACCTTGTGTAAACGATCCAGGCAGGCCCGCTGTGACGGGGGGATCAGCTCAGCGAGCGGGCGGCCGAGCAGCGTCTCGCCAGGCCGATCGAGCAGCTCGGCCAGACGCGGGTTCGCGTAGAGAAGACGCCCATCGGCGGACAGGATGCCGACGCCATCGCCCATCTGCTCAACGAGGGCTCGGTAGGGCTCATCGGCGCCGTCAGGGGTGAAAAACCTGGCACTGCCTCCCGTGATCGCGCCCAGCAGGGTCCACAGCCGGCGCCCGTTTTCAGAGCGGATCGGCGGCAGCGCCGGTGAAGGGGAGGGCATGGCTCAGGCCGAACGGGGGGCAAGAACAGGGGTCAACTGTTGGCGAAGCTTCCGCAGGGCCCTCCGCTCAATGCTTTGCACGAAGCTCTTGCTCAGCCCCATGATCCGGGCCGCCTCGGATAAGGAGCAGGGGTCGTCCGATCCATAGCGAAGACCCAGCACCTTCCGCTCAGCCGGCTCGAGTGCCCAGATATGGGGGTGCAGCCAGCGGTAGTCATCGTCCGGAGTCAGGGTGCGCTCGTCCTGGATCAGATCCAGCAGGCAGCTGTCGTCGCCAGGGCTTCCCACCGGCTGATCGAGGGAGACCGGACGGCACAGGGCGGCAGCCCGCAGCGACGTCTCGAGCCTGCGCGGCTCCTCCCCCAGGCTCTCGGCCATCGCCTGGGTCGAGAGAACCTTGTCTGAGCCCGCCTGGAGCAGATGGACGCGGTAGGCCAGCGATCGCATCTGAATCGGAATCCTGATACTGTTGCCGAGCTCATTGATGAAGCGCGTCACAGACTGGCGGATCCACCAGTAGCCGTAGGTTGAGAACCTGTAGCCCCGAGAGGGATCGAATTTCTCGACGGCCCTGATCAGTCCCAGGTTTCCAGCCTGCAGCAGATCGATCATCTCAAGCTGGAGATTGCCGATCCGGCCCCGATAGCGACGGCAGATCACAATCACAAGCCGAAGATTGGCCGAGACCATGCGATTCCTGGCCCGGGCACCGCTTCGCTGCAGGGCCAACGGCGGGTCGGGATGAGACAGCCACTCCTGCACGATTCCGCCAAGGTGGAGTTCCTCGGCAGGAGACAGCAGCGGGATGCGCCCCAACACCCTCAGATAATCACTGAAACTGTCGGTAGACTTGGTTGGCTGGTTTGCAATCGAAACCATGGGCTGACTCCTCCTGAGTGCGTTGTTTAGCTCTAAGCTTTGGCATCACCATTGATCCCCCCAGTAGATGGGATCAATCAATTCTGGGTGTCTGGATTGATCGTTTTGCTTTTCGCCTTAAGAGCCAAGTGCGAATCGAGCCTGCCTTGTGCCGCATCAGATCAGTGGACCTGGGCGGAATGTTACGTGAATGCGCTTCTTCGTGATCCCTTTTCGAGATCACGCCTCAAGAACATTCTTCTCGCGCATGCAACAGGCCGTCGCTCAATCTGAAGCTACGCGCCTCAGACCACTGGCTGGGAATTGGAGAGCGTTCTCTGCACCTTCACGAAAGCTCTGCACTTTTCAGAGAGCCCACCCGTTACATTTCGAGTTCTTCAGGAGTTGATCCCACTGGGCACCGCGGCGGGGTCATGAATGATCAAGGTGATCACGGCTCGAGCAGACGGTTGTGGCAGGGCCCTGATCTCGGCCTGGACTGGATGGAGCGATCCCTGCGGGCCCTTGATCTGCAAGGTGCGGATGGCCGTGGGCCGCGATCCCGCCAGAGCCGCCTGGACATCCGCACTGAGCTCCTCCACGGCCTCCGGGGCGAACAGGGTGCTGCTCACCCCCACGATCGACTCCTGATCGAAGCCGACCATGGCGCAGAACGCCTGGTTGGCCATCACCACCCGCAGCTGGGCGTCCAGCACGATCACGCCGAAGCTGCGGGCAGCAAAGACTGACTCGAACGTGGCGGAGAGCTCGTTGGCGCGATCCTCCAGCTCCTGCACCGCTGTGACATCAGCCAGGGCGCCCACCACGAACGGCTGGCTGCCCTCGCTGACCACCCTCGCCGTCTCGAGCACCCAGATCTGCCGGCCATCGCGTGTGCTGAGGCGATAACGGACTGTCCATTGCCCCAGCCCCTGGTTGCGGGCCGCCTTCACCCGCTCACGATCAGCCGGATCGATCGCTTCATCCAGCAGGGCTGGTCGATCACAGAGTTCGATGGGCGACCATCCCGTCAACGACTGGATGCGCTTGCTGGCGTAGAGCAGCTGCTGCATGGGCCGATCCCACTTCCAGACCGCCTGATCGAGCGCGTCGGTGAGGCCGGCGAACTCATCCAGCGCGGCTTCGGCAGTCCGGCGCAGCTCCACCAGCTCGGACACATCCGTGAGGGTCACGATCGCGCCCCTTCTGCGCCCGTCGCGCTCCAGGTAGGGCAGCACCTGGACGAGATAGCTCACCTCTTCGCTGCCGGCTTCGAGGCTGTGGCGGGGCTCACCGTTCAAGACGGCCTGAAGCGCTTCCCGCAGCCCCGGCAGCGGCACCGTGGTGGGCACGGCCAGCAGGGGCTGGCCGATGTCGCCGTCCACCAGGCCGAACACCCGCACCGCCAGGGGTGAGAAGCGGCTGACCCTCAGATGGGGATCGACGATCACCATCCCCTGGCTGAGGGAGGTCTGGATGTTCTCCAGATCCACGTTGAGCTGTTCAAGTTCGTCGCTGCGGGCGCGCAGCTGCCCATTGAGGGTTCCGAGCTCGTCGTTGGTGGCCTGCAGCTCCTCGTTGGAGGCCTCCAGCTCCTCGTTGGACGACTGCAGCTCCTCCGATGAGGCCTGCAGTTCCTCCGACGACGCTTCCAGTTCCTCGTTGGCCTGCTCAAGTTCGGCCAGGGAGCGTCGCAGTGAGTCCTGGCTGGTGAGCAGCTCTCGCTCCAGCCGCTCGATCTCCCGATCGAAGGCCGCATCCCTCGTCGTGGTGAGCGATTGGGAGGGAACGGCCGTCGCTGGTTCCTCCGGTGAGGCGAACGAGAGCACGGTGAAGGCACGTTCGCCCACCTTGATCGAAAAGGCCTCCAGCCGCACGGACCGGTCGTTGTCCGCCAGCTTGAGCGGCTGACTGCCGACTGCGAGGCCATCGGCCCGGGCCAGCAGGAACAGGGCACGCGCCTCCGACTGCAGTTCGGGCAGCAGGAAGGCATGGGCCGCCACGCTCATGCGTCCCTCGGGCAGGCGGCAGAACGGGGTGACATCGCCGATCACCTCCACCAGATCGTGGTTCTCATCGAGCACCAGGGCGGGTGGGCAGATGGCGCGGATCAGGCCCTCCAGCAGGGCCATGTGCTGCTCGGGCACGGTCTCACGCAACACCGCGATCCGGCTCGCGGGGGTGATCGGCAGGGGCTGCCGCGCCGGAGCTGTCGCCAGTGGAGAGCGCTGCCGGTTCGCCTCCTCCCGGGTGCGGTGGAAGAGGCGGTGCTCGGCATCGGCCACGGCGAAGCCCACGGTGCGGTGGCCCAGGGATTCCGAACTGCCCAGGAACAGCAGGCCGCCGGGCAGCAATCCGAACCGGAACAGGCTCAGCACCCGCTCCTGCATCGGCTGGGTGAAGTAAATCAGCGTGTTGCGGCAGGAAATCAGATCGAGGTTCGGGAACGGCGGATCGGCACCCACGTCGTGGCGGGCGAACACGGCGCAGCTGCGCAGCACTTCGCCGATCTCCATCTCTTCGCCACGCTCGATCACGAAACGGCGCCGCAGATCGGCGGGAATCCCCTTGGCGGCCGCGATCGGATAGATGGCGCGGCGGCCGATCATGAGGCTCGGCTCGTCGAGATCCGTGCCGAAGATCTTGAGATGCGTGGCCAGATCTGCCGGGTGATCCAGCACCTCGCTGACGACCATGGCGATCGAGTAGACCTCTTTTCCCGTGGCGCAACCTGGAACCCACACTCGCAGACGTTCGCCTGAGACGCGCTGATCGACGTACTCGCGCAGCAACTCGCGCAAGGCGTCGAAGGCCTGGGGATCGCGGAAGAATTCGGTGACGGTGACCAGGAGGTTCTGCACGAGCGCCTGGGCCTCCTCCGGCTCGGCCGACAGCAGGGGGAGATAGTCCTCAAGGCTGCTGACCTGGCGAATCGCCATGCGGCGCTGCAGCTGGCGCCGGAGCGTCGTCTCCTTGTACTGGGAGAAATCGATGCCGGTGATGTGCCTGAGCTGGCCCGTCACCGCATCGAGTCCAATGGGCTCGAAGCCCGGCAGGGTTCCGCCACCCCAGGGGCCACCGGCGGCGATCAGCTCCGCCAGGCGCTCGCCGATCGCCGCGGGATCCAGCACCAGGTCTGCCCCGCCCAGGCTGATGGCGGCACGGGGCATGGCGTCGAACTTGGCGCTCTCCGGCGACTGGGCGAGGGTGAGCCCGCCGGCGACTCGCACGGCACGCACCCCCTGGGCGCCATCGGCGCCCGTGCCTGAGAGCACCACGGCGACCCCCCTCTCCCCCCAGTGCTCGGCAATTGACTCGAACAGCAGATTGATCGAGGGGCTCGGCCCGAAGCGGGGGAGGGGATCGCTGAGCTTCAGCCGGTCCCCCTCCACAGCCACGTCATGGTTGGGAGGGGCGATGGCGATCACGTTGGCCAGGAGCGGCGCGCCATCGCGGGCCGTGACCACCGTCAGGGTCGTGGCATGGGCGAGGAGATCGACGATCAGGCTGCGATGTTCCGGTGCGAGGTGCTGAGCCACCACATAGCTGACCCCGCCACCTGCCACCAGATGGGACGCCAGGTCCTGCAGCGCCTCCAGCCCTCCGGCCGAGGAGCCGATGCCCACCACGTGTTCGATCGCCACGGGTTGGCGGATGGCCGGCCCCGGAGCATTTGCCGGAAGGCTCGAACGTCGTCCCACGTCGGACCTCGCCGCCGCTGCTCAACGTCAAGCTAAGCGTCAGGCTGAAGGGCGAGTCGGCAAGCCCCCCGCAGACACCACCGTTGGATCCCGGTAGGGTTCGGAATCATCCACTTGGGGTGGAGACAATTGCGTGGATGCCGCAGCAGCAGGAACCGGTGAACCCAATGAGTCCGGCCATGAACAGGGATTCGAGCAGCATCCTGAAGCGGCAGCCTTCGAGAATCCCTTCAAGCGACGGCTGATCCTGCTCGAGGACCTCGACAGCAGCGACCGGCTGCTGCGTAAGGTGCTGCCACTGCATGAACTCTGCAGTGGAACACCTACATCACCGTGGTGGGATTACGGCGCTTCCATCAGTGTGGGCAGCATCCTGGTGGGAGCGGGCATCCATCCACCGTTGAGCATGACTGTGCTGGAGCAGCACGGGATGACCGTGCTGCTCGGCTACGGGGGGGAGCAACGGGTGCATCAGGCTTCGCGGCACTGGTCCTGCCCGTCGGATGGCTGCCTGATCCTCTCCGGTGAGGCCTATTCCTCCGAAACCACCCTCCAGAGCGCCCTGGCCTTTCAGCTCTCGTCGGAACGGCTGCTGCACACCGCCACCACGATGGCGGGGCTGAGCCTCAAGCCCTCCCACTGGACACAGGAGCTCCAGCACAGCCATGGCTGGCGCCTCTCCGGCGATCCCGTCGCGGTGCCGCTGCAGACCCTGCTTCGCCAGGAGCTCAGCAAGGCTGACCAGCTGCTGGAGTACAGCCACGCCCTCGTGGATAGCGTCCAGCTCGATGATCAGATCTACCGGCTGATCGCGGCGCTGGTGCTGCCGGACCTTCGCCTGGAGACCCCGTTTGATCGGTTGACGCAGAAGGATCAGCAGGGGCGGGATGCCTTCGATGAGCTGATCGACTACATCAAGATCAATCTCCCCCAGCCGCTCAATCTCACGATGCTGGAGAGCCAGAGCCACTATTCACGTCGGGCGCTGCAGTATGCCTTCCGCGAACGGCTCGGCTGTACGGCCACCCAGTGGATCCGCAACCAGCGGCTCGATCTGGCCCGGCGACATCTTCAGAATCCTGGTCCGGGCGACACAGTGGCGGGCATCGCCACGCTCTGCGGCTACCGCTCCCTGAGCCTCTTCAGCGTCGACTTTCAACATCGCTTTCATGTCAAGCCCTCCCAGCTGCTGCGGGAGGCACGGGCGTCGCAGCCGCCCACCAGCAGCTGATCCACGCTCGCCATGAAGCTCTGTGTACAGGGCAACTCAGATTCCGCAAGCTGAACAGAGTTCAGATCAGTCCTTATAAGTGATACGTGTGAATGACAGGTTCCGGGTGATGCAGCGTCAGCCGCAGCGCATCTCGATCACCATCAGCTTTCAGGTGCATGAGGTCCTGCTGAAGCGATCGGAGGAGGAAGGTCGTTCGATGTCGAACCTCTGCGCCTTCCTGCTCGAGGACTCTCTGCTGCATGAGGTGGCTCCCGCCGACTCCGCAACCAGGTTCAGCAGCCGTTGAATCCCCGAGGCGGCCTGGGAGGCTCACCCCCACCTGGATCGATCAGGCCTGGTGGTGGATCTCGTGGTGGAGCGCATCGATCGATGCGTCAGCACAGGGACCGGATTGAGCCTGCCGCTGCTGCGCCGCTGGCTTCAGTTGCGGAAGAAGAGCAGATCGATCAGCTGACCAGGGCTGAACGGCGAGGACGATGAGCCTGGTGCCGGTCCGTCGGCACCTGCCAGAGGCCGCATCCGGCTGTGCTCGCGGGTTGCGACCAGCAACATGGTGCCCCAGCGGAACACACCGGTGTAGCCATGATCAATCAACTCAACCGGCCAGGTGCCTGTGGCGTCTTCGAGCTGGAGAGAACCATCCCCGCTGCGGCGGAACTGGTACCGGCGTCCATCGGGAAAGATCACCGCGTAGCGTTGGAGTGTGCCTTCGCGACTGACGACCCGGATTTCACAGGGCCCGTCATAGATGCCCCGCCCTTGCTGGTTCAGGCTGCAGCGTGCTTCCTGCCGTTCGTTGTCGGCATTGTCGACTGTGGTGGAACCGAACAGCTGCTGGGTGATGGTCGTGTTCGTAGTCCGCTTCCGCGAGCCGTCGCTCCAGCAAGTCCGCTCCGGGACACTGCAGAGTGTGCCGTCGCTGAGCTGGAATTCCGAAGGCCTGGGCCTACCGCTCTGCTCGGCGGAAAGCCTCTGGCCAGCGGTGTTACCCAGATAGCGCTGTGTCAAGGAGACCGAGGCCCCTTGGTTGTCGAAGCAACGCTGGGCGTTTCGATCGCAGAGCACTCCGGGGGAGGGGTTGCTGATGGGGCTGCTGATGGGGCTGGTGAACCACTGGGCCCGGACCGGGGCGTTGACCAGGGATGCGCTTGCGATCAGCAGGGCGAACGAGACGGGGGCGAGAGGTGATCGGGTCAAGGTGTGCGGACTTCAGTTCTAGATCAAACGCTAGACATCTTTTGCTCGTTGGGCTGACAAGAGCCTGCTCCAACCTGATCGGCGGCGCCTATGGCTCTGGGCTGTGAACGGAGCGAAAGCCAGCGCCAGTTCATATTTCGACACACTCCTCTTCCGCCCTGCGGGGACTGAAGCGGACGGTTGCCCGCAGGCCCGATTCCTCCCCAGGGCGGAACCTCGAAGACTCGGAACGAGCCAACGCAGGTAGAGAAGAAGGTATAGCCGACAGAGCAGTTGTTCGAGCCTTCAGCCCGGCAACAACCCTGCACGGTTCACGCCCCCTGCAAAGAAAATCATGTCCAATCGTATCGACGCCAAAGCCAAAGAGGCCGAAGGCAAGCTGGAATCGGCCTTCGGTGAGCTGACCGACGACACGGGCCACAAGATCAAAGGGAAGGCAAAGCAGGCGCAAGCTTCCGCCATGAACGCCGTCGAAGATGTGAAAGAGGCCGCTCGTTCTGCCAGCAGAAAGGTACGCGATGCCAACCAGCACGATGCCAAGGATAAGGCGAACTGACCCAACTATCCGCTTCTGAGGGGAAAGAACAATGCTGGAAACGCTTGCGGTTCTGCTGATCGTTCTGTGGCTTCTTGGTCTGCTCACTTCCTACACGCTAGGAGGTCTGATCCATCTGCTGCTCATCATTGCCTTGGTTGCGATCGTGCTGAGACTGATCAGCGGGCGCACCGTCTGATCCGGCATGAAACGCGGCCCATGCTTCCCCCACTCAAGGATTCAGCCGAGACCAGCCAACGAGACCAGCCAAGGGGTTGCCCTTGGATTCCATGAACACCAAGAAATGGTCAACGCTTTGTGGTTACTTTTTGCTTCTTCGCCTTTTGAGAGCTTGAGGCGAGCTCGTCGTTCTCTCACCATTGCTATGGCTGGGATCGTGGCAGTTGGGCTACTTGTTCTCGCCCCGCTCTTTGCTCCATTAGCAGCTTCGGCGGCTGAGACGACGGGAAATTGGTTTCTTGACGACGGTTCAGGGCATAAGCTGGGGGCGATGCTCTTTGAGCGCTCCGATGTCAATACTCCGTCGGGTCTGCGACTGAGACTGAATGCCGAGTCTTCCCCTCTCAAGTTGGATCACACTCGCCCCCTGGTGCTGACTGATGAGAATCAACAGACCTGGGGCCTCGCCAATCGCAGTGAGGAACTGCTGATCAATTCCGGTGGCGCGATCCCCCCAGCGTCCGCCCAGTACGACGCAGGGTGCCTCAACCCGATCCCCGACGACGGAGTCACGATGCAGATCATGGTGCCAAGTTCAGCGGGTGACTTGAGCTTTGAACTTGAACCCGGCCAGGTTCAAACGCTCCATTCCCTGACGGCAGCGTGCGCTGGTTAGATCCAGCCCGTGCACCATCTCTTCGGTTGGCCACTGCCAATCATTGATGATGCTCGTTGTAGCCGCCTCTCCAGTCCAGGCCTGGTAGGTGCGGAATGATCGCTGGGGTGCCCTGCCGATAAGCCGCGTAGTCGGGGTGGCTTTCGCAGAGGCGCTGTTCTTCCCGCCGTGCCTTCAGCGCCAGCACAACGGCCAGGGCCACCAGCAACCCCAGATGCAGCAGGCTGCCAAGCAGCAACACGACCCCCAGGGAACAGAGCAGCAGCGACTGGTAGAGCGGATGGCGGCAGCGGCCGTAGGCGCCTTCTGTGACCAGGGGCGTTCCGGGGATGGGCTCTGGCAGTGGGCTGAGGCCCTCGCCCAGGTTGGCGGCGCCCTGGCCGCCGACGGCCAGTCCGATCGCCAGCGTGAGGGCGCCCCCCAGCCGCAGCACCAGCGGCCAGGAGGCGATGCCCAGAGTCGCCAGGGGTGGCCAGGGCGGCAGGGCATGGGCCGCGATCAACACCATCTGGGCCAGCAGCCACCATTCGCCATGGCGATTGTCCAGCAGGCCGGCCCGGGAGAAGCCCCAGCGCTGCAGCCGCTCACGTGGTCGTTCTGCCATGGTCAGCTCTCGTTGTGTGTGGGTCGGCCGGGCTGACGCCAGAGGCCCAGCCATTCGCCTGTGCGCTGGGCCACCGAGCCAGTGGCCGACTCCCAGATCTCCTCCACCAGGCCGGCCTGCCGCCACAGCGCGCTGAGCTCCCCGGGATCGCTGCCCCAGGGCGGGCCTCCGGGCCGGGCGTGGCACCAGAACAGGCCCAGCAGCCAGCCGCCCGGCTGCAGCAGGTGCGCCACGGTGGCGGCGTAGGCCCGGCGCTGCTGCGGGTCGATGGCGCAGAAGCAGGTGTGCTCCAGTACGCCGCCCAGGCTGCCGGGTCCCAGGCCGGCGGCCTCCAGGCCCCCTCGATCGAACAGGTCGGCCTGCAGCCAGCGCAGGCCGGGGCGGTCGGGGCCGTGCAGCCGCCGGGCCTCGTTCAGGGCCTCGCCGCTGAAATCCAGGCCCAGCACCGAGAAGCCCAGCTCGGCCAGCAGGGCGGCCTCATGACCGCGGCCGCAGCCGGGCACCAGCACCGGGCCCCCAGGTGCCGGAGCCCGGGGATCGTGGCGCAGAAAGGTGGCGAGGGGCGGGGCCGGCTGGCCCAGTTCCCAGCCATCGCCGCCCTCGCGGTAGCGCTGGTCCCAGCGCTGGGGATCAGCCGGCTTCGCCGCTGGAGGGTTCAGCCGTTGGGTGGGCACGCTCGCTATTCTTAAATCACGAAACCATTATAAACCGTTACAAGACGTGCCGTCATCAAGGCGGACAGTCATCAAAACGGACGACCTATGACCCTGTCTGCTTCCCCTGCTTCCGTTATCCCTCCCGGCGTCGCGGTTCGCCGCGCCGGCTCCAGGCCCCCTGAGGTGAGGCCATGACGGCCCCCGCCCACGTGCGGGTGCTGATCGCCGGCGGCGGCACCGGCGGCATCACGGTGGCCAGCTGGCTGCGCAAGCTCAGTTCCCGGCTGGAGATCGCCATCGTTGAGCCGTCCCCCTTTCACGACTACCAGTCGGGCTGGGTGCTGGTGGCCGGCGGCTTCATTCCACCTGAGGACACCCGCCGCGCCGAGCGGGATGTGCTGCCGCCGGAGGTGGAGCTGATCCAGAGCAAGGTGATGGGCTTCGATCCCCACCACAACGCCGTGGAGCTGATCGGCGGCCACCGCCTCACCTACGACGTGCTGGTGGTGGCCTTGGGCATCGAGCTCAACTGGAGCGCCGTGCAGGGCCTGGCCGAGAGCCTGGGCCGTCACCAGGTGACCAGCATCTACGGCCGCCGCACGGCCAGCTACACCCACCACTGCTTCGAGGCGTTCCGCGGCGGCACGGCGGTGTTCACCCAGCCGGCCACGGCGATCAAGTGCGGCGGGGCGCCCCAGAAGATCATGCACCTGGCCCACCAGCGGTTCGAGCAGCGCAGCGGCGTGGGTGTGAACACGCGCACCCTGTTCTGCACCGCTCAGGCCAGCCTGTTTCCGGTGCGGGCCTACAGCGACAAAATGGTGGAGATCGCCGCCCGCCACCACAGCGAGGTGCGCTACCACCACGACCTGGTGGCCGTGGACGGGCCGGCGGGCCTGGCCACGTTTCGCGTGCGGGAGCCTGGGCACAGCGAGCGGCTGGAGACCATTCCCTTCGAACTCCTGCACGTGGTCCCGCCCATGTCGGCGCCGCCGGTGGTGGCGGCCAGCCCCCTAGCGATTCAGCCCGCCGAGGGGGAGCCGGCGGCCGCCAGCGGTGGCTGGGTGGAGGTGGACCCCCACACCGCCCGCCACGTGCGCTTTGACAACGTGTTCGCCATCGGCGATGTGGGCTCCTTCCCCACCGCCAAGACGGCGGCGGCGGTGCGCATGCAGGCGCCGGTGGTGGCGGCCAATGTGCTGGCGGTGCTGGAGGGCCGGCACCTCGATCCCGGCTACGACGGCTACAGCGCCTGCCCCCTGATCACCAGCGATCACGCCGTGATGATGGTGGAGTTCGACTACAGCAAACAGCCGGTGAGCAGCTTTCTGGTGAATCCGGTGAAGGAGCGCTGGTTTGCCTGGCTGCTGGAGCGCTTCGGGTTCCCCTGGATCTACTGGAACCGCATGCTCAAGGCCCAGCCCCACGAGGCCGGCTATCTCAAGCCGTTCGAGGGGCTGGCCCGGCGCCTCGGCCTGATGCGGTGGCAGGCCTGAGGTCGCCGCTGCGCCTGCTGGCCGTGGGCCTGGCCCTGCTGGCGGTGGTGGGCTGTGGCCCCCGCCTGCCCAGCGATGCCGCCGACGCGCAGCTGGCCGCCGAGGTGGAGCGCCGCTACGCCGCCTTCCGCCGGCGCCTGTTCCCGGCCGTGCCCGACCTCAGCGTGGCCGACTGGCTCGCCGCGGGCGGCTCTGAGGCGTTCGGCCGGCAGCCCCTGCTGGTGGATGTGCGCGCGCCCCACGAGCAGGCGGTGTCGATGCTGCCGGGGGCCATCAGCCGCCAGGCCTTCGAGCAGCACCGGGAGCGCTACCGCGACAATCTGGTCGTGCCCTACTGCACCATCGGCCTGCGCAGCGGTCTCTATGCCCAGCAGCTGATCGCGGAGGGCTTCGCAGCGCGCAACCTGGCCGGCAGCGTGCTCGCCTGGGCCCATGCCGGCCAGTCGTTCGAGAGCGCTGGCCGATCCACCCGCCGGGTGCACGTGTATGGCGCCGACTGGAACCTGCTGCCCCGCGGCTATGAGCCCGTGCTCGATCGCTGATCAGGCCTGGCCCGGCAGCCAGCGGCGCAGCAGTTGCTCCTGCTGCACCAGGCGCTGGCGGTTGGCGTCGCTGGGATCGCTGGCGTAGCGCTGCTGCAGGTCGTTGAGCAGGTGGCGCATGCTCAGCTGCTCCAGGGGGTGACGGGGCACCGGCACCGGTTCGAGCTGCAGCTCCTCGAGCGGCACCTCCTCCAGCAGCTCCATGCCGCCCGCCGCCGGGCCGTGGATGCGCACCTCGGCCTCGGCGGGCGCCAGGAAGGTGAGCAGTTCGAACGGGAACACCACCCGCTCGAGGAAGAACTGATCCGGTCCGCAGCAGCGCAGCACCACCATCACGTCCCGGCCGTTGCGGTAGCCGTAGGCGCTGTGTCCGCGCGGATTGCTGTGGTGTCGATCGGGTTCGGGGCTGGTGCGGCGCGTCATGGCGGCCTCTGGCGATGGGACCCGGACTGCCGATCCTCTGGTGAGCTGCCGGACGAAAGCGTGTCGCAGGCCACCGCCGCGCGCGAATGAGTGTTCTTACCCCCCGTCCGTCCCCCCGTCCGTCGCCGTTGGAACCTGGACCCGGTTCAGCCCAGCTCCAGGCAGGCCAGCCCGTACACCTCGCTGAGCGGCACCGCCGGTGGCGTGCCGCGATACATGCGCTGGGTGCGGGAGACGGGCAGGAAGCCCAGCCCCTCCAGCGCCGCCGCCGCCGCCGGATTGGCGCCGGGGGCATCGATCAGCACCACCCCGGGATGGCGGTGGATCAGCGCCTCCAGCAGCTGCCCCGCCAGGGCCGGGGTGTCAGCCAGCA
The DNA here is from genome assembly GCA_007694915.1 of Cyanobium sp. PLM2.Bin73. Lineage (GTDB taxonomy): Bacteria > Cyanobacteriota > Cyanobacteriia > PCC-6307 > Cyanobiaceae > NIES-981. Next base: position 41,185 of record REEV01000066.1, on the reverse strand, counting down.
GGGGGCCGATGCGCCAGCCCTCACCCCGGGGCAGCAGGCAGGGGCGGATGCGCCCGAAGCCATGGCAGCGGCCCTCGCCATCCAGCAGGGCCAGCACCGTGCCTGCCGGATGGCTGAGCCAGTCGGCCAGGAAATGGGGCCGGGGGCTGGGTTCGCGCTGAGCGTCGTAGGCCTGCACCGCCGCCGTGGGGATCGCCACGCCCTCCAGCAGGCGCACACCCTCCCTGCCCTGCCACCCGGCGTTGCCGATCTCGGCCTGGCTGTCGCTGCGGCTGCCGTTGCTGATCAGCTGCCAGCGGGTGGTGATCGAGGCCGGCCGGAATCCCCAGCCGGCGTAGTCGTCCACCCGTTCCGGTGCCGCTTCCACACCGATGCAAGGCAGGTCGGCCAGGTGATCCAGGGCGTGCCGCCACAGCTCCACGCCGTAGCCCCTGCCCCGATACTCGGGCTTCACCAGAAACAGGCCGATGAAGCCGTAGGCGGCGTTGTAGCGCACGCCGGCGATGCACCCCACCGGCTCTTGGCCCAGCCAGCCCAGCCACAGACCCTGGCGGTCGGTATGCCTGTAGATGGCCACGTCACCGGCCCCCGGGGTGAAGCCCTCCGCCCGTGCCCAGGAGGTCACCAGGGGAACCGCACGACGGTCCAGCGGCGTGATGCGCAGCAGGGAGGACATCGGGCGGGCCCTCAGACCTCGTGGTGGCGACAGATGTGGCCGTTGCGCCAGCACCACACCCACGGCGCTGACTGCCGCAGGGCCTGCAGGTCCGGCCGCTCGCGCAGGCTCACGGGGATGAACTCCGTGGCGAAGCGGAACTCGGGGTCGCGCACGGCCTGATTGAGCACCAGGCTCCCCTCCGCACCCGACTCCGAGCGGTGATACGTGCCGATCGGGATCTGCAGCGCCCCCATCGCCCGCTCCAGGTGCACCACATGGTGCGGCTGTGGCCAGTGCGGATTCAGCAGCCGGAAGCTGCGCGTGCCATGCAGCACCAGGTTGTGGTCCACCTGGTGGCGATGTCGGTAGTACTGCTCGAACACCGCGTCACCAGCGGTGTCATCCGGTGGGGACACGGCGTCGCCGCTGTGCTCCACGATGTCGCTGCCGTTGCTGTGCGGCACGCTGGCATCGAAGAACATCACCTGTGGCGTTTCGCGGAACACGTGGATCGGCACGAACGTCAAGCGCATGGCCGGCTGCTCCCGCTGGTTGCTGTCTAGCTCCGTTCCGGGGCCCGGACCGGCACTTCTAGAATCCTTCGTTCTGCAGGCTGCCGTATGCCCCGTGCCAAGAGCTCAGCGCCTGCCCGCGACAGGCGTGCTGCCGCGGAGGAGCCTCTGGGTCAGACGCTGGATGAAAAGATCGCTCTGCAGGCACTCAACGGCGGCAACCTTGAGGATGTGATCCGGGTGCGTGGCGCCCGCCAGCACAACCTCCGCAACGTCGATCTCACCATCCCGCGCAACCGCCTGGTGGTGTTCACCGGCGTGAGCGGCAGCGGCAAGAGCTCCCTGGCCTTCGACACGATCTTTGCCGAGGGTCAGCGCCGCTATGTGGAGAGCCTCTCGGCCTACGCGCGCCAGTTCCTGGGACAGGTGGACAAGCCCGACGTGGATGCCATCGAGGGCCTCTCCCCGGCGATCTCGATCGACCAGAAGTCCACCAGCCACAACCCCCGCTCCACCGTCGGCACGGTCACCGAGATCCAGGACTACCTGCGTCTGCTGTTCGGCCGCGCCGGTGAACCCCACTGCCCGGAGTGCGACCGCTCGATCCGGCCCCAGACCATCGACGAGATGGTGGACCAGATCCTCACCCTGACCGAGGGTACGCGCTACCAGCTGCTGGCGCCGGTGGTGCGCGGCAAGAAGGGCAGCCACGTGAAGCTGCTGGGTGGCCTGGTGGCCGAGGGCTTCGCCCGGGTGCGCATCAACGGCGAGGTGCGCGAGCTGGCCGACAACATCGAGCTCGACAAGAACCACGCCCACCACATCGAGGTGGTGGTCGACCGGCTGGTGGCCCGTGAGGGCATCCAGGAGCGCCTCACCGACTCCCTGCGCACGGCCCTCAAACGCGGCGATGGCCTGGCCCTGGTGGAGCTGGTGCCCAAAACCGGCGAGGAGTTGCCGGAGGGCCTGGAGCGCGAGCGGCTCTACTCCGAGAACTTCGCCTGTCCCGTGCATGGGGCGGTGATGGAGGAGCTCTCGCCGCGGCTGTTCTCCTTCAACAGCCCCTACGGCGCCTGCCCCGACTGCCACGGCATCGGCCATCTGCGCCGCTTCACCGCCGAGCGGGTGATCCCCGATCCCTCCCTGCCCGTGTACGCGGCGGTGGCCCCCTGGGCGGAGAAGGACAACGCCTACTACTTCTCGCTGCTGTATTCGGTGGGCGAGGCCTTCGGCTTCGAGATCAAGACCCCCTGGAACCAGCTGAGTGCCGAGCAGCACGAGGTGCTGCTCCACGGCTCCCGCGAGCCGATCACCATCCAGGCCGACAGCCGCTACCGCAAGTCGCAGGCCTACGTGCGGCCCTTCGAGGGCATCCTGCCGATCCTCGAGCGCCAGCTGCGTGACGCCAGCGGCGAGGCCGTGCGCCAGAAGCTGGAGAAGTATCTGGAGCTGGTGCCCTGCGCCAGCTGCCACGGCCTGCGTCTGCGGCCCGAGGCCCTGGCGGTGCGGGTGGGGCCCTACCGGATCCACGAACTCACCGCCACCAGCGTGAGCGAGAGCCTGCGGCGCATCGAGGCGCTGATGGGGGTGGGGGAGAGCGAGGGTGCCGAGCCGCTGCTCACGGCCCGCCAGATCCAGATCGGCGATCTGGTGCTGCGGGAGATCCGCATGCGGCTGAAGTTCCTGCTGGATGTGGGGCTCGACTACCTCAGCCTCGACCGGCCGGCGATGACCCTCAGCGGCGGCGAGGCCCAGCGCATCCGCCTGGCCACCCAGATCGGCGCCGGCCTCACCGGGGTGCTCTACGTGCTCGATGAGCCCAGCATCGGCCTGCACCAGCGCGACAACGACCGGCTGCTGGGCACCCTGCTGAAGCTGCGCGATCTGGGCAACACCCTGATCGTGGTGGAGCACGACGAGGACACGATCCGCGCCGCCGACCACCTGGTGGACATCGGTCCGGGGGCGGGCGTTCACGGCGGCCACATCGTGGCTGAAGGCAGTCTCGACAACCTGCTCAACGCCGCCGATTCCCTCACCGGCGCCTATCTCAGCGGCCGCCGTTCCATCCCCACCCCGGTCGAGCGCCGCTCGACGGGCTCCCGCAGGCTCACCCTGCTGGGCTGCGAGCGCAACAACCTGGCCGGCTTTGATGTGGAGTTTCCCCTCGGCCGGCTGGTGAGCGTGACCGGGGTGAGTGGCAGCGGCAAGAGCACCCTGGTGAACGAACTGCTGCACCCGGCCCTGGAGCACCAGCTGGGCCACAAGGTGCCGTTTCCGGCCGGGGTGCGCGAGCTGCGCGGCATCCAGGCGATCGACAAGGTGATCGTGATCGACCAGAGCCCGATCGGTCGCACCCCCCGGTCCAACCCCGCCACCTACACCGGTGCCTTCGACCCGATCCGCCAGGTGTTCGCCGCCACGGTGGAGGCCAAGGCCCGCGGCTACCAGGTGGGCCAGTTCAGCTTCAACGTCAAGGGGGGGCGCTGCGAGGCCTGCAGCGGCCAGGGGGTGAACGTGATCGAGATGAACTTCCTGCCCGATGTCTACGTGCAGTGCGACGTCTGCAAGGGCGCCCGCTACAATCGCGAAACCCTGCAGGTGACGTTCCGGGGCCACACCATCGCCGATGTGCTGGAGATGACGGTGGAGCAGGCCGCCGAGGTGTTCTCCTCTATTCCCCAGGCGGCCGACAGGCTGCGCACCCTGGTGGACGTGGGTCTGGGCTACATCAAGCTCGGCCAGCCCGCCCCCACCCTCTCCGGCGGTGAGGCCCAGCGGGTGAAGCTGGCCACCGAGCTCGCGCGCCGGGCCACTGGCAAGACGCTCTACCTGATCGATGAGCCCACCACCGGGCTGAGCTTCTACGACGTGCACAAGCTGATGGACGTGATGCAGCGGCTGGTGGACAAGGGCAACTCGATCCTGGTGATCGAGCACAACCTCGATGTGATCCGCTGCGCCGACTGGATCATCGACCTGGGTCCGGAGGGCGGCGATCGTGGCGGCGAGATCGTGGTGTGCGGCACCCCCGAGGAGGTGGCGGCCCATCCCACCAGTCACACGGGGCGCTACCTCAGGCAGGTGCTGGCGCAGCATCCGCCCGTGCCCCTCGTGGCCTGAGTCCCAGGGGCCAGTTCTGGTGTGCTGCTCAGGGTGAGCACTCCATCCCTGGTGTGGGCGCTTAAGGTCTGGACAGGACGTCTTCACGGCTCCGCCCGCCACCAGCTCCCGATGCCCATCGGTTCTCCAGTGCGCCCCAACGCGCTGCGTTCACCCGCACCGCGCTCCCCCGCACCGCAGCCTGCCCATCCCCCCGCTCCCCAGCCCCTGGCTCCGTCGGGGCGGCCCACTACCGGGCGGCCCACCACCTCCGCGCCGGGCTCAGCGGGAGGTGGCGTGGTCCAGAGGCTGCGCCGGCTGGCCGATCTGCTGGCCTTCGAGCCGCTGCCCGCGGCGGACCCCGGGCCCTACGTGCACACCGCCGCCATTCACACCAGCGCCGATCTGGTGGCGTCCCTGGATGGCATCAGCCAGCTCAGCCGGGAGCGGGGTTTCAGCCGGGATCCCGACACCCTTTACGGTGACGGCGGCCGCAGTGCCACCTATCACGTGGATCACCGTGATCTGCCGGTGTCGCTCACGGTGAACTTCAACCCCCGGCGTCAGACGGTGGCCATCGCCGTCAGCGGCCTGGACTGCGACGACACCTACCGTTGTTTCCGCGATCTGGAGGACGCCCTGTTCGGCAACTGCTGACGGGACGTGGCGCCGCCCATGGACAGCGCTGCCCGGGTCGGTCACAGCATCCTCCATCTCCATCTGCACGGGCTGTTGCGGTCCCGGGATTTGGAGCTGGGCCGGGATCCCGACACCGGAGGCCAGACCATCTACGTGCTGGAGCTGGCCCGCGCCCTGGCGGCCCGAGCGGAGGTGGAGCGGGTGGAGGTGGTCACGCGGCTGATCCGCGACAGGCGCGTGTCCGACGACTACGCCTGGGACGAGGAACTGATTGTCCCCGGGGCCACGATCGTGCGCCTGCCTTTCGGGCCGTCCCGCTACCTGCGCAAGGAGCTGCTCTGGCCCCATCTCGATGAGCTGGCCGATCTGCTCGCCGAGCGCTTGCTGGCCCAGCCCCGCCGGCCTGACTGGATCCATGCCCACTACGCCGACGCCGGCTATGTGGGCGCCCTGCTGCAGCGCCGGCTGGGGATCCCGCTGGTGTTCACCGGCCATTCCCTCGGCCGCGAAAAGCGCCGCCGCCTGCTGGCCGCCGGCCTGGAGGCCAGCCAGATCGACGCCCAGTTCGCCATGGCCCAGCGCATCGACGCCGAGGAACTGGCCCTGGCCCATGCCCAGCTGGTGGTGACCAGCACGCGTCAGGAATGCGAGCAGCAATATGCCCGCTATGGCCGCTTCCGGCCGGAGCGGGCCCGGGTGATCCCGCCGGGTGTCGACAACCTCCAGTTCTTCGCCCCCCGGCCTGACGAGCGGGAGCCGGCGGTGGAGGCGCTGATGGCTCCGTTTCTGCGGGATCCCTCCCTGCCGCCGGTGCTGGCCATCAGCCGGGCCGACCGCCGCAAGAACATTCCCGCTCTGGTGGAGGTGTTCGGCCGTTCCGAGCACCTGCGCCGGGCCCACAACCTGGTGCTGGTGCTGGGCTGCCGTGATGACCCCCGCCAGCTCGACCGCCAGCAGCGGGAGGTGTTGCAGCAGGTGTTCGAGCTGGTGGATCGCTTTGATCTCTACGGCCAGATCGCCTACCCGAAACAGCATCAGCGCAGCCAGATCCCGGAGATCTACCGCTGGGCGGCACGCCTCGGCGGGGTGTTCGTGAATCCGGCGCTCACCGAGCCCTTCGGCCTCACCCTGCTGGAGGCCGCCGCCTGTGGCCTGCCGGTGGTGGCCACCGACGACGGTGGACCCCGGGAGATCGTGGGCCGCTGCCGCAACGGTCTGTTGGTGGACGTCTCCGACCTCGACGCCCTGCAGACGTCCGTGGAGGACGCCCTGGCCCAGCCCGAACGCTGGCGCCGCTGGCGCGACAACGGCATCGACGCCGTGGGCCGCCACTACAGCTGGGATGCCCATGCCAGCCACTACCTGGCCGAGGCCGTGGCCGCCACCCGGGACGCCGCTCAGCAGCCACCCCTCTGGTTTCAGCAACCTGCGGCGCGCCCGTCCGCCGGCGAACCGGCGCTCCCGCCGCCGCCGCAGCGGCTGCTGGCCCTCGATCTGGATGCGGGCCTGGCCGGTGCCGACGAACCCAGCCTGGTGGAGCTGGGCCGGCGCCTGGGCGCTGATCCCCAGCTGGGCATCGCCGTGGTGTCCGGCCGTGGCATCGATCCGGCCCGGCAGGCCTACGACGCCCTGCACCTGCCCCGCCCCTGCGTGTGGATCAGCGATGCCGGCACGGAGATTCGCTACGGCGCCGAGGCTGATGGCGGGGTGGACCAGCGCTGGCGGGAGCACATCGCCCGGGAGTGGGACCGGGCCGGGGTGGAGGCGGCGATGGCGGCCCTGGAGCCCCGCCTGCGCCTCCAGGGGGAGTCCGACCAGGGGGCCTTCAAGGTGAGCTACCTGCTCAGCGACGCCGACCAGGGCGTGCTGCCCCTGGTGCGCCAGACCCTGCGCAGCCAGGCGCTGATGGCACGGCCGCACCTCTATCACCACTGGTTCCTGGATGTGCTGCCGCTGGCGGCGTCCAAGACCGAGGCGCTGCGCTATCTGGCCCTGCGCTGGCGGCTGCCGCTGCACGCCCTGCTGGTGGAGGCCAGCCAACAGGGGGATGGAGATCTGCTGCGCGGGCTGTCCCTGGGGGTGGTGCCGCGGGACCATGACCCGTCACTGGATCGACTGCGAGGCCACCGGCGGGTGTTCTTCTCCACCCGGCCCGACGCCTGGGGCCTGCTGGAGGGCCTGGATCACCACCGCTTCCTGCGTTGACCGCCCTGGGTTGATCAGTAGAGGCGGTAGGTGGGATGGCTGTGGGCCTCGAGGCTCCGCTCCCCCGACCTTGGAGCCTGATCCTCCCAGGGCTCATCGTTCCAGCGCTCGGCATTCCAGCCGTCCTGCTCCCATCGCTCGGACTCCCAGCCGCCCTTCTTCTCTGCCGCGAACTGCTCGGGTGTGCGGCCGTAATCAGGGTTGCTGTCCGGCATCCAGAAGCTGAGGTCGTTGTACCAGTACAGACGTCCGGGCAGCTGGCCTGCCACCAGGTTGGTGCTGGCCATGGCCGTGAGCAGCTGGCTGAACTCCAGAGCGGTCAGGTCGGTCTGGATGTCCTCGCCGGCAATCTTGAGCAGCTCCGGCAGCCGGGTGAGCATGGCTGGCTGGGCCAGTTTGCTGAACACCTGATCCAGCACAACTCGCTGGCGCTCCATGCGGCCAATATCACCCTCCGGATCGTTGCGGAAGCGCAGGAAGCCTTCCAGCTCCTCCCCCTTCAGCACCTGGGGGCCGGGGTAGAGGTCGATGTAGAGCCCCTGGGCGTTGTCCACGTAGTACATGCGCCGGGGCACATCCACCTCCACCCCCCCGAGGGCGTCGGCCACCCGCCGCACCGATCTCAGATTCACCAGCAGGTAGCGCTGGATGGGTTCCTCCAGCAGGCCGCTCAGCTCCCGCCGGGCACCATCCATGCCACCGAAGGCGTAGAGGGCGTTGGCCTTGAGCACCCCGTAGTGCTCGGACTCGACGTAGGTGTCGCGCGGCACCTGGGTCACCCGGGTGGTGCCGTCGTCGATCTCCACGGTGAAGATCACATCGGTGTTGTCGCCCACCTTGTCGATCCCCATCACCAGGATCGACTTGCCGGCCAGGGGGCTGATGGTTTCCGAGAGGTAGTCGGAGCCGCCTTTGAGGGCGGCCACGGCCCCGTTCACCAACCCTGGCAGGGGCCCCGAGAGGCCGTAGCCCAGGGCCAGGCCCATGGCGAAGGGCACCAGCGTGATGCGGCGGCTTCCCACCCGGGTGCCCCCGACGCGGCTGCGGGAGGGAGCTCGTTTTGGCTGCTGCTGGCCCATGCCCACTCCTGGTGGGCGCACCTTAAGGGGCGAAGGCCTGCGCGGCCAGGGGTCAGGTGGCCACTACCCGGATCTGGCCGGCGGCGCCATCGGCCCGGCGGCGGGCCTCGGCCTCGCTGGCGCCCCGGGCCAGGGCCACCCCCAGGCGCCGCTGGGGCCGGGCGTCGGGCTTGCCGAACAGCAACACCTGGGTGTCGGGCTCGCGCAGGGCTTCGGCCACCCCCGCGAACGCCACCTCGTCGGCCGCCCGCTCGGCCAGGATCACGCGGCTGGCGGCTGGCCCCAGGCTCTCGATGCTGGGAATCGGCAGCCCCAGCACCGCCCGCAGGTGCAGGTCGAACTCGCTCAGGTTCTGACCCACCAGCGTCACCAGGCCGGTGTCGTGGGGGCGGGGGGAGAGCTCGGAGAACACCACCTCCTCGGCCCCAGGCTCGCCGCACAGGAAGAACTCCACCCCGAACAGGCCCGCACCCCCCAGGTTGGCGGTGACCGCCTGGGCCATCGCCTGGGCCTGCGCCAGCTGCGCGGCCCCCAGGGAGGCCGGCTGCCAGCTGCACTGGTAGTCGCCGCGCTCCTGGATGTGGCCGATCGGCGGGCAGAACAGGGTGGGTCCATCCCACTGCTTCACGGTGAGCAGGGTGATCTCCAGCTCAAAGTGCAGGAATTCCTCCACGATCACCCGTGCCCCCGCTCCACGGGCCCCGGCCATCGCCGCCTCCCAGGCCGCGGTGATGCCCTCGGGTCCCCGCACCACGCTCTGACCCTTGCCCGAGGAGCTCATCACCGGCTTGACCACCACCGGCCAGCCCAGGGGTGCGGCCGCGGCCGCCAGCTCCGCGGCGCTGCCGGCATAGGCGAAGCGGGCGGTGCGCAGCCCCAGCTCCGTGGCGGCCAGATCGCGGATGCGATCACGGTTCATCGTCACCGCCGTGGCCCGGGCGGTGGGGATCACGGTGATGCCTTCGGCCTCCAGCTCCGCCAGGGCGTCCACCGCCAGGGCCTCGATCTCGGGGATCAGCAGATCGGGCCGATGCCGCCGCACCACGGCCTTGAGGGCGTCCGCGTCGGTCATGGCGATGACCTCCGCCACGTCCGCCACCTGCATGGCCGGGGCGCCGGCGTAGCGGTCCACGGCGATCACCCGGCAGCCCAGCCGCTGGGCGGCGATCGCCACCTCCTTGCCCAGCTCACCGCTGCCCAGCAGCATCAGGGTGCGGGGAAAGAGCGCAGACATCCGGGAGCGAGGATGGGACAGCGGCGATCCTCCCGCAGCCCAGCCATCGCCTGCTAGAGAAGGCCGGCCGCGCCACACCGCAGATGCCAGGGCTGATCATGCCCCTTCCTTCGCCGCTGCTGGCCCTGAGCACGGCCGGAGACGCGGCCGCCAATCTGCCCTTCGGCCTCGACATCGCCACCCTGCAGACCTCCGTGCTGCTCTACCTGGGCCTGTCGTCGCTGGCGTTCGTGGTGGTGTGGGTGGTGGGCTACGTGCGCAGCCGCTGAGCTTGGCGCCGGGAGCTCAGGGCGAGGGCTCGTCGTCGGAGCTGAGCAGGGTGAGCTGGCGCACCGGCGGCTCCTCGCTCACGAACCCGTAGGCCTCGAACACCGCCGGGTCGGGGTGGGTGATGCGCTGGCCGCCGTTGCGGCGCTCGAGCTGAAAGCCCTCGTCGGCCATGCGGCGCATCAGGGCCGCCGCCTCCTCGAAGCGGGCCGCCATCGCCTCCAGGCTGGCGCAGTCGGCGGTGAGGCCGGTTTCCCTCCAGGTGAAGTGGGCCATGGGGCGGTGCGAGGGGGTGACGTGGGGGCGCGCTGTGGGAGCGAGGAGGGGTTCAGGGCAGCAGCACCAGACCCAGCAGTACCAGTAGCAGGCTGGCGATCCAGAAACGGTTCACCACCTGGATCTCCCCCAGGCCCCCCAGTTCCAGGTGATGGTGCAGGGGCGCCATGCGCAGCACCCGGCGGCCCACCCCATCGGGTCCCTTGGTGGCCTTGAACACCCACACCTGCACGATCACCGACAGCGATTCGGCCAGAAACACCCCGCCCATCACCAGCAGCGGCCAGAGGCTGTTGGAGAGCAGGGCCACGGCGCTCAGGGACGCCCCCATCGCCAGCGAACCGGTGTCGCCCATGAACAGGCGGGCCGGGTTGCGGTTGTGGGCCAGAAAGCCCAGCCAGCAGCCGGCCATGGCCACGGAGAACGCGGCCAGGGCCGGGTCACCCTCGTGGCCGCGCAGCATCAGTTGCAGCCCCATGCCGGTGAACACCACGGCGCCGCAGCCGGCCGCCAGGCCGTCCAGCCCGTCGGTGAGGTTGGTGGCGTTGCTCTCGGCCAGGAACACGAACAGGCCCAGGGGCCAGATCAGCAGACCCAGGGGCAGGATCCAGCCCAGGGGCAGAGCCACATGGCCCGGGCTGGCGCCGCCCAGCCACTGGCCCTGGGCGGCCCAGGCCAGAAACAGCAGGGCGGCGCCGGCCTGCAGCAGCAACTTGCCGCGGGGTGTCAGGCCGGTGTTGGTGCGGCGGGTGAGGCTGCGCCAGTCGTCCACAGCGCCTACCGCCATGAAGGCCAGGGTGACGGCCGCCACGGCCAGCAGGCGCGGATCGGCCGGGCTCACCAGCCCGCCCACCACCACTCCCACCGGAACCACCAGCAGCCCCCCCATGGTGGGAGTGCCGGCCTTGCTGTGGTGGGCCTGGGGACCCTCCTCGCGGATCACTTGGCCGAGCTTCAGCCGCCGCAGCCGCGGCACCCCCCAGGCCGCGATGGCAGTGCTCAGCAGCGCCGCCACCAGCAGGGGCAGGGTGAGCATCGAGTTGGCCACCAGCCAGTCGCTGAGCGCACAGGCAGCCAGCAGGATCAGGGCCAGCAGCCCCGCCGCCAGGCGTGCGTTTTTCGGCTTGGCCTGGCCCTGGGCCGTGGGGGCCTGGGCCGGCCTGCCTGTCACTGCCCGCGCCACCGCTCAGTCTTCCCAGGCTTCGTCCTGCTGCTCGTCGTCCTTGTTGTAGTCCTCCTTCTCGCCCATCAGCGCCGAGAGCTCCTCCTCCTCCACGGTGCTCACATCGGTGGTGGCACTCTCCTCCTCGGCCACCAGCCGTCCACTGCTCTCCAGCCAGCTGAGCAGATCGGGTTCATCGCGCAGCGGCAGCACCGGGGCCGGCTCGTCGCGGTCGTAGCGGGTGAGGGAGGGGTTGACGCTCTCCAGACGGCTGAGGCTGGAGGCGGAGAGCTTGCTCATGCGGTCCGAGGGTGGTCAGGCTTGGGTCGTCAGGCTGGTGGGTGGCGCTCTGGTTGGATGCGGGCTGTGCAGGCGCGCCCCGGGCGGCTCCACCCCGACCCACCAATCTAACCACCTCTCCCCTCACCACCCCCATGCCCGAGCCCCTGCCCCCGCCGCGCGCCTCCGGCCGTGTCCTGCGCTCGGTGCTGGGCCTGTGGGCCCTGGCCCTGGCCCTCAGCGCCGCACTCGCAGCCGCCGGCGCCCGCTGGCCCACTCCCCTGGCGCCCGACGGCCGGCTGGTGTGGGCCCTGGTGCTGGGTCCGCCGCTGCTGATGGCCCTGTGGCTGGCAGCCAGCTGGCGCCTCCCGCAGGACCCCCCTGGCGGCGACAGGGGAGAATCGGGCGATCAAGCGCAGGGACTGGGTTGATGGGGCGTGCCAAGAGGGCTGTGCTGGCCTATTCCGGCGGGGTCGACACCAGCGTCTGCATCCCCTATCTGATCAACGAGTGGGGCGTGGAGGAGGTGATCACCTTCGCCGCCGACCTGGGCCAGGGGGATGAGCTGGAGCCGATCCGCCGCAAGGCCCTCGACGCCGGCGCCAGCCAGTCGCTGGTGGGTGATCTGATCGAGCCCTTCATCACCGAGTTCGCCTTTCCGGCGATTCGCGCCAACGCCCTCTACCAGGGCCGCTATCCCCTCTCCACCGCCCTGGCCCGGCCGCTGATCGCCCGCCGCCTGGTGGAGATCGCCCGGGAGCTGGGGGCCGACGCCGTGGCCCACGGCTGCACCGGCAAGGGCAACGATCAGGTGCGCTTCGACGTGGCCATCGGCGCCCTGGCCCCCGACCTCAAGGTGCTCACCCCGGCGCGGGAGTGGGGCATGAGCCGCGAGCAAACCATTGCCTATGGCGAGCGCTGCGGCATCCCCTCGCCGGTGAGCAAGAAATCCCCTTACTCGATCGACCTCAACCTGCTGGGCCGCTCGATCGAGGCCGGTCCCCTGGAAGATCCCGATGTGGAGCCGCCGGAGGAGGTGTTTGCCCTCACCGCCAGCGTGGAGGCCGCCCCTGACGCGCCCCAGCTGGTGGAGATCGGCTTCGAGGCCGGTAACCCGGTGAGCATCGATGGCGAGCGGCTCGATCCGGTGAGCCTGATTCGCCGCGGCAACGCCCTGGCCGGCCGCCATGGCTTCGGCCGGCTGGACATGATCGAGGACCGGGTGGTGGGCATCAAGAGCCGGGAGATCTACGAAACCCCCGGCCTGCTGCTGCTGATCAAGGCCCACCAGGAGCTCGAGAGCCTCACCCTGGGCGCCGACGTGCTGCGCGCCAAGCGCCAGCTGGAGATGCAGTGGGCCGATCTGGTGTACCAGGGACTCTGGTTCGGGGCCCTCAAGGACGCCATCGACGGCTTCATCGAGCGCACCCAGGGGGCCGTGAACGGCAGCGTGCGCCTCAAGCTGCACAAGGGCAACGCCACCGTGGTGGGCCGCAGCAGCGCCAGCCACAGCCTCTACGTGCCGGACATGGCCACCTACGACGCCGGCGATCAGTTCGATCACCGTGCGGCCGAAGGCTTCATCTACGTGTGGGGGCTGCCGACACGGCTGTGGGCGGCCAGCCAGCGCCCGCAGCCCTAGAACCGCTGCCGGTCGTCAAGGCCGAAGGCATGCCGCAGGCTGCGGCCCCAGGCCTGGCGGCGGTGGGAGGGGGGCAGAGGCGGATCGGCCGCCGGCATCAGCTGGCCGGAGACCGCTTCGGCGGGCTGGAGTTGGCGGAGCTGCTCGCGCAGATCCTGGTTGCCCTCCAGCAGCCGCTGCTTCTGCTCCATCAGCGGCTCCAGGCGGGTTTCGAACTTGCCTTCGAAGATCTGCGGTAGGTCGTTGAGCAGGGCCCGCATCGAGGCCAGCTCTTCCCTGCAGGCGGACAGTTCCCGCAGCAGGGATTCCCGTTTCCAGGTCTGCTGATGGGGGGAGAACAGCGATTCGGCTGCCATGGCCTTGACCCTAGGGGGAGGCTACGGAGAGCACAACTCAGGCCGGCTGGCGCTCCACCTCAGCGGCTTCACTCACCCCGGCGGGCACGCTGCGGGGCGGAGGCATGGGACCGTCCTGCTTGACCGTGAGGTAGCGGATCACGTCCTCGGACAGCCGCATCGCCCGCTCCAGCGGGGCCACCTGCTGGCCGTCGCCGTCGTGGTTGAGCTGCACGTAGATGCCTTCGCGGTGCTTGGCGATCGGGTAGGCCAGGCGGCGCTTGCCGCGCATCTGGCAATCGAGTACCTCGCCACCGGCCTCGGTCACCAGATCGCGGTAGCGGGTGATGTGGCTTTCCACCTCCTCCTCCGGGATGTCCGGACGAAGGATGTACATGGTTTCGTAATAGGACTGCGTCATGGTCGCCTGTCGTAGGGGCCGATGGGCGATGCCCACCAGCGACGGATCGATCAACTTATCCCAGCGCCGGCGTCCCAGCGCAGGCGCCGTTCAGTAGCTCAGTAGAGCTGCATGCGCACCGCCTGGGAGAGGCTGGGGATGTCGGCCTCCTGGCCGCGCAGGCTCTGCACCACCCCGAAGCTCACCAGCAGCAGGGCCGCCAGGAACACGGTGTTGCTGAGGGTGCGCAGGGCGAAGCCGCCGGCCAGGGGGGCCAGAAGCACGCTGAAGGCCAGGGTGAGCAGGATCAGCAGGATGTCGATCAGGATCGCCTGCAGCACGTTGAAGCGGATCAGGTAGGGCACCCGGCCGTTGCGCACCACCGCCAGGAACAGCACCAGGAACAGCACGAAGCCGCTGAAGGGCACCGCCTGCTGGAGCAGCAGCAGCGGCAGGGCCGGCAGGCTCAGCCACTGCAGGGCCGGGAACAGGCCGAACAGGCTGCGGCCGAAACCCAGGGCATCGCTCCAGGGCAGCAGGTAGGCGAGGGCCGCCAGGAGCCGTTGCCAGATCGGGGGGCCTTGCATCGCTGCGGCACGCACTGGGGCCAGGCTAGTGAGCGCCGCGGACCCCCTCAGCCGGCCAGGGCCGCCTCGGCGGCGGCGCCCATGGCGGCCACCGGCACGTGCTCCCGGCCGCTCCACAGGCGCAGGGCCGCGGCGCCCTGCTGCACCAGCATCTCCAGCCCGTCGAGGCTGCGGCAGCCCCGCGCGGCCGCGGCCTGCAGCAGGGCCGTGGGCCGTGGGATGTAGATGAGGTCGTACACCGTGGCCCCGGCCTGCAGGGCGTCGAGCTGATGCGGGCTCAGCGGGCAGCGTTCGGCGGCATCCGGATCGCCGGCGGCGGCCATTCCCACCGGGGTGGTGTTCACCACCAGGGCGGCGCCGGCCAGGGCGCCATCGAGCTGCGCCCAGTCCACACCCTGCAGCTGCGGGGCCCAGCCGCGGCAGCCGGCCACGAACGCCGCCACGGCCTCGCGGCGGCGGGCGGCCACGGCGATGGAGTTCAGCCCCAGCTCCACCAGGCCCGCCACCACGGCGCGAGCGCTGCCGCCGCAGCCCAGCACCAGTGCCCGGCGCGCGCTCCAGTCCTGGGGACCGCCGCTGCGCAGGGGGGCCAGGAAGCCCTCCACGTCGGTGTTGGTGCCCAGCCAGCCGCCGCCGGCGTGGGGCACCAGGGTGTTCACCGCCCCCAGCCGGGCGGCCAGGGGACTCAACTCCCGGCAGAGGGGCACCACCGCCTGCTTGTGGGGGATGGTCACGTTCAGTCCCCGGCAGCCCATGGCGGCCAGAGCCTTCACCACCGTCGCCAGTTGGCCGGCCGGGGCGGGCAGGGCCAGATACACCCAGTCCAGCCCCAGTTCCGCCAGGGCGGCGTTGTGCATCACCGGCGACAGCGAGTGGCGCACCGGATCCCCCAGCACCCCCACCAGGGCCGTGCTGGCGGTGATCGGCGAAGCCATGGGGGCGCGGCGCTGATGGCCGAACCGTAGGCCTCGGTACGGCAGCTGTTCGGGAACCACACCTCGCCCCCACAGGCCCTCGCTGCTGAGGATGCAGAGATCAAATCTCAGATACACCAGGAGAGGACAGGGCCCATGGGCAAGGTTGTTGGCATCGATCTCGGCACGACGAACAGCTGTGTGGCCGTGATGGAGGGCGGCAAGCCCACGGTGATCGCCAACGCCGAAGGCTTCCGCACGACCCCCTCGGTGGTGGCCTACACCAAGAACCAGGATCAGCTGGTGGGGCAGATCGCCAAGCGTCAGGCGGTGATGAACACGGAGAACACCTTCTATTCCGTGAAGCGCTTCATCGGCCGCCGGGTGGATGAGGTGAACGAGGAGTCGAAGGAAGTGAGCTATGGGGTTGAGAAATCCGGTGCCAATGTCAAGGTGAAGTGCCCGGTGCTCGGCAAGCAGTTCGCCCCCGAGGAGGTGAGCGCCCAGGTGCTGCGCAAGCTGGCCGAAGACGCCGGCAAATACCTCGGTGAAACCGTCACCCAGGCGGTGATCACCGTGCCCGCCTACTTCAACGACTCCCAGCGCCAGGCCACCAAGGATGCCGGCAAGATCGCCGGTCTCGAGGTGCTGCGGATCATCAACGAGCCCACCGCCGCGGCCCTGGCCTACGGCCTCGACAAGAAGAGCAACGAGCGCATCCTGGTGTTCGACCTGGGCGGCGGCACCTTCGACGTGTCGGTGCTGGAGGTGGGCGACGGCGTGTTCGAGGTGCTCTCCACCTCCGGTGACACCCACCTCGGCGGTGACGACTTCGACAAGGTGATCGTCGATCACCTGGCTGACAGCTTCAAGGCCAACGAGGGCATCGATCTGCGTCAGGACAAGCAGGCCCTGCAGCGCCTCACCGAGGCCGCCGAGAAGGCCAAGATCGAGCTCTCCAGCGCCACCCAGAGCGAGATCAACCTGCCCTTCATCACGGCCACCCCCGAGGGCCCCAAGCACCTCGACCTCACCCTCACCCGAGCCAAGTTCGAAGAGCTGGCCTCCAGCCTGATCGACCGCTGCCGTGTGCCGGTGGAGCAGGCCCTCAAGGACGCCAAGCTCGCCTCGGCCGAGCTCGACGAGGTGGTGATGGTGGGTGGTTCCACCCGCATCCCGGCGGTGCTGGAGCTGGTGAAGCGGATCACCGGCAAGGACCCCAACCAGACCGTCAACCCCGACGAAGTGGTGGCCGTGGGCGCCGCCATCCAGGGCGGTGTGCTCGCCGGTGAGGTGAAGGACATCCTGCTGCTGGACGTCACGCCGCTGTCGCTCGGGGTGGAGACCCTGGGTGGCGTGATGACCAAGATGATCACCCGCAACACCACCATCCCCACCAAGAAAACCGAGGTGTATTCCACCGCGGTGGATGGCCAGACCAACGTGGAGATCCACGTGCTCCAGGGCGAGCGCGAGATGGCCAGCGACAACAAGTCGCTGGGCACCTTCCGCCTCGACGGCATCCCTCCGGCTCCCCGCGGCGTGCCCCAGATCGAGGTCACCTTCGACATTGACGCCAACGGCATCCTCAGCGTCACCGCCAAGGACAAGGGCAGCGGCAAGGA
Source organism: Cyanobium sp. PLM2.Bin73 (assembly GCA_007694915.1). Lineage (GTDB taxonomy): Bacteria > Cyanobacteriota > Cyanobacteriia > PCC-6307 > Cyanobiaceae > NIES-981. Next base: position 24,269 of record REEV01000066.1, on the reverse strand, counting down.
GCAGAGCATCTCGATCACCGGCGCCTCCACCCTCAGCGAAAACGAGGTGGAGAAGATGGTGAAGGACGCCGAGACCAACGCCTCCGCCGACAAGGAGAAGCGCGAGCGCATCGACCTCAAGAACCAGGCCGAGACCCTCATCTACCAGGCCGAGAAGCAACTCGGTGAGCTGGGTGACAAGGTGGGTGCCGAGGACAAGGGCAAGGTGGAGGCCTCCAGCGCCAAGCTCAAGGAGGCGCTGCAGAAGGAGGACTTCGACACCATCAAGAGCGAGCTGGAAACCCTCCAGCAGGCCCTCTATGCCGCCGGTGCCGCCGTCTATCAGCAGGCGGCCGGTGCCGATGCCAGTGCCGCCGGTGCCCCCGGTGGCAACGGTGCCGGGGCCGAGGCCTCCGGCGGCGCCGGCAGCGACGATGTGATCGACGCCGAATTCACCGAGAGCAAGTAAGCCTCCCGCCGGCTGATCCAGCCCCTGATGCCTGCCAGTCCCCGATGCGTCCCAGCCCCCGCCCGGGGGCTTTTTCATGCCCCGCGGCCGGCGGCGATCCGCTCGGCCACCCACTCGGCCGTGGCCGGCGCCAGCAGCACCCCGTTGCGGTAGTGGCCGCTGGCCACCACCAGGCCCGGCTCCAGCACCTCCAGCACCGGCGCGGGCTGCCGGCAGGGCCGGCAGCGCTGGCCCTGCCAGGCGCGGATCACGGTGGCCCGGCTGAGCCAGCCGAGGTCGGCCCCTGCCCAGCCGCGCAGATCCCTGAGGGCCGCCGGGTCGGCCAGGTGGCCCGGCTCCAGGGTGGCCCCCAGCCAGCACCGCCGCCCGCCCGGCAGGTCGGGCCGGGGCACCAGGTTGATGCCGCGCCACAGCACCGCCCCGGGCCAGCCGCCCGGCGGGCGGCTCCAGGCGGGCAGGCTGTCCAGCCCCTCCTCCAGCCCGTCCTCCAGCTCCAGCTCCAGGGCCTGACCCAGCACCGGTTCCATCGGCAGGCTGTGGCCCAGGCGCTCCAGCAGCGCCGCCGTGGCCACACCGGCGCAGAGCACCAGCCAGGGGGCCTCCACGCGGCTGCCGGTGCTGCCGATCAGGCGCCAGCCCCCGCCAGCTCCGTGGCCGGTGCGTTCCAGCCGGCAGGCGGCTTCGCTGAGCACGTTGAGCCCCCCGGCGCGGGCGCTGGCCAGCAGGGCGGCCATGGCCTGGCCCGGATCCAGCTGGCCATCGCTGGGGGAGTGCAGGCCGCCCAGGGCGGCGGCCGGCAGCTGGGGCCGCAGCCCCTGCAGCCGCTCGGCTGACCACAGGTCGAGGGGCACCCCGCGGCGCTGGCGCTCGGCGGCGAGCCGCTGCTGGCGGGCCAGCTCGTCTGCGCTGGAGGCCAGCAGCAGCAGCCCTGCCCGCCGGGCCACGCCATGACCCTCGGCCTCGAGGGCGGCGAGCCACTGGGGCCAGAGGGCGTGGCTGCGCTGGCGCAGCCGCCAGCCCCGGCCGCTGGAGCGGTGGAACACCTGGGCCATCAGCACTCCCAGGGCGGCCCAGCTGCCCGCGTCAACGGCCGGCGGTCCGTCGATGGCGGGATCCACCAGCAGCACTGGATGGCCGCGGCGCTGCAGCTGCCAGGCGCAGGCCAGGCCCACCAGGCCGGCCCCCACCAGCAGCACCGGATCAGCCGGCCTGACGGGCGCCGGCGGCGGGCCGGGTTCGCTCAGGGGCTGCCGGTCAGACCTGCTTGAGATCTTCCTGCACCTGGGCCGGCAGGATCTGGGCGTACTTGCCGAAGCCGCTGGCCACGGAGATGTAGGTCTTGCGCAGAGCGTCGGCGTCCTGCAGGCGGGCGGCCTCATCGAGCTGGGCCAGGGAGCGCTTGAGCTGCTCGGCCAGGCGCTTGGCTTCCGGCTGGTCGTCGGGCAGCAGGCGCTGGTTGATGTAGAGCATCTGGCGGCCCACCTCCTGCATCGGCCCGTGGATGAGGTTGCGGGTGAAGGTCCAGTCGCGCTGGTTCACCAGGTCGGCCAGCTCGGGGAGGCGATCGCGGGCGGCCAGGAAGCCCTCCGCCTGGCGCTCGATGAAGGCGATGTCCTCGGCGCTGAGGCTGGGCGGCTGGGCCTGGCTGCCGCCACAGGCGGCGAGGCTGACGCAGAGCATGGCCGCCAGCACGAACGACAGCAGCCGGCGCAGGGGCTGCTGCAGGGCGGCCAGCGGCCGCGAGAGCGGCGAGGCGGGCAGCGGCGAAGTGAGCAGCGGCCTTGAGACCTGGGCAGGGGCCATCGTCGGGCGGAGCGGCAGTGGCAGGGGCTGACTGTATCGGTGCTGCGGTGCCTGGAGAGTCGGGTTGTCGCCGCTCGCAACCTCCCCGCTGAGGGGCGCTAAAACGGAATGAGTATGAGATAGATCGATGCGCGAAGCCGTGCTGCCCCTGGCCGCCATCCGCCGTCCCCTGGAGCGGGTGCTCGATGAGGCCAAGGTGGCCGCCCTGGCGGCGGCGATCGCCGCCGAGGGTCAACAGGAGCCCATCGACGTGCTCGAGGTGGAGGGGGAGCTGTGGGGCTTCAACGGCTGCCACCGAGTGGCGGCCCACGAGCGTCTCGGCCTCACCACCATCCGTGCCCGGGTGCGGCGCGCCAACCGCGAGGTGCTACGCATGCACTTGCTCTGAGCTCCTGCCGGCCCCTGCCGCGATGCCGCCTGCCACCGCCATCCTCCAGGTGATCTGTCCCGACCGGCCGGCCCTGGTGAGTGAGCTCTCGGGCTGGGTGGCGGCCAACGGGGGCAACATCCGTCACGCTGATCACCACACCGACGCCGGTGCCGGCCTCTTCCTCAGTCGCATCGAATGGCAGCTGGAGGGCTTCGGGCTGCCGCGGGCGGCGATCGCCCCGGCCGTGGCAGCCCTGGCCGAGCGCCTTGGCGGCGAGGGCCAGGTGCACTTCTCCGATGAGCTGCCCCGGGTGGCGATCTTCGTGAGCCGTCAGGACCACTGCCTGGTGGACCTGCTCTGGCGCACCCGCGCCGGCGAGCTGCCGATGCGCGTGCCATTGGTGGTGTCGAATCACCCGCAGCTGCAGGCCACCGCCGAGGACTTCGGGGCCACCTACGTGCATCTGCCCGTGAGCCCCGCCACCAAGGCGGAGGTGGAGGCCGAGCAGCTGCGGCTGCTGGCCGAGCACGGCATCGAGCTGGTGGTGCTGGCCAAGTACATGCAGGTGCTCAGCGGCGATTTTCTCGAGCGCTTCCACGCCGCCGGCCGCCCCGAAGGCGGCGCCGGCGTCTCAGGCCATGGTGTGATCAACATCCACCACTCGTTCCTGCCCGCCTTCCAGGGGGCCCAGCCCTACCACCGCGCCTGGGAGCGCGGGGTGAAGCTGATCGGTGCCACGGCCCACTACGTGACCGAAGAGCTCGACGCCGGGCCGATCATCGAGCAGGCCACCGTGCACGTGAGCCACCGCGATGAGGTGGACGACCTGATCCGCAAGGGCCGCGACACCGAGCGTCTGGCCCTGGCCCGGGCCCTGCGCCTGCATCTGCGCCGTCAGGTGATGGTGTATCGGGGCCGAACGGCCGTGTTCGACTGAGGCTCAGGCCGCCGCCGTGGGGCCGCCTGCCGCCAGCGCTACCTGGGCGTGCCTGAGCAGGGTTGACGGGGGCAGCGGCCCCTCCAGGTGCTGCCAGGGCAGCACCCGCTCCGGGCTCCAGGTGGCGTGGATCACCTCCTCCCAGGGGGGCGGCGGGGGCAGTTGAGTGTCCGCGCTGCGGGACGGCGCCGTATCGTGCTTGCCGGCCAGCACGGCCCGGTAGGCCTGCTTCCAGCCCCCCAGGCTCTCGTGGCGGCCGCGGGCGGCGGCGATCACCGGCGCCAGGCGCCGGTCGCTGCGGGAGATCAGGGCCTGGATCACGCTCCAGCCATAGCTCTCGGGCCGCAGCTCGATGCCCTTGGGTTTGAGGCGCTTGGCCAGCAGTTTCAGGCGCTTGTCGGCCTCGGGCCGCACCCCCTGCCATTGGAAGGGGGTGTGGGCCTTGGGCACAAAGGTGCTCACCCCCAGCGACAGCCGCAGGCCCGGCGTGGCTTTCTTCAGAGCCAGCAGCAGGGCGGCGGTGGCCTCCACGTCGGCCTCCTCTTCGCTGGGCAGGCCCACCATCCCGTAGAGCTTCAGGCCCGTGAGCCCCCCCTCCTTGGCGTAGCGGGCCGCTGCATAGATCTCCTCGGTGGCGAGCTTCTTGTTCACCACCTGGCGCATGCGCTCGCTGCCGCTCTCGATGGCGATCGTGAGCGACCGGCTGCCCCGTCTGGCCAGGATCCGGCCCAGCTCCGGCGTCACCGTGGCGGCCCGCACCGAGCTCACGCTGACGCGTGTGCCGTCGAAGCGGTCCTGATCCAGCCAGGCCAGCAGCTCGGCGAACTGGGGGTGCTGGGTGACCGATGCCCCCAGCAGGCCCAGGCGCTGGGTGGCGGCCAGCCCCTTCTCCACCGCCGGGATCAGGCCGTCGTCGAGGCTGGGGGTGCGGAAGGGCAGGGTGAGGTAGCTGGCCAGGCAGAAGCGGCACAGCTCCGGGCAGCTGCGCACAACCTCCACCATGTGGATCGACGGCCAGGCCGCCGCCGGGGTGATCACCGCGGAATGGCTGAGGGTGTTGCCTCGCCAGGTCTGTTTGGCCACGGTGGCCGGGATGCCCGGCTCTGTGGGTGCCACGGCCAGCAGCTCGCCCTCGGAGCCATAGCGGGGGGCGTAGAGGCTGGGCACGTACACGCCCGGCACCCGGGCCAGCTGGCGCAGGCGCTCGGGGCGGGGAGCGTCGCGGCAGGCCTGCAGGGCATCGAGGAAGGCGGGCAGCAGCAGTTCGCCATCGCCCAGCAGCACCACGTCGAAGAAGGGCGCCAGGGGCTCGGGGTTGGCGGTGAGCACCGGGCCACCGCCGAACACGATCGGGTCGCTGTCGCCCCGGTCGTGGCTCCACAGGGGAATGCGCTGGCGCTCCAGCAGCTCCAGCAGCACCGGCCCGTCGAGCTCCCAGCTCAGGGACAGGCCGAACAGATCAAGGCTGCGGTGGGGCGGATCGCTCTGGTCGGTGAACAGGCGGCGAACGTCCACATCGGGCCGCTGGGCCAATGTGGCCCACACCACCTGGTAGCCCAGGCTGGTGATGCCCACCGAATAGGTGCTGGGGAAGGCCAGCACGGTGCGCAGCGCCCCGGCCTGGGGCACGGCAGGCTCAAACAGCAGGGTTTCCTGATCCAGGGCTCGGCTGGGGGCAGCGTCGCCCCCAGCGTGTCACCCAGGGCAGGCCTACTGACCGATCAGGCCGCTGAGGGGACCGATGAGGCCGCTGATCGCCGAGCTGGCGGCACCCGCTGCCGGAGTGCCGCCGTCGAAGGTGCTGACCACGCTGTTGGCGGCCGACTCAATCCCGGGCCACTTGTCACCGGCCAGGGGGCGGATCACCGGGGCGGAGCGGTCCCAGAGCGACTTGAAGCCGCCCATGGTGACCGCGGCGGTTTCGAGATTGCCGTCCTCCACCTGTGCCTGGCCTTTCTTGAGCTGATCGAGGACGGGATTGACAGCCGCGGTCAGGGCGGCCTGGCCGGTGGCCGTGGCGGCGTCCTGGGCGGCATCGCCCACACCGGTGGCGGCATCGTCCACCGTCTGCTTGGCCTGCTGGCAGCCACTGAGGGTGAGCCCACCGGCCACCGTCAGAGCCATGGCGGCGCCGATAAAGCGGCCGCTGCGCCAGCGGCGGGGGTGTTGTGCAGTCATCACGATGCTTGATTAGATCGTAGGTAATGTAGCCCTGGATACCAGGGCTGCCCATGGCCGGGGGCCCGCCCGCCCCTTCAGGCCTGACCCTTCGCGGGGCCTGCTCCAGCGGCGTTGGCATCCCCCAGCCGTGGCCGCAGCGGCACCGAGCTGGGCGCCGGATCGGGAGTGGGGGCTGCGCCGGCCCAGCCCTGATGGCCGGGGGGCGCCAGCTGGATCAGCCGCTCGAATAGCGACTCGCTGGCCAGCAGCCGCGCCACCAGGAAGCTGCCCAGGCAGGCGCTCAGCACAGGCTTGAGCAGCAGCCACTGCTTGCTGAGGGCGAACACCAGAAACAGGGCGGTGATCGGTGTGCGGGCGGTGGCGGTGAGAAAAGCCCCCATGCCGGCGAACACCGCGGTGTTGGGGGCCTTGATGCCCACCAGCTCCACCAGCTGCACCGCCACCAGGCCGAGGGCGCCGCCGAGGCTGAGCATGGGTGCGAACAGCCCCCCGGGCGCCCCCACCGCCGCGGCCAGGGCGGTGGTGACGAACAGCACCACGGTGACGCTGATGGCCATGGCCACGTCCACCTCGCCGCTGGCCACCGCCAGGCGCACGCCGGCGTTGTTGATGAAGATCTCGGGCAGGAAGGCATCCACCAGCCCCAGCAGGGCGCCGGCCACGGTCAGCTTCAGGGCCAGGGAACTGTGCCAGCGGTTGCTGAGCCGCTGCAGGCTGAGCAGAAAACGGCAGTAGGCCTCTCCCGCCACGGCCACCAGCCCGCCCAGGCCGAACAGCAGCAGCAGATCGATCGGCAGCACCTGCACGTACACGAAGACCGCGCGCTTGAGCTGCAGTTCGCCGCTCACGATCAGACTCGTGCTGTCCATCCCCAGGCCGGCCAGCCCCAGCAGATCGGCCCAGATGTCGGTCCAGAAGGTGAGCGTGAGCACGATCAGCATCACCACCGGCCGGCCGCCGCGCAGCAGCGCTTCCAGGGTGTAGAAGAAGCCGGCGATCGGGGCGCTGAACACGGCCGTGATGCCGGCGCCGCCGCCGGCAGCCACCAGCAGGCGCACGAACGGCCGCGGCGCCTGCAGCAGCCGGCCCAGGCTCCAGCCCATGGAGCTGCCCATCTGGATGGCGGGGCCGGAAGGGCCGAGGGGGAAGCCGCTGCCGATGGCCAGGATGCCGGCCACCAGTTTCACCAAAGCGATGCGCAGGCCGATCGGCACGCCCCGCTTGCGCAGAAACAGCATCACCTGGGTGATACCGGCCCCGGAGGCCGCCGGCGCCAGGGTCTGGATCAGCAGGCCGGCCAGCAGGCCGCCGCCGGCGCCGATGGCGGGAAGCATCAGCCACTCCGGAGCGTGCTCCCGGCTGCGGATGCGCCAGCTGCCCAGGGCGTCAATGCCGAGGGTGAACACCAGCACGGTGGTGGCCACCGCCAGGCCGGTGAGGGCCAGGCCCAGCACCACCCCCACGCCGCGCTGCTGGAGCAGCTGGCGGATGGCCCGCAGCTGCAGCCATTCGTCGTGTCTGCTGGTGACGCCGGCCTTGCTGACCACCCCGGTCTCAGCTCACCTCCGCCAGCATCCGGGCCTCCTCCTCGGCGCTCAGCACCCGGCCGCTGTCCTCGAAGCCCTCGATCTGGTCGAAGTTGAGGTAGCGGTAGAGCTCGTCTCCGTAGGGATCGATCTTCTCTGCGGCGATGGCCAGATACTCCTGCTGGCTGGGGATACGGCCCAGCTGGGCGCAGACAGCCGCCAGCTCGGCGCTGCCCAGGTACACCTGGGCGCCGTTGCCGAGGCGGTTGTTGAAGTTGCGGGTGCTGGTGGAGAACACGGTGGTGTCGTCCTCCACCCGGGCCTGGTTGCCCATGCACAGCGAGCAGCCGGGCATCTCCATGCGGGCGCCGGTGGCCTCGAAGATCGCGTAGTAGCCCTCCTCCTTGAGCTTCTCCTCGTCCATGCGGGTGGGCGGACACACCCACAGGCGGGCGGCGTTCTCGCCCTGGTCCTTGAGCACGTTGGCGGCGGCCCGGTAGTGGCCGATGTTGGTCATGCAGGAGCCGATGAACACCTCATCGATGCGGTCGCCGGCCACCTCGCTGAGCATTTTCACGTTGTCGGGGTCGTTGGGGCAGGCCAGGATCGGCTCGCGGATCTCATCGAGGTTGATCTCGATGATCTCGGCGTACTCGGCGTCGGCGTCGGCCTCCATCAGCTGCGGGTTGGCCAGCCAGGCCTCCATCACCTGGATGCGCCGCGCCAGGGTGCGGGCATCGCCGTAGCCGCGGGCGATCATGTTCCTGAGCAGGGCCACGTTGCTGCGCAGGTATTCGCTCACCGTGTCCACGCTGAGCTTGATCGTGCAGCCGGCACAGGAGCGTTCGGCGGTGGCGTCGGTGAGCTCGAAGGCCTGCTCCAGCTTGAGATCGGGCAGCCCCTCGATCTCCATGATGCGGCCGTTGAAGACGTTCTTCTTGCCCTCCTTGGCCACCGTGAGCAGGCCCTTCTGGATCGCCACCCAGGGAATGGCGTTGACCACATCGCGCAGGGTGACGCCCGGCTGCAGGGAGCCGGAGAATTTCACCAGCACCGATTCCGGCATGTCCAGCGGCATGGCGCCGATGGCGGCGGCGAAGGCCACCAGCCCCGAGCCGCCCGGGAAGGAGATGCCCAGGGGGAAGCGGGTGTGGCTGTCGCCGCCGGTGCCCACAGTGTCGGGCAGCAGCATGCGGTTGAGCCAGCTGTGGATGATGCCGTCGCCGGGGCGCAGGGCCACGCCGCCGCGCGAGGCCATGAAGTCGGGCAGCTCGGCGTGGGTCTTGAGATCCACAGGCTTGGGGTAGGCGGCGGTGTGGCAGAAGCTCTGCATCACCAGATCGGCTGAGAAGCCCAGGCAGGCCAGCTCCTTCATCTCGTCGCGGGTCATCGGCCCGGTGGTGTCCTGGGAGCCCACGGTGGTCATCAACGGCTCGCAGCTGGTGCCGGGGCGCACGCCCGCGAGGCCGCAGGCCTTGCCCACCATCTTCTGGGCCAGGGTGTAGCCCTTGCCGGTGTCGGCCGGCGGGGTGGGGCGGATGAACAGCTCCGAGGAGGGCAGGCCCAGCTGGGCACGCACTTTGTCGGTGAGGGCGCGGCCGATCATCAGCGGGATGCGGCCGCCGGCGCGCACTTCATCGGCGATGGTGCTGGGCTTGAGCTCGAAGCGGGCCACGATCTCGCCGGCGTTCGGCTCGCCGGCGGCGCGCTCGATGGTGCCGGCTCGGGGGCGGATCGTGATCACATCGCCGCTGCTGAGGGCGCTGACGTCGCACTCGATCGGCAGGGCGCCGGAGTCTTCGGCGGTGTTGAAGAAGATCGGCGCGATCTTGCCCCCCAGGATTACGCCGCCGCTGCGCTTGTTGGGCACGTGGGGGATGTCGGTGCCGATGTGCCAGAGCACCGAGTTGATGGCGGATTTGCGGGAACTGCCGGTGCCCACCACATCGCCCACGTAGGCCAGCGGGTGGCCCTTGCCCTTGAGCTCGGCGATCAGCTCCAGCCCGCCCGGCATGCGGGTTTCCAGCATCGCCATGGCGTGCAGGGGGATGTCGGGCCGGGTGGTGGCGTGGGTGGCGGGGGAGAGGTCGTCGGTGTTGGTCTCCCCCTCCACCTTGAACACCGTCACGGTGATCTCCTCGGCCATCTCCGGCCGGGCGGTGAACCACTCGCCCGCAGCCCAGCTGTCCACCACCCGCTGGGCCCAGGGGTTGGATTCCGCCAGCTCGAGCACGTCGTGGTAGGCGTCGTACACCAGCACGGTGCGGCTGAGCCCGGTGGCGGCCGCCTCGGCAATGGCGGTGTCGGCGCTGCCGAGCAGCTCGATCAGCGCGCCCACGTTGTAGCCGCCGATCATGGTGGCCAGCAGCCGCACCGCCTCCAGGCCGCCCACCAGGGGGCTGGTGGTCTCCCCCTTGGCCACCGCCAGCAGCCAGCTGGCCTTCACGTAGGCCGCCTCATCCACACCGGGGGGGATGCGCTCGCTCAGCAGGTGCAGCAGCACGGCCTCCTCGCCGGCCGGGGGTGCCGCCAGCAGCTCGGTCAGGGCGGCGGTCTGTCCGGCGGTGAGCGGCAGGGGCGGCACGTCCAGGGCCTCCCGTTCGGCGGCGGCTGCGCGGTAGTCGGCGAGAAAGGTGGTGGTGCTCATCGCGGGTCGTTGCACGTTGCCTCCATTGTTCTTGGCTCGGGCCCAGGTTGTTGGTGACGGTCGCTGCCGTCTCCCTCCCTAGGCTGGTGGGCTGAGCGCGCCCCCCCCGGCAGCCTGTTTCCCATGCACGCCACCACCCACGCCATCACCAGCGACCTCCATGTGGTGGAGACCAGGCCCCTGGTGCCGCCGGCGGTGCTGCACCGCGACCTGCCCCTCAGCGACAACGCCGCCGCCACCGTGCAGCAGGCCCGGCAGTGCATCCAGGACATCCTCCACGGCCGTGACGAACGCCTGCTGGTGATTGTGGGCCCCTGCTCGGTGCACGACGTGGCGGCGGCCAAGGAGTACGCCGGCTTCATCGCCGAGGCCCGCCGGCGCCACGCCGCTGAACTCGAGGTGGTGATGCGTGTGTACTTCGAGAAGCCGCGCACCACCGTGGGCTGGAAGGGCCTGATCAACGACCCCCACCTCGACGGCAGTTACGACATCAACACCGGCCTGCGGCTGGCCCGCTCGCTGCTGCTGCACGTGGCGGATCTGGGCCTGCCGGCGGCCACCGAGCTGCTCGATCCGGTGGTGCCCCAGTACATCGCCGACCTGATCACCTGGACCGCCATCGGCGCCCGCACCACCGAGAGCCAGACCCACCGGGAGATGGCCTCGGGCCTGTCGATGCCGATCGGCTTCAAGAACGGCACCGACGGCAGCATCGCCACGGCCGTGAACGCCGTGGAGGCCGCGGCCCGACCCCACCATTTTCTGGGCATCAACAGCGAGGGGCATGCCTCGATCGTGACCACCACCGGCAACCCCGATGGCCATCTGGTGCTGCGGGGCGGCAAGCACGGCACCAACTACCACCCGGAGGCGATCGAGGAGGCCGCGGCGGCGCTGGAGAAGGCGGGCTTGCCCTGCCGGCTGATGGTGGACTGCAGCCATGGCAATTCCAACAAGGACTACCGCCGCCAGGCGGAGGTGGCGGAGCAGGTGGCCGCCCAGGTGCGGGCCGGCTCGCGCCACGTGATGGGGGTGATGCTCGAGAGCCATCTGGTGGCGGGCAACCAGAAGCTCGCCGCCAACCTCAGCCAGCTCGCCTACGGCCAGAGCATCACCGATGCCTGCATCGACCTCGACACCACCGCCGCGGTGCTGGCGGGCCTGGCCGCGTCGGTGCGCGCCACGGCGGACCTGGCCCCTGTGCCCCAGGGGGTTGAGCCGGTATTGGCTACCTCAACTGGCACTCGTGTGCCGTGAGTGCCAATCATCGATGGCTGCAACATCCTGCAACGAACTGTTCTTTCTGAACAGCTTTCTTTTTGTAAGCCCATAGCGTCATCACCCATCAATCCGAGGTGCGTGATGAGCTACCTGCTGCAGTTCTGCGGGCTTTCGGATCCCTTGCAGGTGTTCTACCTCGAGCAGTGCGAGGGTCCGGGCCCGGCCTTTGCCGGCTTTCGCCCCGTGCAGCTCGACCAGCTGCTGGGTTGGGCCCAGGCCATCGGCCGCCAGCGGCACTGGGATCTGGAAGTGATCCACCAGGCGGTGATGGAGGCCTGGCTGGAGCGTGCCGACGTGATCCGCCAGTGGCAGCTGCGGCTGCGCCACGAACCCCACGACCGGCTGCTGGTGGCGGGCCTGGGCACCGCCCACGACTGGGAGCGGCGTTGCGAGCAGCTGCTGCGGGCCTGACTCAGCTGAGCTGCTGCCACAGCCAGGCCACCCCCAGTGGCACGCTGAGGTTGTCGATGCCGCCGACGGCCACCTGCTCCAGCAGGGTGGCGCTGGCGGCGATGGCCAGCAGCGCCGGCCAGGGGGGAGCGGCCTGCTCCAGGCCCAGCGCCACCAGGGCCAGGCGCAGCAGCACCAGCACCAGCAGGCTGGCGCCGGCCATCACGGCCGTGCCCACCAGGGAACGGCGCTGGCCCAGCACCTGCCAGCTGGGGCTGGCCAGCAGCGGACCCAGCAGCCCGGCGAGGCCATCGCCGAGGGCCATCACCAGCACACCGGCCGCCACCGGTGCCGGCTGCTGGGGCCAGTACTGCCAGAGCAGCAGGGTGATCGAGGCGCCGTAGGCCACGGTGCCGTAGCTGGCGCGGCCCACGTCCTCCACCGCCGGCAGCAGGCGCAGGCGGTGGTTGAGGGCGGCCACCACCGTGATCGCGGCGGCGGCCGGCAGGGCAATCAGGCGGTGGATGCCGGTTGCCCAGGCGATCGGCACCACGGCGCCGCTGCCGATGTGCACCAGCTTGCGGCTCCATTCCCGCCGGGCCGGGCTGGCGTCGCCGTTCCAGCGCCGCCGCACGGTCACCGCCGCCGTGGCCAGCAGGGCCAGCCAGCCGGCCACAGCTGCCACCCCGATCACCTGGCGGGGCCAGTCCAGCTCTGGCCCTGTCAACGCCGCAACCAGAAGCCCGTCAGGCGGCTTTGTGCACGTTACTGAGCAGCCGCAGCTTCATGATCGCCTTGGCCTCCAGCTGCCGCACCCGCTCCCGCGACACGTTGATCAGGCGCCCGATCTCGGCCAGGGTGAGGGGTTCGCTGCCCTCGAGGCCGAAGCGCAGCTTGATGATCGTCTGTTCGCGCTCGTTGAGCTGGGACAGCCAGGCCCCCAGGTGCTCCTTCTGCAGATGGCGATCCATCGCATCGAAGTGCTGGTTGCTCTCGGGATCGGCGATCAGTTCCCCCAGGGTGCTGCGGTCCTCATCGCCGCGGGCATGGGCGTCGAGGGAGGCGCAGGGGGCGCTCTGGGCGATCAGGTCCTCCAGTTCCCCCGGCTTCATGCCCAGGGCGTGGGCCAGCTCCAGGCGGTTGGGTTGCCGGCCGAGGCGGTGGGAGAGCTCCCGGCTCACCCGGCGCATCTTCGAGAGCTTCTCGCTCACGTGGATCGGCAGGCGGATGGTGCGGGCGCTGTTGTCGATCGCCCGGGTCATGCCCTGGCGGATCCACCAGTAGGCATAGGTCGAGAACTTGTAGCCCATGGCCGGATCGAACTTGTCCACCGCCCGCTCCAGGCCGATGGCGCCCTCCTGCACCAGATCCAGCAGTTCCAGGCCCTGGTGCTGGTATTTCTTGGCCACGCTCACAACCAGCCGCAGGTTGGCGGACATCATCCGCTCGCGGGCCCGCTGGGCCATGCGCAACTGGCGGCGCTGCTGGGGATTGAGCTGCTCGTCCGGCTGCTGGAGGAGGCGCTTGCCCGCCTGCACGTGATGGGCCAGCTCGATTTCCTCGGCCGGGGTGAGCAGCGGCACGCGGCCGATGTTGCTCAGATACCAACCGATGGAATCGGCATTGATGCGGGTGCCGTTGCTCGATTTGCTGGAGCTCGACCTGCTGGAGCTTGATCTGGTTGTGCTGGACCGTTTCGCGGCGCCGCTGGAAGAAACGCCGGAAGCGGATTGCTCAGGCGTCCCCACACCGTTGCCTCCCGAAATCAATTGTGCGCGGAATGTAGCACCCTCGCGATGGCTTGGGGGCCGGATCTTGAACGGTTTTCGGATCGGCGACCCTCAGTGATTGGGCGGCGCCAGCTATGTGGTGCGGGCCGGACATCAATTTGGTGTCAACCGATGCTAACCGCGGTTGCCGTCGCCCCCTCAGCGGGCCTCCACCAGCCCACCGCGCCAGCGGGCCATCAGCTCCTGCTGCACCAGCTGTTCCTCGCCCTCCGGCTGCCGCTGGCTGAACTGGCCGTCCGGACCCATGTGCCAGGCGCCGGTGTCGCTGAAGTACACATCCAGCAGACTCTCGAGCTGCTCCCGCAGCACCGGATCCTCGATCGGCGCCACCGCCTCCACCCGGCGGTCGAGGTTGCGCGGCATCCAGTCGGCACTGCCCATGAACACCTCAGGCTCGCCGGCATTGCCGAACCAGAACAGCCGGGAGTGCTCCAGGAAACGGCCGATCACGCTGACCACGCGGATGTGATCGCTGATGCCCTCCAGACCCGGCCGCAGGCAGCACATGCCCCGCACCAGCAGGTCGATCTGCACACCGGCCTGGGAGGCCTGATAGAGCAGGGCGATGATGGCCGGGTCCACCAGGGCGTTCATCTTGGCCCGGATGTGGCCGCCCCGACCGGCCTGGGCGTGCTCGATCTCCCGGCGGATGAGATCCTCCATGCCCTTGCGCAGCGTCACCGGGGCCACCAGCAGGCGCCGGAAACTCTGCTGCTTGGAGAAGCCGGTGAGGTAGTTGAACAGCTCCACCAGATCAGCCCCGAACTCGGGTCGGGCCGTGAGCAGGCCCAGGTCGGTGTAGAGGCTGGAGGTCTTGGAGTTGTAGTTGCCCGTGCCGATGTGCACGTAGCTGTTGAGCCCCCGTTTCTCGCGCCGCACCACCAGCAGGATCTTGGTGTGGGTCTTGAGACCGATCACTCCGTACACCACATGCACGCCGGAACTCTCCAGCTGCCGGGCCCACTGGATGTTGTTGTCCTCATCGAAGCGGGCCTTCAGTTCCACCAGGGCCATCACCTGCTTGCCGTTCTCGGCCGCCCGGATCAACGCCGCCACCACCGGTGAATCCTTGGAGGTGCGGTAGAGGGTCATCTTGATCGCCAGCACCGCGGGGTCGTCGGCGGCCTGGTTGAGGAATTCCTCCACCGAGGCGGCGAACAGGTCGTAGGGGTGCTGCAGCAGCACATCGCCGCGGCGGATCACCGAGAAGATGCTCTCGAACTCCTCCTCCTTGATCGAGCCGTCCTGCAGCTGGCTCTTCTGGGTGCGGGCCAGGGCGGGCGGGGTGCGGCCCTTGAACGACGGGTCCTTGAGCTTGGGCAGGGGCACGCCCAGCAGGCCCATGAGGTCGTCGAGGCCGAGGGGGCCGTTGACGCGGTAGACGTCCTCGGCCTCCACGTTCGCCCCCTCCATCAGCAGCTGCAGCACCGCTTCCGGCATCTCATCGGTGACCTCCAGGCGCACCACCTCACCGCCGCGGCGGCGCTTGCGCAGGCCCGCCTCCAGGGCCTCCATCAGGTCGTCGGCCTCCAGATCCCGCAGCTCCAGGTCGGCGTCGCGGGTGACGCGGAAGAAGTAGTGGCCCTCCACGCTCATGCCGGGAAACAGCAGCCGCAGGTTGAAGGCCACCACCTGCTCCAGGGGCACCGCGGTGAACACGGGTTCGGGGGAGCGGCCGCTGAGCTCGGCAGGGATGGGCACGAACCGGGGCAGGATCTTCTGGGGCACCTTCACCCGGGCGAACTGCTGCCGGCCGCTGTCGGGATCGCGCACCAGCACCGCCACATTGAGGCTGAGGTTGCTGATGTAGGGGAAGGGGTGCGAGGGATCCACCGCCAGCGGGGTGAGCACCGGGAACACGGCGTTGCGGAAGTAGTCGTCCACCCAGTCGCGCTGCTCCTGGTTGAGGTTGGCGTAATCCACCAGGTGCACACCCTGTTCGGCCAGTTGGCCCTTGAGAGAGTGGCGGTAGTGCTGCTGCTGCAGATCCAGCAGGGGGCGCAGCTTGCGCTGGATGGCCTGAAGTTGCTGGAGGGGGGTGAGGCCGTCGTCGCTCAGGGCGGTGACGCCGGCCTCCAGCTGGCTCTTGAGGGAGGCCACCCTCACCATGAAGAACTCGTCGAGGTTGTTGCTGAAGATGGCGCTGAACTTGGCCTGCTCCAGCAGCGGCGTGTGTTCGTCGAGGGCCTGGGCCAGCACCCGGTGGTTGAAGTCGATCCAACTCAGCTCCCGGTTGATGTAGAGCTCGGGGGAGACCTTGGGCGTGGCTTTGCTCATGGCTGAACCGTAGCAATCACGGGCGGTTGGTCCTGTGCCCGGTTTGCTTGACGGCGCCCATGCGTCGGGCGCCTCCGGCGACGATCGCCGCCACCCCCAGCAGCAGGGCCAGGGCCAGCCAGAAGGGGCTGGTGCGGCCGAGGGTTTCGTAGGCCAGCCCGGCCAGGGCCGGGCCGATGAAGCTTCCCAGGCTCTGCAGGCCCTGGAGACTGCCCAGGGCTGCCCCCTGGCCGCTGGAATCGAGGCGGCGCGAAACCTGGGAACGCAGGCAGGGGGTGACCAGGCCGGTGCCCAGGGCCAGGATCGCCACCGCCGGAAACACCACGGCGCGGGAGGTGTCGGCCGTGGCCACCAGGATCAGGCCGCAGCCGCTGATCACGAAGCCGATTCCCGCCAGGGTGAGGCGCCACTCGCCGAAGCGCGCCACCAGCGGCCCGATCAGGCCCCCCTGCACCACCGTGGCCACCACCCCCACCACCACGAAGGCGGCGCCGGCCAGGCCCGGCCCCCAGCCGAACTGCTGCTTGAAGTAGAGGATCAGCACGGCGGCGAAGCCGTTGAAGGCCAGGAAGAAGAGGAAGAAGGCTGCGCACAGCCGCCGCACCTGGGGGTTGCTGAACACCCGGGCCAGCTGGGTGAAGGGCTGCAGCTCGCGCTTGCGCGGCAGCGCGATGCGGGCGTCGAGCGGGTGGGTTTCGGGCAGCAGGGTGATCACCAGCACCAGGTTGAGGACGGCAATGGCCACGGCCACCAGCACCGGCAGGTTCACCTGCACCCGCCCCAGCACGCCGCCGAGGGCCGGCCCGAGGATGAAGCCGAGGCCGAAGGCCACCCCGATCAGGCCGAAGGCCCGGGCCCGCTGCTCCGGCGCTGACACATCGGCCAGCACGGCGCCGGCGGTGGCGGCGGTGCCACCGCTCACGCCATCGATCAGCCGGGCGGCGAACAGCAGGGCCAGGGGCAGGGTGGAACCGGCCGCCCAGGGCAGGCTCTGCCAGTTGATGGTGATCGTGAGGGCGAACAGGCCGATGCCCAGCACCGAGCCGGCCACGCACACCGCCATCACCGGCCGGCGGCCGTAGCGGTCGCTGAGGGCGCCGATCAGGGGTGTGACGGCGAACTGGGCGATGGCGTAGCTGCCGGTGAGCAGGCCGAGCACCCGGCCGTCGCCGCTGAAGCCGGCCAGCAGGAAGGGCAGCAGCGGAAAGATCAGCGTTTCGCTGAGGCGGTCGTTGAGCAGGGTGACGAACGCGCAGAGCAGGGCCGAGCGGCGCAGGCGGCTCACCGGCATGCCACCAGCACCCGGTGGCGGTGGTCGGAGGCCACGCGGCGGATGGGGTTGAAGCCGGCCTGGCGTAGGGCGGCCTCCATGTCGAGGGCGAAGTAGTCGGCCAGGTAGGGCTCGGTGCTTTTGAGCAGGGTGGCCAGGGGGGCCGGCATGGCGCGGATCGTCGCCGATTCGGGGTCCTGATCCACCATCGCCAGCACCCCGCCGGGGCGCAGCAGCCGGGCGGCTTCGGCCAGCACGGCACGGGTGGCGCCGGCGGGCAGCTCGTGGCACACGAACTGCAGGGTGATCAGATCGACGCTGGCCTCCGGCAGGCCGGTGGCCTCGGCGGCGGCGTGGTGCCAGGCATGGATCAGGCCCTCGGGGTCGCGCACCCGGGCCACCGCCAGCATGTGGGGGGAGAGGTCGAGGCCGCTGACGCGCACCGGCTGGTCCTGGCGGGCCTCCAGCCAGGTTTTGAGCAGCTGGGTGCTGATGCCCACCGAACAGCCCAGATCGAGGGCCTCGCGCACCGGCCCGGTGAGGCTGGGCGCGATCGCCGCGAAGATCGCGTCGCGCATGCGCGCTTCGGCCGCCTCGGGGCTGAGGGGCTCGCGTTTCCACACCCGCAGCGCCACCGAGGCGGTGGCCTGCTCCGCCTCGCAGGCGGCCTCCCAGCAGAGGTTGCCCTGGTTGTAGGCGTGGAAGCGGGCCCGGTAGTAGGGCGGCGCCACGGTGGCCGGATTGGTGCTGGCCGCCAGCAGCGGCTCAGCCTGGCGGCGCAGCTGCTCGCGGCGCTCGCGCCAGGGGATGCCGCGCTGCTCGGCGGTGCGGATCATCATGCCGCGGGCCTGCTGAAACAGCAGCTGGCGCAGGGGCTCCACCGCCAGCACAGCCGAGATCAGCCGCCCCAGGGGGGTGCGGTCGTCGGCCCAGTTGGGCGGGGCCAGGGAGGCCGGCGCTGCTGGGCTGGTGCCGGCGGCGGCGGGCATGGGGCGGCGCGGGGGCAGGTGGGGCAGCGGGCAGTATCGCTGCCGCTCCCCCGGTTCTGTTTTGGGGTAGTTCAGTTTCTGCGGTTACAGGTCAGAACCGACCGGGTTTTGCTTGCATAGCGCTTTCCAGCCGCCGTCACCAACCGGACGGAGTTTCGAATGGCCAAGGTCTTCTACGTCGAAGCCTCCCCCCGCAAGGCCCGTTCCGCCTCCATTGAGGTGGCCCGCGTGCTGCTGGACGCGCTGGCCGCCAAGGGACACGAGATCGACACGCTGGATTTGTGGGCTGCGCCGCTGCCCGAGTTCGACGGTGCGCTGCTCGAAGCCAAGTACGCCGTGATGTCGGCCCAGAACCCCACGCCCGACCAGCAGGCCGCCTGGGACGGCGTGGCGGCCATGGTGGAGCGGCTGAAGTCTGCCCAGCTGCTGGTGGTGGCCACGCCGATGTGGAACTTCAGCATCCCCTACAAGCTCAAGCACTGGATCGATCTGGTGACCCAACCGGGGCTGAGCTTCGGCGTCGACCCCGCCAAGGGGTATTACGGACTGATCACCGGCACGCGCGCGGTGGGCATCTACGCCCGCGGCGGCGACTACAGCGGTGATGCAGCGGCCTATGACCAGCAGACGCGCTATCTGGCCTCGGTGCTGGCGTTCATGGGCATCACCGATCACACGGCTGTCACCATCGACCGCGGTCTCTCCGGCCCGGACGTTGACCGTGCGGCCCGCGATGCCGCCAAGGCCCAGGTGCTTGATTTCGCCGCGGCGCTCTGACGGCGTGCTCATGGTGGTGGCTGCCCGGGGATGGAGACTCTCTCAATGGTCAGTTCGGTCAAGAACCTTCACTGGGAATGCTGATCCAGCTGATGCGATGCTGCTTCAGTTCGGCATGGATTTCGAGCCGCCGTTTCTGCTCTGCAGGAATTCCCCTCAGGGCTATTTCATAGAGCAGGTCAAGGCAGAAGCGGCCGCGGAAGTAGCCCCCATGGCTGTCGATCTGACCAATGCGGAGAGGGGCCAGCCGCAGCACCATGTCGGCGTCGTTGACGAACAGGACGGTGTCGTGGAAGCGGCGCAGGCAGCTGGCCAGATAGTTGGAGCGGCCTGTTGTGATGGCCCAAACCGGGATGTCGGCGGCCACCAGGATTAACTGGTCAAGCATGAACAGCTCGCCGATGCTGGCCAGCTGGCGACGACGCCGAGTGCGCCGCCAAGGCCAAACAGCATGAGCAGCCCCACCGGCATGGCCCGGATCCAGCGCAAGGGCCCGCCGGCACCAATCCGTTCGGAAGGCCAGGCGTAGTGCACGAACAGAACGTAATCGTCTGGGAGATTTTTGAGCATCTCCTGGGCGTCACGCTGGAACTTGTGCTCAGCATGGGAGTATTCCTCCTGCGCGCTCTTCAGCGACACGTTGTAGCCATGGATGCGCACCACCACGCGCAGGCGCTGGTTGCCGCCACCGGCCCCAGGTTTGCTGAAGAACTGGGCGAGATGCTGACGCAACTTCTGTATACGTTCAGCGCTGAGCTGCAGATCAGCATGTGGCTGAAGCAGGAGTTCTCCTTAGAGGGGTAGGCGTTGTAACGCAGCAGGGCCAGCTGACCTGGAGTCATCGCTGTGCTCGCCATCGGGATCGCAGGGTACTGCCAACTCTTGGCTGGCCAGCCCTGAAACGTCTGAGAAGGAATTTGTCAAACCTTTGAACGCTGGCCATCACCTGCCCGCAGAGAGCTGAAGCGAAAGCATTCCCAAAGGGACAGCGAATCTGCGGTGGCGGGTCAGGTAATGGCCGTGTTAGGCAGTGGCAGCATTGTCGGGAACAAGAAGAGGAAGGATCCTTGCTGTAACCAACGCAAGAACCTCAGGCGATGCTCGCTCAATCAGCTTGGCTTTCCTGGCACGCCAGTCAAGACTCTTCAGCTGATCTGCAAGAACAACACCGATCACCCCACTACCCTCTGGCAAGGACACCTCAAAGGGATAGCCCTTGATTCGAGACGTCACTGGACAGAACAAGGCCAAGCCAACCTTTGCGTTGTATGCCTTCGGTGAGATCACCAAAGCAGGTCGCCTTCCAGCCTGCTCACTACCTGTCTGCGGTGTGAATTCAAGCCACACCAAGTCTCCGCGATCAGGCCTATACGCAACTGACACTAGAAGATCTCCGCGCCTACAGCCGATCCCGTATCAACAGACGAATGAAGATTGCCATCTGAAACACCTGCCAAAAGTTCATCAAGGCTGAGGCGAGTTGGAAGCGCTGGCTTCACAATTAGCTCACCGTCCTTGGCGCTCAGGCTCACTTCAGTACCAGCACCAAGGCCAACCTGTTCAGCAAGGCCACGCGGGATCCGCACCCCAAGGCTGTTTCCCCACTTCTGGACCCGCGTCTGCATCCCAATCCTGCGTCTATACGACGAGTATACCAGCGTTGGACTGCACTGCTTCGCCCCCATCTCTCTAACGCTCATGAGCAGCGGCGGGCAGGAGGCTGGGTTGGAAGATGAGAATTATTTCTTCCGTCCGCTGGATTTGATGTTAGCTGCTTATCACACGCACGCGTGGCGCCGGCGCTCCCCGAAGTAAGCCTTCAACTCTGAGATCCTCGTCAATATTTGGCCAGTGAATGCCGAAACCGCCACCAGCCGCTTGCCATTCATCACGTTCCTGCTGAGATGCATGTAAATGCCTTGGATGCCAAGCAAAAGGATCAGATATGCATCTTCCGTCTTCGAGTTATACGACGACCGTGATCCCCTTGCGGCGCAGCTTCCGGTAGTTCTCTGCCGCCTTCCAAGCGTTGCCGCCCCCGAGCAGAGGCAGGAGGGCAAGGGAACGAAACAGCTGCCGGGCGGTGGCCACGTCCTGCTCGCTGCGAAATCCCTGCATCACCTCCACCAGGATCAGATCACCGATCGCCAGCGGCGTCAACCCGAGCAACCCATCCAGCCGCTTGCTTCATCAAGGCGTCGTCGATGACGATGTTTGTGCGCATCGGCATTAGGGGCAATGTGTACAGACTAGGCCAGCCATACACATCCGAACTGGCTTGTCCGCCGACAATGAAGTTGGCCGGCGCCCAAGGGGGTTGACGCGCCGGACAAACGCTGGAACGCCCCACTCGCACCGGCCTGAGGGCATCAGCTGGGGGATCGGCCAGCGGGTTCGTCGCCACCGAGCAGCACGAAGAGCACCACCACCGAGCGGGCCTGCACCCGGTAGTGGGGGGTGGTGACCCCCGGCGCGCTCCCCCAGTCGCTGATGTCGTGCGGGGCGGGCAGGGCAGTGTCGATCCAGCGTCGCCAGTGGTTGCCGCGCCCATCGCCAGGGGGCAGGCTGAAGTCGAGGGCCTCCCAGTAGGAATTGGCGATTATGTGAAGCCGGAATCGGTTGTCGTAGCTCGTGACCCGCACGGCGAAGGAACGGGAGAAAACGCTCCAGTCGGGTTCATGAAGGCCAACGCCATGCCATTCGATCTGCCTTTCCAGCAGCAGATCGTTGAGGTTCATCCGCTTCTGATCGATCACCATGTCGCGTCGCGTCCGGTGGGTGATCAGCTCCTTCACGAATCGGTGGATGTCGCGATGGCGCTCCAGCAGGGTCCAGTCGAACCAGCTGATCGTGTTGTCCTGGCAGTAGGGATTGTTGTTGCCCTGCTGAGAGCGGCACACCTCGTCGCCCATGGCGAGCATGGGGGTGCCGATGGCGAGCAGCAGCAGGGTCAGGAAGTTGCGGATCTGGCGCTGGCGCAGCGCCAGCACCTGGGAATCACGGCAGGGGCCTTCCATTCCGCAGTTCCAGCTGTCGTTGTGATCAGCACCGTCGCGATCATCTTCGCCGTTGGCTTTGTTGTGTTTGCCGTTGTAGGCCACCAGATCAGCCAGGGTGAAGCCGTCGTGGCAGGTGACGAAGTTCACGCTCTGCTCCGCCTCCCGTTCCAGCTGGCCGTAGATATCCGGACTGCCCAGCAGCCGTAGCGCCGCCAGCGGCACCTTGCCCTCATCCCCCTTGAGGAACCGACGCACGTCATCGCGGAAGCGACCATTCCATTCCTGCCAGCTGTCGCCGATGAAGCTGCCCACCTGATAGAGGCCGGCCGCATCCCAGGGCTCGGCGATCAGCTTGGTGCCTGCCAGGTGGGGATCGGTTTCGATGTCTCCCAACACCGGGGGCAGGGGCATGGGCCGACCTTCATGGTCGCGGGCCAGCACGGAGGCCAGATCAAAGCGGAAACCGTCCACATGCATGTGCTCCACCCAGTAGCGCAGGCTGTGACAGATCAGCCGCCGCACGATCGGATGGTTGCTGTTGAGCGTATTGCCGGTACCGCTGAAATTGGCATAGCGGCTTCGATCACCCTCCAGCAGGTAGTAGGCCTCGTTGGCCAGGCCGCGGAAGCAGAAGGTGGGCCCCCGGTGGTCGCCCTCGGCGGTGTGGTTGAACACCACATCGAGGATCACCTCGATGCCGGCACAGTGCAGGGCCTTCACCAGATCACGGAATTCGTCAAGCGGCCCGAGCAGATCGGTGCGTGAGCTGTAGGGGCGGTGGGGGGAAAACAGCGAAATCGGTGAATAGCCCCAGTAATTCGTCCTGCCGGGCGGTGCGTCGAGCGGATCGAACTGGAACACCGGCAGCAGCTCCACCGCCGTGATGCCGAGATCCTGCAGATAGGGGATCTTTTCGATCAAGCCGGCATAGGTGCCGGCGCGCTCCGGCGCTACGCCGGAGCTGGGGTGCCTGGTGAAGCCACGGACATGGAGTTCGTAGAGCACGGTTTCCCGGCGAGGACGGCGCAGGGGGCTGTCGCCCTCCCAGTCGTAGAGGGTGGGATCGACCACCACGCTCTTCATCGCCGCCGCCAGGTCCCCACGGTTGGAGCGTCCCTCATACCGTGCGTTGACGGCTGGTGTAGCCACGGCCAGAGCAAAGGGATCCAGGAGCAGATTGCGGCCATCGAAGCGGAGTCCACGTCCGGGCAGCCAGGGGCCGTGCACCCGATAGCCGTAGATCTGGCCAGGGCCGATGCCCGTGATCTGGCAATGCCAGTAGTGGTAGGTGCGCTGCCGCACCGGATCGAGCTCAACGACGTGGCAGGGATCGGCTGAATCCTCCCGATCGAAGAGCAGCAGTTCGACCCGCGTGGCGTGCTTGGAATAAACGCTGAAGTTGACCCCCGCAGCCGTGACGACTGCACCCAGATGGGCGCTGCTGCCTGGGGACACATTCATGGTAGCCATACCCTTCACAATGGAACGGCAGCGACATCACGCTGTGTACGGGAACACATTCCTGCGGAAACAGCCCGACTATCTCAACTCACACCAGCTTCCAGGAGCTACTTGATCTGATCCAGCGCCTCGTTCCGTGCTGGGCCACTGGCGATGGATGGCGGCGCCTCGCGCTGATCCACTCCCAGGTGAGCTGCCTTTACATCGCGGCGGAGATTTCCTTTGGGTACTGTTCCACGAACTCGCCAACCGTACATTCTCCATTTGAAACCATGGAGGTATCCGCTAATCCCCGTGGCATTTGTCAGCCTAAACCGTGAAAGCTGCTCGGGCTGTGGAAGTCAAATCAGTTGAG
Source organism: Cyanobium sp. PLM2.Bin73 (assembly GCA_007694915.1). Taxonomy (GTDB): domain Bacteria; phylum Cyanobacteriota; class Cyanobacteriia; order PCC-6307; family Cyanobiaceae; genus NIES-981. Next base: position 768 of record REEV01000066.1, on the reverse strand, counting down.
CCAGCATGGATTGGGGTCGATTGGTGCGTGGATAGCTGTGTTCTTATACGGATCCGATAACCATCTGTACACCTCGTCACAGTCTCACAGCAGGTCGGCGGGGCTGGCGACGCCGAGGTGGCCTCGATTCAGCACGTGGGTGGCAAAGGAATGCCGAAAGGTATGGCAGGTGGCCGGTTTGCTGATCCCAGCAGCCAACACTGCCTGGCGCACTGATTGATTCCACAGGCGCATTCGGATACTTGCGGGCGAGGGCATGGGGTAGCTGCACACGTCCCCATCCCTCGACCAGATCGCGCTTGTGGATCGTTCGCACCTCCAGCAGATGGCTGCGGAGCTGACTGGCCACGCCCACGGGCAGCAGCGTGCGTCGGTCCTTGCCGCCCTTCCCGTCGCGCACCGTGAGTTCGTGCCGGCCGAACTCCAGGTCGTGCACCCGCAGCCGTAACGCTTCCATCAACCGCAGTCCGCTGCCATAAAGCAGGCCCGCCACCAGCGCCTCAGCACCGTGCAGTCGCTGCAGCACCGCCCTCACCTCCTCCTGGCTCAGCACCACCGGCAGCCGGCGGCGCGTGCGCGCCCGCACGATGCCGTCCAGCTCGAGATCCCGCTCCAGCAGCTCGCGATACAGGAACTGCCCATCTCGCGGGGATGCCGCATCTTGTGAAAGCGCAGGAACCGTCGTAGCCGCTGCTCGTAGGTGTTCACCGTTTGTAGGTGTTCACCGTGCGGCGGGCGTAGTGGCGCACCTGCAGCGCCTCGCGGTAG
>REEV01000055.1 GCA_007694915.1 Cyanobium sp. PLM2.Bin73 | reverse complement strand
AAAGAACGGATCACGACCAGGAAGCCGTGCACGATCACCGATACACCTTGAGTACGGTCCCCAATCCAAAAAGATAATGCTCATAGGCATTGTCCCGAGATGTGCCAGGCCACAAAAACTATCCATGGCGTGCAACCGCTTGGCTGTAGGCTTCGCCAACGGCATGAAAGTCCACATCGGTGTGGAACAGAACACTGGGCTGATCCGCTCAGTGGAGAAGATTGCCGCCAATGTGCACGACCTCACCACTGCAAACCAGTTCTTCTACATCGAGGAGGAGGTGTTGTACTCGGACAACAGCTATCAAGACATCGAGAATAGAGGTCGAGCCAAGGCATCAAGTTTCGGTTCGCCCTGCGTCCTGGGAAAAGGCAGGCCTTGCCGGATAAGCCCAATAGCCGGCTGGAGAGTTTGGCGGATATGGCAACGCTCGCTCACATCCGGGCCAAGGTGGAACACCGCTTATGGGTGATCGATCATCAGTTCAGCTCCGAGACAATACAGCTGAGAGGGTATGGCCGTGAACAGCTGCAAACTCACTATGCTGACAGTAATCGGCTGATAACTCAGTTGCCACGCACAGCAGAGTTCAGCTTGAGCATTGACGTGCCGTTGCGACTTCACTAATCGGGCCTGCCGAGGCTTCCCTAGCCCAGTTGGCACCATGTTCAGCACACCACACTCACTGGAAAAAGATCGACAACTTCGACGATCTGGCAAGCGACCGAGTGGCCATCCCATTCAACGCGGCAATGGCCATAGCCGCCCGGGAGGCATTTATCTGGTCGCGGTCTGATCCTTAAGGGAGGCAGCGGTGCCAGTTACTCTTTGCGAGCAGCCGATTTCTTTATCGCAATGCGATTCGTGCTCTGGGGCACCTACTGCGACGACGCCCTGGAGAAGCGCGCCCCCTACCGCCAGGAGCACCTGGCCGGGCTGCAGCGCCAGAAGGACGCGGGCCTCCTGATCACCCTGGGACCCACCGCGGACAGCAGCCACGTGTTCGGCATCTACGAGGCCGAAAGCCAGCAGCAGGTGGAGGAGCTGGTGCACGGCGACACCTACTGGCGCCACGGCATCTGGACCGCTGTGCAGGTGTACCCCTGGATCCAGGCCTTCTGAGCCCTGGCGCGCGGCAGGCCGATCAACCCCGGGGCCAGCCCGCCTGGGCCTGCTGCCACACCCAGGCGGCCACCTCCTGGGGCCCCTCCTCACCCAACACCTCGCCGTAGCCGGACATCTGGCCCACCCCGCCGGCGGCGATGGCGGCGATGGCCTCCGGCGAGGCGATGCCCTCCCGCTCCAGGGCCGCCAGCTTGAGGGTTTTGCGGCGGCGGATGATGTTGCCGCCCTGGAGGTGGCAACCTGCGCAGTGGGCCTCGAACAGCTGGGCTCCGGCAGCGGGCTCGGCGCGGGCCGCCGCCGGCAGCACCAGCCACACGCTGACCAGCAGCACCAGCCCCAGGGCCAGCAGCGCCAGCCTCAGGCGGTGTGCTGCGGAGCTGGCGAAGGGCGGGGCGGCAGCGGGCATGGTGAGAGCGCAGACCGGGGGCAGCGCAGGCGTGAGGCAACTCCAGTGTGGCGACGGGCGAGACACTGGGGAGCGCACGCCACGGCCCCAGCGGCAGTGATGGATTCCGGGCCCCACCGTTCCTTCCCCCTGCGGCGCCTGCAGCCCGCCGACCACAACGAACTGCTGGCGGTGTATCGCGATGCCGTGCTCAGCCAGACCGCCGGGCGCTATAGCCAGCCCCAGATCGAGGCCTGGGCCCACCACCCGGCCCGCTCGGGGGCGCTGCGACAACCCCTGGCCGAGGGCTACGGGCTGGCCAGCACAACCCTGGATCGCACCAGCATCGAGGCCTTCGGGGTGCTGCATCCCGGCGACCGCCTGGCCCTGCTCTACTGCCGCGGCCGCGCCTGCCGGCAGGGGCGGGCCGGCGCCATCCTCAGCGCCCTGGAGGGGGAGGCCCGCCGCCAGGGCCAGCGGCAGCTGCGCACGGAGGCCAGCCAGCTCTCCCGGCCCCTGCTGGAGCGCCGGGGTTGGCTGGTGGAGGCCGAGGAAACCGTGCTGTTCGGTGGTGCCTGGTTCCAGCGCTGGCGCATGATCAAGCCGCTCATCCCCATCCCACCGGCCGATCCCCGTGGCTGAAGCCCAGCTGCAGCAGTTCCTGGAGAAGGTGCGCCAGCTCAACGCCTTCGTGGCCCTCAGCGAAGCCGATCCGGCCGTGCGTGAGGCCCTGCGCCACTGCAGCCATCACCAGGAGGTGGTGGCCCTGGCCCGCCGGCACGGCTTCGAGATCGGCCGCCGCTGGGGAGAAACGGCCCCAGCCAGCCCCGCCCCGGCCGCCGCACCCGGCGACAACCTGCTGGCCGGGCCCTGCCCACCGCCGGGCCAGGAGCGCACCACCGTGCTGGCCTCCGGCGAGGGCTGGCGGCTGGAGCGCATCCACTCCTGCAGCGCCAGCAGCCCGCCGGACTTCTGGTACGACCAGAGCGAGCACGAGTGGCTCACCCTGCTGCAGGGCAGCGCCCGGCTGCGCCTGGCAGCATCGGCCCCCGGCGATGGGGAGGAGGAACTGGAGCTCTGCCGCGGCGATGCCCTGCTGATCCCCGCCCACCGGCGGCACCGGGTAGTGGCTACCGATGGGGAGCCCGGATGCGTATGGCTGGCCCTGTTCTGGCGGGAGGCTTCTTCAGGGTGAGCGAGCGCACCAGCCAGTAGGCACCGGCCAGGGCCAGCACCGCCACCCCCAGGCCGGCCAGCAGGGCGGGCTTCCCCTCGGCTCCGGGCGGCAGCACGATCACCTTCCGGGCCACGGCGGTCATGGCCGTGAGCAGCACCAGCTCGATCTGCACCACGTGGCGGCGCAGGTAGGAGGTGATGTTCTGCAGCACCTCAAGGGCGATCAGCAGGTTGAGCAGATCCCCGAGCACCTTGGTGAGCTTGGCCTCCAGCCAGGGGGTGCCCTCCGCCGTGAACGCCAGGGCCACCTCCACCACCAGCTGCACGGTGGCGGCCGCCATCACCACCACCAGCACCAGCCCGAGCAGCTTGGCCAGCTGCTGCTCGCTGCGGTCGATCACATGGAGGTAATTGGCGTCATCGAGCACACGCCACAGCCGCTGGGGGCGCATCGGCTCAGCCCCGCTCAGTTGCCGAACAGCTCAAGGCTGGGCCGGGCGGGGGTGCGACCCGGGGGATTGCGCAGTTCGGTGTCGCAGGTGACGGTGCCATCGGGGGCCGTGACGCAGCTGGTGGGCACCACTTCGGTGCTGGGCGTCACCTCGCTGCCGGGCCCGCGCATCCAGAGCTGCCGCTGGGCCTGGGCCGGGGGCAGGCCGAACCCGGTGAGGGCGACAACGCACGCGGCAATGGCCAACCGCCGGGCTGGACCTGAGACGTTTGGGCGGCGGGGCAGGGCGGCGGGACTGGCCATCAGAGGCTCGCGTTCAGGCGTGGCCCCACTCTGCCTGCCCATGCCGGCGGGGACGCGAATCCGTGGATCAGCAGGGCAGGGGCGAAAAGGGATAGGGACGCAGCCAGCCGTAGAGGGCCAGCCGCTGCCGGCCGGGGAGAGCGTCTCCGCGCCGGTGGAAGCCCAGCACATCGGCCAGCACCAGGGTGTTCGCGGAGCAGCTGAAGGACACCGGCCGGGGCAGCCCCAGAGCACCGAGCTCTGCCTCCTGGATGCGGAAGGAGCCCCCCAGGTTGGGCATCGCCCGGGTGGCGATCGCCGCATTGGCCGTGGCCTGCTCCCACTGCAGGCGCCGGCGATCGAGCCTGTGGCTGCCGGGCACGTACTCGAAAGGGCCGTCCTCAGGCTCCACGGGCCGCAGGAACAACCAGAACTTCAGGGCGCGGAAGAACGTGTCGCGGTGCAGCACCTTCTGCAGGTCGGGGGTGCGCGCCTCCTCGCCGTGCACGGTGAGGTACACCTCCATGTTGGCCGGGCGGTGCGGCAGACCGATCACGGCGCGCGAACAGGCCGTGAGCCGGGGATCGGCGCAGACCCGCGCAGCCTCCGGCATGGAGGCGGGCCGGATCGCCAGAAAGCGGTTGAGGGTGCCGCCATCGAAGCGGTCGAAGCCGCCGGGAAAGGGCCGCTTGCGCTGGTAGCCCGTCCGCCGGTTGCCGCCGGGTGGCCGCAAGCGGGCAGCGGTGGCCACCGCCTCCTCCACCTCCTCGCGCAGGGCCGCGAAGCTGGCGGCTGGGAGGAAGTCGGGGATCTGCACACAGCCATCGCGGGCCAGGGCCGCCAGGGCGGCGGCGGGCAGCGGCAATGCCCCTGGGGCCACCCCCTGCGGCGCCACCAGCCAGCGGCGCCAGCGGCAGAGCCCCTCGGCCAGCTGCATCCGCCGGCGGTGCAGGGCCAAGCCCTGATTCAGCCGCGGATGGCCGATCCAGGGATCCCCGAAGCGCTTCTTGCGGGTCAGCAGCGAGAGCATGGGCGTCTGATCGGGTCAGGCCTGGGGCAGCTCGGCGTCGCCGCGGATCTCCTGCAGCAGCAGATCGAGCTGGCCGAGAGAATCCTCGTGGGCAACGGGGCGCTGCGGGGTGCCGGCGGGCCCATCGGCATCGTCCTGCCGCCAGCGATCTTCGATCGCGCACAGCTGGTCGGCGACCCCGGCGAGGCCGCGCTGGCCGTAGGTGGCCTGCAGCACCTCCAGCAAAACCGGCATCCGGATCGAGCCGGCCTTCAGGGCCCGGCGCAGATCCGACTGGGTGCGGCCGGCATGGCGCAGCCAGTCCTTCAGGAAGGCCTGAAGGTCGTCCAGCTGCTCAGTGGTGAGGCTCGCCATGGCCCTCAGCGGCCGAGGGGAAACCAGCGGTCGAGCCGGCGCTGGGCGCGGGCGCGGATCGCCTCGGTGCGATGGCGGCCACAGATGCCCAGAAGGGCGGTGAGGGCCACCAGATCGTCCTTGAAGCCGAGAACTGGGATGAAGTCGGGGATCAGATCAATCGGCAACACCAGATAGGTGAGGGCGGCCAACACCGTCATCTTCACGGGGGTGGGGGTGTCGGCATCGAGCAGCATCTCCAGGCATTCCAGGGCCGGGCGCGCCACCAGTCGCCCGGCTCGACGCAGCAGCCGCAGCAGCAGGGCCTCATCTACAACGCTGCTCTCCAGCACCTCGGCATCCACGGAATCGGAATTACCGGGATCGGCGTTCACACTCTGGGTCACGGCCTTTCAGGCAGCCAACGCAGCCATTCTCAACCCCTCACACCTCCACCAGGCCGCTGTCGATTCCGGTTTTCCGCAACTTGCGCAACGCCCGCTGCACCACCTGGCGACAGTATTCGCGGCTGCAGCCGAGCTGCCGGGCCACCTCCGCCAGGGTGCGCCACTCGTGGCTGCCGTCGAGCCCGAAGCGCAGCATCACCACCGTGCGCTCCTTGGGGGTGAGGCTGGCCCGATCCAGCAGAGTCCAGGCAGCAGCGCTGCGCTCCGCCAGCTCGGCACGCTCCATCGGTGCCGGCTCGGGGCTGGGCAGCACATCCACCAGCTCGGAGGGGTCCGCCTTCGACTTCACCGCCCCCTGAAGGCTCACGGTGATGCTGCGCAGTTCGCAGGCCAGCAGATCCTCCACATCGGCCATGGGCAGATCGAGGGCGCGGGCCAGCTGGGTGGGGGAAGCCGACACCCCGTGGGCCTGCAGGTGCCGCGCCTTCGCCGCCCGCAGGCGCGTGAGCTTCTCGTTCACATTCACCGGGATGCGGATCGTGCGGCTCTGGGTGGAGAGGGCGCGGTTGAGGCCCTGGCGGATCCACCAGTAGGCGTAGGTGCTGAAGCGGTGGCCGCGGGTGGGGTCGTACTTCTCCACCGCCCGGGTGAGACCCAGGGTGCCTTCCTGGATCAGATCGAGCAGATCGAGACCTTTGTTCTGGTAGCGCTTGGCCAGGTTCACCACCAGCCGCAGGTTGGCGGTGATCATCTGGTTCTTGGCCCGCTCCCCCTGGCGCAGGGTGCGGCGTTCCACATCGCTGAAGTCGCAGGCGGGCCCTTCGCCGCCGGCCGCCCGGCAGCGCTCCTGCAGGCTCGCCATGGCCTGCACCTTGCGGCCGAGGGTGAGCTCCTGCTCGGGGGTGAGCAACTGATGGCGACCGATCTCACCGAGATAGCTGCTCAACGCGCTGGCCATGGATTGCTCTCTGCACTGGATTGAACGTAGGGACAGTTGGCCCCTGGGCAGAAACCCTTGGAAAAACTTCCGAGTTCGGACACACAATCGAAAGTGACAACATCTGCGGAAAGGTTTTGTGATTACAGGTGATGAACCGTTGTGCTGAGATCAACATCGGCCCGGGGTGGTCGCCCTGCTCTCGCCCCAGCCGCTGCTGCCGCTACGGTTGCGCCCGTTGCTGACGCCCCATGACCGGGTTTGCGGCCATTCCGCCCGATCTGCTGAGCCGCGCCGGGGTGGCCTACGTGCACTACCTCAGCTTCATGGTCTGCTTCGGGGCGCTGGTGCTGGAGCGCCGCCTGATCCAGCCCAACCCCAACAAGGCCGACGCCACCTTGATGGTGATCACGGACGTGGTGTACGGCCTGGCGGCCCTGGCGCTGCTGGGCAGCGGCATCCTGCGGGTGCTCTACTTCGGCCAGGGCAGCGCCTTCTACACCGAAAACCCTCTGTTCTGGTGGAAGGTGGGGGTGTACCTGGCGGTGGGCGGGCTCTCCCTCTACCCCACCATCACCTACATCCTCTGGGCGATTCCGCTGCGCAAGGGGGAGCTGCCCCAGGTGAGCGAGGCCCTGGCGGGGCGGCTGGCCTGGGTGCTGAACATCGAGCTGGCGGGCTTTGCCCTCATCCCCCTGCTGGCCACCCTGATGGCCCGCGGGGTGGGCCTGCCCGGCACCCTGGCGGCCTGATGCCGGCGGGGCTGAACCGGCGGCGGGCAGCGGGTCGAGCGGCAGCGGCTCGGTTTGCAGCGGGTCAGGCTGCAGCGCTCGTCGCCGCCGCTCTCAGCCTCTCGGGGCTGCTTCCCAGGATCGGAGGCCCCGTGGCCCGGGCCGCCGATCAGGCCTGCCCGCTGGCGGAGCGCCGCCGGCCGCTGACGCCTCCCAGCGACGACCACCAGGCCGGAACCGGCGCCGGCACCGGCACCGGCTCCGCAGCCCAAGCCCCCGCCCCCGATCCGGCGGGCTTCGACTACCGCCACCGCCTGCGGCCCACCCCCTACGGCTGGCCCCGCCGCGACCACTGGTGCCTGTGGATCGAGCCGGGGGCGAGCGACGGTCCGGCCGCCCGCTGGGACCAGGCCTGGGCCGCGGCGGTGGCCGCCGCGGTGGCCAGCTGGCAGGAGCTGCTGCCGCTCACCGTGGTGAGCGATCCCGAACGGGCCCAGGTGCTGGTGTGGCGGCGCCGGCCACCGCTGCGGGGCGGCCGGGCCAGCCATGGCCGGGCGGAGCTGGCCCTGCTGGTGGTGCAGCGGCGGGGCGAGCTGGCGCTGGAGCCGCACGTGAGCGTGAGCATCAGCCCCGGGCAGCGGCCCGAGGCCATGGAGGCCACGGCCCTGCATGAACTGGGCCATGCCTTCGGGCTCTGGGGCCACAGCGACGACCCCGCCGACGCCATGGCCGCCGTGCCGGGCGCCACCCCGGTGCGGCACCTGAGCCCGCGCGATCGCGCCACGCTGCAGTGGCTGCAGGCGCAGCCCGCTCTGCTGCTCAGCCCGGCTGCAGCCGCCGGGATCGAATCAGCAGCGCCAGCAGAAAACTGACCAGCTGCACGATCACCACACAGGGGCCGGACGGGAGGTTGAAGGCAGCGGAGGCCAGCAGGCCGGTTACCCCGCAGCCGGCGCCGATGGCGCTGGCCAGGGGCACGTAGACCCCGAAGCTGGAGCTGATCAGGCGGGCGGAGCAGGCGGGAATCACCACAAAGGCGCTGATCAGAAGCACCCCCACGGCCTTGATCGAGAGGGCCACCACCACCGCCAGCACCACCACGAACAGCAGCCGCTGGCGCCCCACCGCCACGCCCTGGCTCACCGCCAGGCCCTGATCGAGGCTCACCAGAATCTGGGCGCGGCGGGTGAGCAGCAGGTAGAGCAGCACCGCCGCCAGCAGCAGGGCCTGCTGGGCCAGATCCCCCCAGGACACCGCCAGGATGTCGCCGAACAGCAGTTGCTCGAGGCTGCCGGCCCGGGCCGAGAGCAGCCGCAGCACCACCACGGCGATCGCCAGCGACGAGGAATAGACGATGTTGAGCAGGGCATCGCTGGGCAGCCGGCTGCGCTCCACCAGCTGGGCCACCACCAGGGCGAACAGGGCGGCGAAGGGAATCAGCACCAGCGTGGGCTCCACCCCCAGCAGCACCCCGAGGCTGATGCCCAGCAGAGCGGAGTGGCCGAGGGCATCGCTGAAGAACGAGAGCTGGCGCAGCACCGCCACACTGCCCAGCAGGCCCCCCAGCGAACCGCTCAGCAGGCCCGCCAGCAGGGCCCGCTGCATGAACGGAAAGCGCAGCAGCTCCAGCCACTCCGCCGCGGGCAGGCTCACGGGCGGCTGTGGTGGTGGTGGTAAGGCACGTAGCCGCGGCCGTAGAGGCGCTCCAGCTGGGCGGGGCTGAGGGCGATCTCCGGACTGCCCTGGCAGCGCAGGCTGCGATTCAGGCAGAGCACGCGGTCGCAGGTGCGCCGCACCATCTCCAGGTCGTGGGAGATCTGCAGCACGGCCCAGCCCTCGCTGCGGCGCAGGTCGAACAGCAGACGCAGGAACTGGTCGGCGGCCTGGGGATCGAGGCCCGCCTGGGCCTCATCGAGCACCAGCAGTTGCCGTGGACGCACCAGGCAGAAAGCCAGCAGCACCCGCTTCCACTGGCCGGTGGAGAGCTCGCTGATCAGACGATCGGCCAGGTCGGCGCAGCCGGTGCGCTCCAGGGCCACCCGCACCGCGGCGCCGCGGCCCCGGCGCCCGGCCCAGGGCAAGCGCAGGCCACTGGGCTCCCAGCCCAGACCCACCGCCTCCGCCACCGTGAGCGGAAAGCGCCCGTCCACGGTCAGCTGCTGGGGCAGGTAGGCCACCTGGGCGCGCACGGCCGCCGGCAGCCGGCCGCTGGGGGAAAGCGGCGCCCCCAGCACCCGCACCGTGCCGGCCTGACGGGGCAGGATGCCCAGCACCGCCTGCACCAGGGTGCTCTTGCCGGCGCCGTTGGGGCCCACCAGGGCGGTGTCGGTTTCGGCGGCCAGGCGGAAACTCACGTTCTCCACGGCCGGCCGTTCCACGGCGGTGGCGCCCCAGCCCACGGTCAGGCCGTCCACTTCGAGCACGGTCTGCGGCCAGGGATCCGAGCCGGTCTCGGTCAGGGGGACGGGCACGCCGGCGGGGGTGGGAACCGTTGTCAGCATCAGCGCAGGCTAGGAGGCCGGGATCCCCGCTCTCAAGCCTGGCGTCAGCCCCGCCGCGGTGCCCCCCGGCGCCGGGCCAGCACCTGTTGCACCTCCCGCCAGCTGACGCCGTGGTGGGCCAGGGCCACCTGCAGGTGAAAGACCAGATCGGCGGCCTCGCCGGCGATGGCGGTGGCCTCTCCGTCCTTGCAGGCCATCACGAATTCGGCACTCTCCTCGCCGATCTTCTTGAGGATGCGGTTGTCGCCGCCCTCCAGCAGGTGGTTGGTGTAACTGCCGGGCTCCGGGCGGTCGCGGCGGCCCTCGATCACCCGCATCAGCTCGGTGCAGGCGTCGGCCGGTGGGGGCGCGGCGCCAGCGCCTCCCGCAGTCGGCGTGGGGCCCTGCTCGTAGAAGCAGCTGCGGGCGCCGGTGTGGCAGGCCACCTCGCCGCGCTGTTCCACCGTGAGCAGCAGCACGTCGGCGTCGCAGTCGTAGCGCAGGCCCCGCAGCAGCTGAAAATGACCGCTGGTGGCCCCCTTGTGCCAGAGCTCCTGGCGGGAGCGGCTCCAGTAGTGCACCTCACCGCTGGCGCAGGTGTGCTCGATCGCCTCCCGGTTCATCCAGGCCACCATCAGCACGGCGCCATCCAGCCAGTCCTGGGCCACGGCCGGAATCAGGCCGGCCGCGTTGAAGCGCAGGGCCTCGATGAAGCCCGGATCCGGGAAGGCCCCATCCGCAGGTCCCGGATCGGAGGGCTGAAATGATGCCTGCAAGGCCCTGGCGCTGCCGCTGCTCCGATCTTCCCCCATGCCGTCCCCGGTGCACACCTGCAGCAAAACCTTCAGCGGCTATCCCTGCAGCCATCGCCAGTGGCGCCACCAGGGCCACTGCCGCTTCGTGCACGGCTACAGCCGCAGCTTCCGCTTCTGGTTCCGGGCGGTCCACCTCGATGACAACGGCTTCGTGGTGGATTTCTCCGGGCTCAAGAGCCTCGAGCGGCGGCTGGCGGAGCAGTTCGATCACACCTTTCTGGCCAGTGCCGACGACCCCCTGCTGGCCAGCTGGCGGCAGCTCCACGAGCAGGGCGCCCTGGATCTGCGCGTGATGGCCAATGTGGGCATGGAGGCCAGCGCCGAACTGGTGTGGCACTGGGCCAACGAGCTGCTGCTGGAGCGCGACGGCGGCCGCAGCTGCTGCTGGAAAACCGAGGCCCGGGAAAACGAGAAAAACGCCGCCTGCTTCGAGGCCCTGCCGAAGTGGTTCGGCGCTGACCAACGGCTGATCGATCACTAACGAATTTCCCTTGCAGTCAGCCCCGGCAGCGCTGTAGCGAGCTCAGCGCCAAACGCTCAGCGCAACTGCGAGTCATTCGCAATCAGGCGCTGCCAGGGGTGGTCGAAATCGCACACGCCCACAACCCACCAACCATCACAATCGCCTGTAACATTTGTCACATGAGAACCGTTCCGAGCACTGATCCGATGCTGTCCACCGACGCCACCCAATCCACTGCTCCGATCACGATCAACACCGGCCCCGCCGGCCGGGCCGTGGCCCAGCCGATGGATGCCGAACTGCTGGCGGCCCTCCAGCAGCACCTCACCATGGAGCGTCAGGCGAGCGCCGCCTACTTCGCCATGGCCATCTGGTTTGCCGAGCGGGAACTGCGGGGCTTCGGCCATTTCTTCAAGCAGGAGGCCCAGGACGAACAGGAGCATGCCGGCACCGTGGCCGACTACCTGATCGCCCGCGGCCAGAGCGTGGAGTTGCAGGACATCCCCGCCCCGCGCCAGAGCTGGGCCTCGGTGGAGGAGATCATGGCGGCCTCGTTTGCCATGGAGGCCGACGTCACTGCCTCCCTCCAGCAGATGTACGCGATGGCCGAGCGTGCGGGTGACACCCGCACCACCGTGTTCCTCGATCCGCTGGTGGACAGCCAGGTGGCCTCCGAGAACACCTTCGCCCACCTGCTGGGCCGAGTGCGCTTCGCCCAGAACCAGCCCGCCGCCCTGCTGATCATCGATGGCGAACTCAGCGACGGCAAGCACGAGACCACCAAGCTGGGCTGAAGGCGGTCCTTCCCAGGGGATGGGCTTAGGCTGAAGGTCAGCATCAGCGCAAGCCATGCCCCTGAGTGTCGCCCCCGAAGGTTGTGCTCTCCGGATTGAATCCCTACCTTCAGAGCACAATCTGCAGATGCGCCTGATGGCGATCGGCATCAAGCCCGGTGTCAGGGTTGAAGTGCTCCGTCGCGGCAAACCTGGAGGGATTCTGCATGTAGCCTGCGGCATCATGGAATTCATGATCCGCCACGATCAAGCCGACGAGATGGGCGTCAGCCTGGTGTCAGGCTGACGCCCACCTGATACACCCCAAGTGCCAGGATCCAGGCCAAAGCCAACGACCATCCCAGCGACAACAGGGTGAACCGGCGGCTCTTCGATTCCTGCAGTTGCGCCGCCACCGTGCCCAGGCAAGGGGTGTAGAGCAGCACGAAGGTCATGAAGCTGAGGGCCTGCAGGGGCGTGATCGTCTGGCTGATCACGCCGCCCAGATCGGTTTGGCTGGTGGCATAGATCACCGCCATCGCTCCCAGCAGGATCTCCTTGGCGATCAAGCCGAAGAACAGCGACACGGTGAGCGATGGATTCATGCCGATCGGTGCCAGCACGGGCTGGAAGAAAGCCCCGATGCCATCGGCGATGGTGGCGCCCGACCCCTGCGCGGCCCCCGGCGGCAGGTGGGTGAGCAGCCAGATGGCCGCGGCCCCCACCACGATGAACACCCGCGTGGTCACCAGGAAATTGAGCATCGCGGTCCAGCCGCGCCGCAGGATCGTGGCCACGCTCGGGGAACGGTAGGGCGGCAGTTCGAGGATCAAGGCCTCGCGACTGGGGAAGGCGCGCTGAAACACCAGGCCGGTGATCACCGCCGCCAGGAAACTGAGCACGTAGAAGCTGAACACCACCAGTCCGGGTGCCCACCAGGGCCGCGGGAAGAACACCGCCGCCATGAAGAGGAACACCGTGAGCCGGGCCTGGCAGAGCGAGAAGGGAATGCAGAGCATGGCCAGCAGGCGCATGCCGCGATCCCGGATCACCCGGGTGCCCAGGATCGAGGGCACGTTGCAGCCGAAGCCCATCACCTGCAGCACGAAGGCCCGGCCATCGAGCCCCAGCCAGCGCATGAAGCCATCCATCAGGAAGGCGGCGCGGGGCAGATAACCCGAATCCTCCACCACCGCCATGATCACGTAGAAGAGAAAGATGATCGGCAGGAACGTGGCCACCGTGCCCACGCCCAGCCACACCCCATCCACCAGAAAGCCGCGCAGGAATTCCGGAGCGCCGGCGGCCTGCAGCAGCGGCTCCAGCACGGCGATCTGGGTCCAGTCGATCAGTTGGCCGAGCAGGTCCTGCAGCGGCGTGCCCACGGCGTAGAGCAGCTGGAACATCGCCAGCACGATCACCAGGAAGACCACCAGCCCCACCACGGGATGCATCAGCAGGCGATCGGCCCGGCGGGTGCCGCGGTTGATCAGCCGTTCCGGCAGGGTGACGGCAGCGGCGGCCAGGGCGTCCCCCCGGGCATCGAGATCCTGCGCAGCTCGCAGGGATCCGTTGGCAGGCTCGGGTTGCTCACCTGCCGCTGGGAGCCGCTCGCCGAGCTGGTGCAGGGCGTCGATCAGCTCGTGAATGCCCTGGTTGCGCTTGGCGCTGATTGGCAGCACCGGTAGACCCAGCTCAGCGCTGAGCCGCTGGTGGTCGATGGCGATGCCCAGCTGGCGCGACTCGTCGCTCATGTTCAGGGCCACCACCAGGGGAATGCCCTGCTGGCCCATCTGCAGCACAAAGCGCAGCTGATGGGCGATCTGGCTGGCGTTCACCACCACCACCACCAGCGCCGGAGGCGTGTGGCGCAGGAAGCGCTGCACCACCGCTTCATCTTCACTGCTGCCCGTGAGATCGTGGATGCCCGGCAGATCCACCAGGGTGTAGCCCCGCCCCCGCCGATCCGCCGGCATCGGCCCACACAGCAGCTCCACGGTGAGCCCGGGCCAGTTGGCGATCACCGCGTTGCCGCCCGTGAGGCGGTTGTAGAGGGTGGACTTGCCGGTGTTGGGCATGCCCACCAGGGCCACCGTGAGGGCTGGAGCCTGGGTCATGGCATCGTCACTGGCCGCCCCCACTGATGCCCGTCTTCACGTGGGCCAGGGCGTTGCCCTCGAGAAACTGCTGATCCAGCAGCAGCAGGGCGGCACTGTTGTCGCCGGCCAGGCGCAGGCGCTTGAGCACGAAGCGGGCCTCGGCCTCCTCCTGGATCTGCTCGTTCACAAACCAATCGAGCATCGCCGAGGCGCTGCGCTCCCCCGCCTGCTCGGCCAGGGAGTAGAGGCGGTTGATCGAGGCGGTGACCTGCTTCTCCATCTCGAACACCCGATCGAACAGCTGTTGCACCGACGGCCAGCTGCGCTCGGGAGCCTCGATGGTGGGCAGCTCCACCGGCTCATCACAGTCCACCAGATAGGAGATCATGCGGGCGGCATGGCCCCGCTCCTCATTGCTCTTCTCGAGCATGTACTGGGAGAAGCCGGCCAGATCCTTCTCCCGCAGCCAGATCGACATGGCCAGATAGGTGTGGCTGGCCTGGAATTCGGAGGCGAGATGGTTGTTGATGGCCTGGGTGAGGTCCTGCATCGGGATGCGCATTACGGCTGAAGAAACGGTACGCACGCGATGGGCGCGCGATGAAGCCTTGTAACAGGCGGTGGCTGAAGCTCGGCCGGTTAAGTTCAGAAGTTGAAGTTCAGCCCTAAACCCAGCTGCAAGGGCGGTTTATTCCATGATCTTTGTTATTCCATGATCTCTTCCAACGGATCGTACTGATGCCAGGTCAGAAAGACGTTGTGAACAGGGTCTGATCAAAGGCACCAGCCACCCTGCGTCGCAACAAATGACACACGCCCTTGTGCAATCGGATCAGCTGCAACGCTGGCCCTCCAGCACAGTGAAACACCCCGCCGCCCACGGGCCGATGGAATCCACCGACCTCAATCGCACCCTGCAGCTCACCCAGGTGCGCGACTGGTGCATGCAGCGGCTGTCAAAGCTCAGCCTGCAGTGGCGGCTGGACGATGCCCGCGCCCTCACGGCCGAGCATCTCGAGGCCCTGGAGGTGGTGGATGCCCACCACACCCTGTGGATGACGATCGAGGCCGGCGACTGAAATCCGGCGACTGAATCAGGCGGGCACCACGAGCCGGCTCCAGAGCAGGGCCAGCAGGAACCCGGCGAACTGCACGATCACCACACAGGGGCCAGAGGGCAGGTTGGTGAGCCCGGAGCCGAGCAGGCCCAGCACGGCGCAACTGCCCCCCAGCAGCACCGACGTGAGCACGTAGGTGGAGAAGCGGCGGCTCACCAGCCGCGCCGCACAGGCGGGGATCACCACGAAGGCGCTGATCAGCAGCACCCCCACGGCCTTGATCGACACCGCCACCACCACGGCCAGCAGCACGATGAAGGCCAGCCGGTGGGCGCTGATGCGAACGCCAAAGGCCCCGGCCAGGTCGTCGTTGAGGATGAGCAGCACCTGGGCCCTGAGGCTCACGATCAGGTAGCCCAGGGCCAGCACGGCCAGGCCGGCGATCACCCAGAGATCCGGCCAGCTGATGCCGAGGATGTCACCGAAGAGCAGCTGCTGGATGTTGCCGCGGTAGGTGTCCACCAGGCTCAGGGCCACCACGGCGAAGGCCAGGGAGGTGGAATACACGATGTTCAGCAGGGCATCGGTGGGCAGGCGGCTGCGCTGCACCAGCTGGTTCACCAGCAGGGCGAACAGCACGGCAAAGGGCACCAGCACCAGGGTGGGATTGACCCCCAGCAGGATCCCCAGGCTGATGCCGAGCAGGGCCGAATGGCCGAGGGCGTCGCTGAAGAAGGAGAGCTGACGCAGCACGGCCACGCTGCCCAGCAGCCCGCCCAGGGCTCCGGTGAGCAGCCCGCCCAGCAGGGCCCGCTGCATGAACGGCAGCGCCAGAAGCGCCGGCAGAGCCTCAACAGCGGCCATCAGGACAGGGGCGCGTGGTGGTGCTGGTAGGGCACATAGCCGGGGCCGTAGAGCTCCGCCAGCCGCTGCGGACTGAGGGCATGGTCGGGGCTGCCGCTGCAGCGCAGCTGGCGGTTGAGGCACAGCACCTGGTCGCAGCTGCGGCGCACCATCTCCAGATCGTGGGACACCTGCAGCACGGTCCAGCCCTCCTGGCGTCGCAGATCCAGCAGCAGCTGTTGAAAGCGCTCACTGGAGGGGGCATCCAGGCCCGCCTGGGCCTCATCGAGCACCAGCAGCCGGCGGGGCCGCACCACGCAGAAGGCGAGCTGCACCCGCTTCCACTGGCCGCCGGAGAGCTCGCTGATCAAGCGCCTGCCCAGGGCACGGCACTGGGTGCGCTCCAGGGCCCGCTCGATCGCCTGGCGGCGCCGCTCCGCACCCCGCCAGGGCCAGCGCGGGCCGGGCGGATCAAAGCCGAAACCCACAAAATCCCGCACCGTGAGGGGGAACCGGCCCTCCACCGCCAGGCTCTGGGGGAGGTAGGCCACCTGAGCGCGCACGGACCGGGGCCAGCGGCCCTGGGGGCTGAGGGGCTGGCCCAGCAGCCGCACCTCGCCGGCCTGGCGGGGCAGCAACCCCAGCACGGCCGCCACCAGGGTGCTCTTGCCGGCGCCATTGGGGCCCACCAGGGCCGTGTCGCTCTCGGCGGGCAAGGCAAAGCTCACGTCATCCACCACGGGCACACCGTCGCGCAGCACCCGCAGTCCGCTCACCTGCAGCACCAGCTCAGCCATGGGCCGCCCCGCCATCTGCCATCCAGAGCCCATGAGAACGATTCTCAGCGCACCTTAGGCGCGCGGCCCCGCTCCCCAGGGCAACCAAGGCCAGCGCGGCGGCGGGGCAGCAGCCCATCATTCATAATGAGAACCGTTCTCAGGCCCTGACCGGCTCAGCCCGACGCCGGGGCTGCGCTGGACGCCGGGCTTGAGCGCTTTAGGGAGTCGTCATGGGCCACACCTTGCTGATCTCCGGCCCCCCCGGGTGCGGAAAAACCACCTGGATCTGCCAGCGGCTCCAGGCCCACCGCGGGCCGAGGGCCTACCTGCGCCTCGGCGGCTTCGGTGACGAGGGCCAGCAGCAGGCCCGCGACGGCGGCATCGATGCCGCTGTGCTGCAGGACCGGGTGGATAACCTGCTCGATCTGGCCAACCCGGACCATGCCCTGGCGCCCCGTCCCGACAACCTGCTAGCCCTGATCGAGGTGCCGCAGTTCCAGCCGCCCTCCGCCTCCGGGCCGGATGGCATCGACCGCCGACTCATTCCCGCGCTGGACGCCCACCACCTCGTGCCCGACGCTCACCTGCACTTCGGCCGGGACCGGGAGCTACCCGCCCAGGACACCCTCGATTTCCGCCGGCTGGAGTCGTGGTGGCACAACCTCAGCGGGACTGTGTGGGATCCAGCCAGCCTGAGCAGTTTCTGGTTTGAGCTGGTGAACGGTGCCTACGGCGATGTCTATCGGGCCAAGGCCCTGTTCAACCTGCCCGATGGCCGTGGCTTCTTCTTCAACTGGATGGTGAGCCAGAGCGGCTCCCAGTTTGAGCCGCTGACTGCGGTGGCCCCTCCACAGGGGCGGCCAGCGCGCCTCTCACGGCTGGTGGTTCAGGGCAAGGCCCTCGCTTCAGGGGGGATCGAGACCACGCTGTCCGACTGCCTGCTCAGCGATGCCGCCCTGGAGCTGCAGCAGGCGGCCCTGCGGCTCCCGGTTCCCCAGCCGAGTGCGGCCAGCTGATCCCCACCGCCCCGCCGACGCACCCACCCCAGCGCCACCACTCCATGACCCACGCCGTGATGTCTTGCCTGCACGCCAACCTCGCCGCTCTGGAAGCGGTGCTGGCGGACATCGACCAGCTCGGCATCACCACCATCACCTGCCTGGGTGATCTGGTGGGCTACGGGCCTCAGCCCAATGAGGTGGTGGAGCTGGTGCGTGAGCGCGCCATCCCCAGCTGCCAGGGCTGCTGGGATGAGGACATCATCGAGGGGCTCAACTCCTGTGAGTGCAGCTACCCCTCCCAGCTGGCGGAGAGGCGGGGGCATCTGGCTCACCAGTGGACCGCCGACCAGCTGAGTGAGGCCAACAAGGTCTTTCTGGCCAGCTTGCCCATGACTCTTCGGCGGGACCGGCTGCTGTTCGTCCATGGCAGTCCCAACAGCCAGCACGAATACCTGCTACCCGACATGGATGCCTTTGCCGCGCTGGAACGGGTAGAGACAGCAGGTGCCGACACCCTGTTCTGCGGCCACACCCACCGCCCCTACGTGCGTGATCTGCGGGATGGATCCATCCGCGTGCGCATCCAGAGCTCCACAGATCACACGTCACCAGCAGAGCGGCAGATGCCCCTGCCCGTGCGCCGCATCATCAACGCCGGCTCGGTGGGTGAACCGCGCCACGGCAACACCAACGCCACCTACGTGATTCACGATGAGGAAACGGGCAGCGTCGAGATCCGCGAGGTGCCGTATGACCTGGAACGCACCTGCCAGGCCATCGTTGAAGCTGGCCTGCCGCCGGTGTTCGCCTGGCGACTCAGCCAAGGTTTTGAGTATGCCGAGCGGGCCGATGACGCCAGCCACGTGTGTGAGCGCTGATGGCACGCTGGGCACTGGTGAGTGGGCTGCAGGGCGAGCTGGAGGTCTATGAGGCGATCCAACGCGACCTGCGGCAGGTGGGCCGTGTAGACACCCTGTTTGTGCTGGGGAATCTGATCGGTCCTGACCGGGATGCCAATGCCTTACTGGATCGGCTGCAGAGTCCACGCCGAGGAGAGCTGCAACCCCAGTGCATCTATGGATGGTGGGAAGATCAGCTTCTCGCCGAAAGGGCATTCCGCGGCGACCGCCGAGCTGATGCCCTGAGGCTCAGCCAGGGTGAGGCGGCGGTTGATGCCCTTCTGCAAGCGGTTGATCCCGGGCATCTGCAGTGGCTGGCAGCGCTGCAGTTCGGCTTCATTGAGCTCGACTGCGCCCTGCTGCACGGCAGCTCAGCCGACGTGGGCGACAGCCTCAACACCGGCAGTTCCCCACTGTTGCTGTTGGATCGCCTCACACGCATGGATGTGAACCGCCTGTTCACGGCGCGCAGCGGCGAGCAGTTCAGTGTGGATCTCACGGGTGGGGGCATCGATTCCCACGTGCGCGATCTGGAAGGTGAACGGCAGCTTCAGCAGGTGGTACCCCAGCGCAAAGTGATCGGCATTGGCTCAGGCCTCCACTACACCCTCTACGACCCAGGCAGCGACAGGATTGAGTTCAGGACATTGGACCAGCAGCCTGGATCAAGGGGCCGGGGGTTCGCATAACGCCAGCCTTCGGGGGTATTGCGCTCATGGCCTAGTCCCCTCGTCCGGATCGAGGGGCCACATCACCCAGCCACCCTCCTCACCGCCAGCCGCCAGGGCCTTGCGGTCGGATCGCCAGGCCACGCTGCTGAGCGCCTGGCCATCGAGCTCGAGCACCTGCAGCAGGGATCCTGTTTCGCTCGACAGGGCCGCGGTGCCATCACGCGAGGCTGTGACGATCGGGGCCTGGGCAGGGCCACAGGCCAGCGCTGAGATCCGATCCAGATGAAAGGGCAGCAGCACGGCGTTCCAGGCCTCAGGGTCATCCCCCTGCCCCGACCACACCACTGCGGCCTCCGCGGCTGCCACCAGCAAGGCCTGCTGGCCATTGGGTAAACGCGACAACGCGAGGGCGTGGATCTTGCCGGGCAAGTCACCGACGCCAAGCATGGGTTGCTGCAGATCCCGCCACAGCACCAAGCGCCGATCCATCAAACCAGCCACCAGCCAAGGGGGATCCACCCCCCACACCAGCTGCAGCACGGCCGAACCCGTCTCCAGCTGCAGGGGCCCTGCGGCTTGCGGTGAGCCCAGCGGCAAGCTCCAGATCCACACACCCTGCCCTGTGCCCGCCGCCAGTTGATCGCCCGCTGGGCTCCAGCTGAGGGCCATCACCGCAGCGCCTGGGCTGCACAGCGGCGGCAACCAGACCTGGTCCTCGCCGTGCCAGATCCAGATCTCGGCACCCCGTGCCACGGCCAACAGGGGGCCATCCGGTTGCCAGGCCAACTTATCAATCCAGCCCCCGATTGCCGGTACGAACAGAAGCACCGGCGCGTCACCGTCCAGGCGCCAAAGCGAAAGCGCACCACCCTCGCCGCCCGCGGCCAGCCAGCGGCCACAGCTGGAGAATCCCAAGGCGTCGAAGCCCTGACTGCCGGAGTCGTTGGCTTCCTGCAGGGGCCAGTCCACGCCGGCGGCGAAATCAACAAGGCTGAAATCCCCAGCAGCGCTGGCGATAGCCAATTGGGGAGCATGGGGAGCCCAGGCCAACCCCGTGACAAAGCCCTGAACCCTGCCGCGCAGTTGTTGTGTCACCGGCCCCTGGTCCGTCGGTAGTGCCGGCCGTGAGAGCTCAATCATCACGGCTGCTGCTGCGCTCCAGCAGCTGATTGAGCCGCATCCGCTGCTCGCACTGCGGATCCGGCGCCATCTCGCCGACGAGCTCCTGGGCCAAGCGCTCGACCAGCTGCGGCCACTCCACCTCACCGGTGCGCTCCAGCAGAACTTCCACCGATAGCAACCGGGCCTGCACAGCCCTCAGATCGCTGAGAACCTGCCGCCGTCCGATGATCCGCCGCTCCAGAGAGGGTGGATCGCTGGTCAACTGCTGAACAACGGACGCCGTTAGGCTCTGCATCGCCTGGATGCAGGCCCAGAGCTGCTCTTGCTGACCCCTCAGGCTGCCCTGGCGGCGTAGCAATCCATCGTGCATCTGCTCGAAGCGGGCCTGCTCCTGGGCTGAAGGCTTCTGCTCCGAGGGGTCCTGCTCAGAAAAGTCCCACGGGTCAGAGGCCATCAGCAGATGGCCCAGCCTTTGCGCCGAGGGCCGCGACATGGGCTCCACATTGGCGAACGAGAATCATTCTCATAGAGTACGGCACAGACTCTGGTCCATCCGGCGATGCAGCGCACAACTCCCTCAAGGCAGGGGCAGGACCCCATCGCCCCTGCAGGGTCTGCGCCAGTCCTGACCGTGGCGCTCCATGCCACAGATCTCAGCGGTAGACGCCGCACAGAACGTCAACTCCTCTCTCTGGCCCTGGGCCAGGGCGTCCTTTCGCCCTGGCTGGAAGCGGAGCTGGCCTCCATGAAGCCGGGCACGCTGAGACGCTGGCGCGTGGGGCCTCGCGAGCGACCGCCCTTCCTGGTGGGCCATCCCTTCCTTCCCCGCAACGGGCTGATCTGGCTGGAGATTGAATTGCTCGAATCCCGCCAGCCATCGCTGGCGGGCGACGGGCCGAGCGGCTGCGCCCTGATCAGCCAGAGCGATGTTCAGTCCTTGTTTGAGCGCTGGAACAAGGCGTTGCAGAGCCAGGATCCGGAGCGAGTAGCTCGCCTCTACAGCCGCGATGCCGTGTTACTTCCCACGCTCTCGAATGAGCCCCGAACCGACCACGACACTATCGTCGATTACTTCAGCCACTTTCTTGAAAAGCAGCCCCATGGTGAAATCAGCCAGCGGGAAATCCTGATTGGCTGCAACATGCTTCAGGACGCGGGGCTCTACACCTTTCGTTTTGCCAATGGCAGCAGTGCCCAGGCCCGCTACAGCTTCATCTATGTGTTGGAGGATGGTGAGTGGAAAATTTCACACCATCACTCCTCCTTGCTGCCGGAGACAAGAAAAAACTGATGACTGCCCTCACGATCCAACTGCACGACAGCCTGAGCCGGCGCACGTTCCCCTGCGACTGGAGCAGCCTGACCGGGTGACGCTTTATGTGTGCGGCCCCACCGTCTATGACTTGCCCCATATCGGCAATGCCAGGCCGGCCGTTGTATTTGATGTGTTGGTGCGCTTGCTGCGCCACGCCTTCCGGCAGGTGCTCTATGTGCGCAATTTCACCGATGTGGATGACAAGATCAATGCGGCGGCTGCCTCTTCGGGGGTGCCCATTCGCACGATTACTGAGCGCACGATTGCCGCGTATCAGGCTCATATGCGCTCCCTCCAGGTGATGCCACCGGATCGGGAGCCCCGCGTTACCGAGCACATCGGGGACATTCAGGATCTCATCAACCAGCTTCTGCGAAGGGGCCATGCCTATGAGGCGGCTGGCCACGTCCTTTTCGAGGTGACCAGCTTCGCCAGCTACGGCCTGCTCTCCGGCCGCTCGCCGGAGGCGATGCGCGCCGGCGCCCGTGTGGAAGTGGCACCGTTCAAACGCAATCCCATGGATTTCGTGCTCTGGAAACCTTCAAGCCCCGAGCTGCCGGGCTGGGAGAGTCCTTGGGGTCGTGGCCGACCTGGTTGGCATGTGGAATGCACGGCCATGATCAGGCGGCACCTGGGCTTCCCGATCGACATCCATGGGGGTGGCCAGGATCTGATCTTTCCCCATCACGAGAATGAGATCGCCCAGGGCTGTGCCGCCACCGGTTTGCCCTACTGCCACACCTGGATGCACAACAGCTTCGTCACCGTGGCGGTACAGAAGATGTCGAAATCCCTCGGCAACGTCGTGCTGGTAAGGGATCTGCTCCAGCAGACTCCCGGCGAAGCTATCCGTCT
This sequence comes from Cyanobium sp. PLM2.Bin73, assembly GCA_007694915.1. GTDB lineage: Bacteria > Cyanobacteriota > Cyanobacteriia > PCC-6307 > Cyanobiaceae > NIES-981. The sequence goes on along the minus strand of REEV01000055.1, from coordinate 22,994 downwards.
GGCCCTGCTGGCGAGCCATTACCGCCAACCACTGGACTGGAATCAGGAGCGGCTCGAGCAGGCGAAGCGCACGCTCACGACTTTTTACCGGGCCCTCACCAGTGCTGATCCTGGCGACACACACCGCATCAGCGCTGACGAGAGCGGCCCCGATTCGATCGTGCTGGAGGCCCTCAGTGCAAGCCTGCTGGCCTCAGGCCAGCTGCTCGGCTTGCTGCAGCAGGAGCCCCACCAGGCGCTGGCCGCGCTGCATCAAGCACACCGGCAGGCAACTCCATCGGAGGTAAGGCTGTCGAAGGAAACGATCGCCGAGTTGCACCTGCGCCGCCAACGGGCTCGCCAAGCCAGCGAGTTCCAGCTGGCGGATCAATTGCGGCGACAATTGATCGAGGCCGGGGTGCCGGTGGCCGATGGCAAGGCCAGCCGTTGCAGCACCTCTCCAACCCCTGCGAACCCTTGAGATCGCCATGGTTGTCGTCTCGACGCGTTTCCTGTTGCTCCTGATCCGCAGCTATCAGATCCTGATCAGCCCACTGCCGGGGCCCAACTGCCGCTTCACCCCCAGCTGGTCCCAATACGCCATTGAAGCCATTCAGAGCCATGGACCCTGGTGTGGCTGCTGGCTGGCCCTCCGCCGGCTGGGCCGCTGCCATCCGCTGCATCCCGGGGGTACGACCCAGTACCGCCTCTTGCCATCAGCCAAAACCGCTCCCGGCAGAACTGCGCTGACGCTCACGCACCGGCACCGACACCGGCCAGAGCCACCAGCGCCCCTGGGCATCACCCGCCGCCAGGTGCCGGCCGTCCCGGCGCCAGGCCAGTGAATTGAACCCAGCTCCCTGCCCTTCGATCGGCTGCATCAGCCGACCGCGCCCATCCCAGAGCGCCACGGTGGCATCGCTGGAGGCACTGGCCAACAAGGTGCTCCCGGGCGCAAAGGCCAATGCATTGACGCGCTTCTCATGCCAGAGCAACGGTTCTGGTTGCCAGGCCTTAGAGCCCTGCTGCACCTGCGTCCACAGGATCACAGCCTCTGCCGAGGCGCTGGCCAGCAGCGGCGCCAACCGCCCAGGCTGATCACTCCACGCCAGCTGGCGCACCTTGGCGGGAAAGCCGCTGAACTGCCAAGGCTGGCCTTGGCACTCCTGTGGCCACAGCAGCAAGGAGCGATCCAGCAGGCCACAAGCCAGATGATGCCCTAGCCGTGAAAATGCCAGCGCCAGACCGGCAGACCCAATTGCATGGCGCAGCGGCGGATCCAGTGGGGTATCCAGGCAGGGCTGCCACAGCACAAGCTCGCCGTGGCAACTGGCCGCCAGCTGCACCCCATCGGCGCTCCAGGTCAGGGCTTGGATAGTGCCAGGCATAGTCAACGGTTGCTCACGCCATTGGCGGCTGCCCCCATCCCAGAGCCTCACCTCGCGCCCGGCCGCCACCGACAGGAGCTGGCCACCTGGCTGCCAGGCCGCCGCATCGATCCATCCGCAGCCCAGGGGCATGGGATCCATGGCCAGCGGCCGCACCCCCGTGCCCCCCAGTTCCCACAGCAGCACCTCACCGCCCTGACCAGCGGCCATCAGAAACTGGCCGTCGGCACTGAATCCGATCACATCGAGGCTGTTGTCGTGGTCGCCGCGCAGCAGCTCTTCGCAGCCGGCGCGGAAGTCGAGCAGCAGCAGTTCACCACCGGCGCTGGCGATCGCCAGGAACTCACCATCCGCTGACCAGGCCAGGGCCGTGATCGGCTGCTGCAGATCACCGCAGAGCAGCTCACGCACCAGGGGAGCTGCCTGTGCCATCGACTGTTCAGGCCACGCAGGCGTGGAAGCCCGCGCGCAGGCCATCGGCATCGAGATCGCGGCCGATGATCACAAATTCAGTGCGCCGCCGCTCACCCAGCTTCCAGGGGCGATCGAAATCGCCGTCGATCAGCATGTGCACCGACTGCAACACATAGCGCTCGTTCTTGCCGGCCAGCTGGATGATGCCCTTCATCCGGAACAGATCCGGACCGCGGCTGCTCACCAGATCCGAGATCCAGCTGCCCAGCTTGTCGAGATCCATGGGGCGCTCCTCCACCAGGGCCAGTGAACCCACTGCATCGTCGTGCTCATGGGCGTGCTCGTCCACCAGAAAGCCCGGATCGAGGCTCAGGGCCCGCTCCAGCTCAAAGGCTTCAACACCCAACAGGTGCTGCATCGGCACATCAGCGTTCTCACTGGTAAGCATGCGAGCCACGGGGTTGATGGCGCGCACGCGACGCTCGATCGCCAGGAGTGCTGATTCGTCGACCAGATCACTCTTGTTGAGCACCAGCACATCGGCAAAGGCCAGCTGCTCCTGTACCTCTTCCGTATCCCAGTGCTGCTCCACGTGTTTGAGGTCAACCAGCGTCACCACGGCATCCAGCCGCAGCTCATCGCGCAGATCCTCATCCACGAAAAAGGTCTGGATCACGGGGGCGGGATCGGCCAGGCCAGTGGTTTCGATCACCAGGTGGTCGAAGCGATCACGGCGCTTCATGAGATTGCCGATGATGCGGATCAGATCGCCGCGCACGGTGCAACAGATGCAGCCGTTGTTCATCTCGAAGATCTCTTCGTCGGCATCAATCACCAGCTGATTGTCGATGCCCACCTCACCGAATTCATTCACGATCACCGCCACCTTCAGGCCGTGCTCATGGGTGAGGATCCGATTGAGCAGGGTGGTTTTGCCGGCGCCGAGGTAGCCGGTGAGCACGGTCACCGGCAGGCGTTCGCCGGCGGGAACGGCGGAGGAGAAGGCCATGCCGGGTCTGGAGTGGGAATCGTTCCTGTTCTAGCGGCCTTTCAGCCGGCACAGGACACGACCTGGACGCTGAGGGCCGCTGGCCCGGAGGTGCGTCGGCGGGCGGCGTTGCCACAGGACACCTGGCACGCACCTCCACGGGTGCCATTCGCTACGTGCCTGGGTAGCTCCTTGACGGCGGCTGCGTGGAGAAGCCCTTAGCACTGAGAAGCCTTCCTGTCCCGCCGGCGACTTCACCCTCCCGTGATTCCCATGCCACCCCCCGCTGCGTGTTGATGCACGGCCGCAACCGACCCGGTGACCACCCGGCCTGGGGGTCGCCCTCCTCAGCCATGCCTGCCAACGGCGGCCAGCCACGGCGGCGCTGGCGTCTCGGCTGGAAGCCCGCCGCCAACGCTGACCTGCGAGAGACCTGCTTCCCACTCCCGGAAGCCCGCATCGAAGAACTGGTGTGGGTTGTCAGTGTGCGAGCCAGCCGCGACCTGCGGGACAAGCTGGTGAGCATGGGGATCCACCGGGGGAGTGAACTGCGGGTGGTGATGCGCGGCGACGACGACTCCATTCTGATTTCAATCGCCAACACAAGGCTGGGGCTCGACGGGGCCATGAGCCGGGCCATCGAAGTTCGCAGCTCGGGAATCGAGACCAGCCCTGTGACAGCCCGTCGCCGCACTGAGTTACCACCTCAAGCCATGGTTTTGCCTTCAGACCGATCACCGGATCCAGCACCTTCCCTGACCGATCCCACCCCGGAGCGGCTGCAGCACCTTCCCGTTGGCAGCCGCGGACGCGTGGAAGGGTTTCGGGATGGGTCCAGGAGTTACCGCCAGAAGCTTCTGGCCATGGGCCTCACACCGGGTACACAATTCGAGGTCACCCGCCATGCCCCCATGGGCGATCCGGTGGAGCTGCGGGTGCGCGGCTTTTCACTGATGTTGCGAAAACAGGAGGCAGACATGTTGATGATTGCGGTAACCCACCATGGCTGAAAAGGTGATCGCCCTCTGCGGCAATCCGAATTGCGGTAAAACAACGCTGTTCAATGAGCTCACCGGAACCAACCAACGGGTGGGCAACTGGCCGGGAGTCACCGTTGAGCGCAAAGAAGGCCTGTTCCGCATCGATGACATGCCCGTGCGGCTGGTGGACTTGCCAGGCATCTACTCCCTGGATCTTGCCGATGCCCAGGGAGGCCTGGATGAGAAAGTCGCGCGCGACTATCTCACATCTGGACATGTTGACCTGATCATCAACATCGTTGATGCCTCGAATCTGGAGCGCAACCTCTACCTCACCGCCCAGATCATGGAGATGCGTTTGCCCATGGTGGTGGCCCTCAACATGGTGGATGCGGCTGAGGATGCCGGGCTGGAGACTGACACCGTGGCCCTCTCCGAACGCCTGGGCTGCCCCGTCACCCCCCTGGTGGCCTCCCGGGGCATCGGTGTGGACACCCTGCTGCATGTGCTGCATCGGGAGCTGCTCTCTCCCGCGCGCCCCCATCCCTATGTGGCCTACCCCGCCGTGGTGGAGGACGCCATCGCCGAGCTCATGCCCGAACTGGGGACCCTTGCCAATGCCGAGAGCGTGGGGTCCCTGGTGCCGGATGCACGCTGGCTGGCCCTCAAGCTGCTGGAAGGCAGCAACCACTCCGAGACCCTGCTGCGCGGACGAGGAGATCTGAACCGGCGAGTTGTGGAGCATCGCCGGCTGATCCGCCAGGTGCTGAAGGAGGACCTGGATGTGGTGTTTGCGGACAGCCGCTATGGCTGGATCCGGCAGCTGGTGTCCGGCGTCGCCAGGCAGACGCGGGCGGTGAGCCGGAGCGTGTCTGATCGCATCGATCAGGTGGTGCTGAACCGCTGGCTGGGCATCCCCATCTTCCTGATGGTCATGTACGGCCTGTTCCTTGTCACGATCAACGTCGGCGGGGCATTCATCGATTTCTTCGACATTGCAGCGGGAACGATCGCCGTTGATGGGTTTGGCGCCCTACTGGCTTCCATCAACACACCCGAATGGCTCATCCTGATTCTGGCCGGAGGAATCGGCGCCGGCATCCAGACAGTGGCCACCTTCATCCCCATCATCGGCATACTCTTTCTGTTTCTGGCCGTTCTCGAGGACTCCGGCTACATGGCGCGAGCGGCTTTCGTGATGGATCGCTTCATGCGTTTCATCGGGCTGCCTGGAAAGTCGTTTGTGCCGATGCTGATTGGCTTTGGCTGCAACGTTCCAGCCATCATGGCCACACGCACCCTGGAGAACAGGCGGGATCGACTGCTCACCATCATGATGAATCCCTTCATGTCATGTGGGGCAAGGCTGCCGGTGTATGCGCTGTTCGCCGCCGCTTTCTTTCCGGCATCAGGCCAGAATGTTGTGTTTGCCCTGTATCTGATCGGCATCGGCATGGCCGTGCTCACAGGCCTGATTCTCAAACGTACCATTCTCCGCGGCGAAACCTCTCCCTTTGTTATGGAGCTTCCTCCCTATCACATGCCCACCATCAAGGGTGTGTTGATCCGAGGCTGGGAGCGGCTCAAGAGCTTCATCATCAGGGCAGGAAAGGTGATCGTGATCATGGTGATGATCCTCAGCATCCTGGCCTCGATTGGTGTCGACGGCAGCTTCTCCAATGAGAACAGCGACAAATCCGTTCTCAGCAGCCTCAGCCGCACCATCACACCGGTGTTCAGCCCGCTGGGCGTTCGCCAGGACAACTGGCCCGCCACCGTTGGCATCTTCACCGGGGTCTTCGCCAAGGAAGCGGTGGTGGGCTCCCTCGATGCCCTCTATTCAACTCTGGGGGCGGAGGATGACGCGGCCAGGGGCCTGGTGAGCGACGAAGGGGACACCTTCAGCTTCTGGGGCGGGCTCTCCGAGGCGTTCGCCACCATCCCGGCCAACCTGTCGGAGGTCCCCGGCATGCTGCTGGACCCCCTGGGGCTGAGCGTGGGTGATGTCAGCACCATCGACACAGCCGCTGAAGAGCAGGAGGTGGGTGTGGGCACCTTCGGTGCCATGGCCAGCCGGTTCAACGGCCGCATCGGCGCCTTTGCCTACCTGATCTTCGTGCTGCTCTACTTCCCCTGCGTCGCGGCCATGGGTGCCGTGTATCGGGAAACGAATTGGGGCTGGACAGCCTTTGTGGGCCTCTGGACCACCGGTCTGGCCTACGCCGCGTCGATCCTGGTGTATCAGGGAGGGACTTTTCCCAGCCATCCCCGCCAATCCCTGGCCTGGATCCTGGCGGTTGCCATCGCCTTCGCGCTCACCATCCTGGGATTGAAGGCTGTCGGCCCGCCGAGGGAAGCGGCGGGCCATAACCCGCTGGCCGACGCATCGGCCCAGGCATCGTGATCCTGCAGGGTCTTCAGGACTATCTGCGTGAGCACAACACAGCCTCGCTCACGCAGATGGAAGCGAGCCTGGGGGTCTCGGCCGACGCCCTCAGGGGGATGCTGAACCTGCTGGAGCGCAAGGGCCGGGTTCAACGGCTGCCCCGCCCCGAGCGCTGCCATGGCTGCAGCCTCTGTGACGGCCATGCCCTCGAGTTTTATTGCTGGAGGGACAGCCCGGCACCCTGATCACAGCCGCCGCCGCGCCAGCAGGCCGTGGCGGGGGGCCAGCACCATCACCAGTAGAAACTGCAGGGTCTGCACCACCACGATGCAGCCGGCCGTGGAGGCGTCCAGCCAGTAGCTGGCGTAGATGCCCAGCACCGTGGCACTCACCGCCGAGAGCACCGCCAGGATGGTCATGCGATCGAAGCGGTCGGTGAGCAGGTAGGCGGTGGCGCCGGGGGTCACCAGCATCGCCACCACCAGGATGATCCCCACGGTCTGCAGGCCGGCCACGGCGGTGAGGCTCACCAGAGTGAGCAGCAGGTAGTGCAGCGCGCCGGTGTTCAGCCCGATCGAGCGGGCATGGCTGGGATCGAAGCAGAACAGCAGCAGATCCCGGCGCAGCACCAGCAGCAGCACCAGGCACACCAGGCTGATCACCACCGTCTGCACCAGGTCGGCGTCGGTGATGCCCAGCAGATTGCCGAACAGGATGTGGGTGAGGTCCACGCTGCTGCGGATCTTGGAGATCAGCACCAGCCCGAGGGCGAAGAAGCCGGTGAACACCAGCCCGATCACCGTGTCCTCCTTCACCCGGGTGTGCTGCTTGATCACCCCGATCACCCCCACCGAGCCCACCCCGAACACAAACGCCCCCAGGGCGAAGGGCAGGCCGAGGGCATAGGCGATCACCACCCCGGGCAGCACGGCATGGGACACCGCATCGCCCATCAGCGCCCAGCCCTTGAGGGTCATGAAACAGGAGAGCACCGCGCACACCACCGCCACCACCACGCCGATCGCCAGGGCCCGCTGCATGAACACCAGTTCCAGCGGGGCCAGCAGCAGCTCCATCAGCTGTTGGGGGCCGGAGGGGCGGCCAGGGTGAAGGTGCGCAGCAGGTTGGCCTGGGTGAACACCTCCGAGGTGTCGCCGTAGGCCAGCACTGTGCGGTTGATCAGCACCACCCGGTCGCAGAAGCTGGGCACCGACTCCAGATCGTGGGTGGCGAGCAGCACCGTGGCGCCCTGGTCGCGGCGCTCGATCAGCAGGTCGATGATCAGCCGTTCGGTGCCGATGTCCACGCCGCTGAAGGGCTCATCGAGCAGCAGCACCTGCCCGCCCTGGGCCAGGGCCCGGGCCAGGAAGGCCCGTTTGCGCTGGCCGCCGGAGAGGGAGCCGATCTGCCGCTCGCGCAGATCCCAGAGGTCCACCCGCTCCAGGGCCCGCTGCACCTGGCGGCGGTCGTCGGCCGAGGGCCAGCGCAGCGGCCCCATGGACCCATAGCGGCCCATCATCACCACATCCCACACGCGGATGGGGAAGTCCCAGTCCACCTGCTCGCTCTGGGGCACGTAGGCCACCAGCTGGCGGCGCCGGGCCTGGCGCAGGTCGCAGCCGGCGATGCGGATGCGCCCGCGGCTGGGCTGGAGGAAGCCCATCAGCGCCTTGAACAGGGTCGACTTGCCGGACCCGTTCATGCCCACCAGGGCACAGATGCTGCCGGAGCTCAGCTCCAGGCTCACATCCACCACCGCCGGGCGGCCGTTGTAGCCCACCGTGAGGTTGTCCACGGCGATGCCCGGGGCCTGGCCGGCGGCGGTGGCCCCGCGATCCGGTTGGCGCTCAGCGCTGGCCATCGGCACGCAGACCCTGCACCAGGATCCTGGCGTTGTGGCGGAGCATGGCGAGATAGGTGGGTGCCACACCATCGGGCTCGGAGAGGGAATCCACGTAGAACACCCCGCCGAAGCGGGCGCCGGTTTCCTCGGCCACCCGCCGCTGGGGCCGGTCGTCCACGGTGCTCTCGCAGAACACCGCCGGCACCTGCCGCTCGCGCACGGTGCGGATCACCCGCTCCATGCGCTGGGGGGTGACCTCCGTTTCCGCGTTCACCGGCCAGAGGTAGGCCTCCTCCAGGCCGTAGTCGGCCGCCAGGTAGCTGAGGGCGCCCTCACAGCTCACCAGCAGCCGACGATCGGGCGGCAGCACCGCCAGCTGCTCGCGCAGCTCGCCGTCGAGGGCCTCCAGTTCGGCGCTGTAGGCGTCGGCGCAGCGCCGGTAGGTGTCGGCGTTGGCGGGATCGAAGCCGATGAAGGCGTCGCGGATGTTGGCCACGTAGGTGCGGGCCTGCCGGGGCGACATCCAGGCATGGGGATTGGGCTGGCCGGCGCCGGCGTCCCCGCTGATTGGAATCACGTCCACCCCCTCGCTCACCACAACCCGCTCGGCGCCGCGGGCGCTGGCCAGGTAGCGCTCCATCCAGAGCTCCAGGTTGAGGCCGTTCACCAGCACCAGCTGGGCGTCCTGGGCGCGGCGCAGGTCGCTGGGGGTGGGGTCGTAGCCGTGGATCTCGGCCCCCGGCCTGGTGATCGACTCCACCCGCAGCTGGCCGCAGGCCACCTCGGAAGCCATGTCGGCCAGCACGGTGAAGCTGGTGAGCACCAGGGGGGCGCCAGCGTCGGCTGCGGAGGAATCAGCGGCACCCCGCTCAGCCCGGGGGCCGCAACCGGCCAGCACCACGGCCAGGGCCAGGGTCAGCCCCAGCCACGACCTGGGGGCGGCACCACGGCGAGGCGGGGAGAGAAACAACAACGGCCTGGGGATGGGTGAACCGGGAGGCTTGAAGGAACGCTAGACAACAGCCTTCGCCGGCCCGGGCCCGGGCTCAGGCCCCGAAGGCCTGACGCAGCTCCTGCACGTTGCTGCGCATCACCCGCAGGTAGGTGGAGGGGTCGCGGGCATCCTCCTCCGAGCCCGTTTCCAGGGGATCGAAGATGCTCACACGCACCCCCAGATCCCTGGCCAGGGCATTGAAGGAGCGGTTGCCCTCCTGGGGTTCGCTGAGCAGGGCCCGGAGGTCGGTGCGCTCCACGATCTCGCTCACCCGGGCCAGGTCGGCGGGGGTGGGATTGATCTCGGGCACATCCACCACGAATTCCGCCTGGAGGTTGTAGCGCTCGGCGAAGTAGGGGGCGAAGTCGTGGAAGGCCACGAAGGTTTTGCCGCTGAACGGGGCCAGCTCGGTGGCGATGGACGCATCGAGATCGCGCAGCTCGGCGATGTAGGCCTCGGCGTTGCGGCGGTAGCCGTCGGCGCAGCTGGGGTCGGCCTCCACCAGACCATCGCGGATGGTCTCCACCTGCTGCACGGCCCGCTGGGGGTCGAGCCAGATGTGGGGGTTCACGGCCCCGTGACTGTGGCCATGGCTGTGGCCGTGATCGTGGCCATGGCCGTGGTCGTCGCTCTCGATGGTGGCCACGCCGCGGCTGCTGTCGATCACCACGAGCTCGGCGTTCTCGGCCGACTCCACCAGCTTGTCGAGGAAGTCCTCCATCTCCAGGCCGTTCTTCACCAGCACCTGGGCCTGGCGCAGGGCCACCAGATCGCCGGGACGCGACTGGAAGTCGTGGGGGCCGGTGCTGGGGGGGATCAGGGCGCTCACCTCGGCGCAGTCTCCGGCCACCGCCCGGGTGAACAGGGTGATCGGCAGGAAGGTGGTGACCACCTTGAGATCCCCGCTGGCCTCGCCGTTCTGGCCTCCATCAGCGCCGGGGCCGGTGGCGGGGGCGCAGGAGGCGAGCAGCAGGCCCAGGGCCGAGACGGCCACCAGCAGGCGCCGCGAAGCACCCCCCAGCCGGGGGAGGAACGGAGAGGGCATGGACAAGGGGGAACACGTGGATGCCACCATAAATGAGAATGATTCCCAGATTGAGCCCGCTTCATGGGTTGTGAGCTCTCCGCCGGCGGGGCGGCCATCGTGGTGGTGGGCGCCGGCCCCCAGGCCCTCTGCCTCTGCGCCCAGCTGCTGCGCAAGCGGCCCCGCTGGCGGCGCCACCTGCGGGTGATCGATCCGGCCGGGGGCTGGCTCAGCTGCTGGCGCCGGCAGATGGAGGGCCTGGAGGTGCCGATGCTGCGCTCGCCGGCCCCCCACCATCCCCATCCCAACCCCAACGCCCTGCGGGACTACGCCCACGGCCGGGGGCGCGGCCACCAGCTGCACGGCCCCTTCGGCCAGCCCCACACCGGCCTGTTCAGCGACTTCTGCCAGCAGCTGATCGACAGCGAGGACCTGGCCGGCCTGGTGCACCCCGGCCAGGTGCGGGAGCTGCGGCTGGCCGCCTGCCGCGGCGGCCCCCTGGAGCTCAGCCTGGCCAGCGGTGAGCGGCTGCAGGCCCGCCATCTGGTGCTGGCCTGCGGCCCGGGAGAGCCGAGCTGGCCGGCCTGGACCCTGGATCTGCCGCCGCTGCATCCGCCCGCCGCCCTGCAGCACAGCCGCACGCTCAACCTGCCCGCCCTGGGGCGGCTGGATGGGCAGCGCGTGCTGGTGGTGGGAGGCGGGCTCACCAGCGGCCATCTGGCCCTCGGTGCCCTGGAGCGGGGAGCAACGGTGGAGCTGCTCTGCCGCCGGCGGCTGCGGGTGCAGCCCTTCGACAGCGACCCGGGCTGGCTGGGCCCGAAGCGGCTCAAGGCCTTCGCGGCCGAACCCAGCTGGCAGCGGCGCCGGGAGCTGGTGCGCCAGGCCCGCGGCGGCGGCTCCCTCACCGCCGAGGTGCGCCACCGGCTGGAGCAGGCCCGCCGCGGCGGCCGGCTGCGCCTGCACGAACAGGGCGAGGTGCGGCAGCTGCGCTGGCGCGGCAGCCACTGGCAGGTGGCCTGCAGCGATGGCAGCTCCCTGGCGGTGGAGCGCATCTGGCTGGCCACCGGCCATCAGCAGGGCGTCAGCCACCAGCCCCTGCTGCGGCAGCTCCAGCGGCAGCGGCCCCTGCAGCTGGTGGACGACTGGCCCGTGCTCAGCCCCGAGCTGGGCTGGGGCGGGGCGGGCGTGTCTGTGATGGGGGGCCTCAGCGCCCTGCAGCTGGGCCCGGCCGCGGCCAACATCCACGGCGGACGGGAGGGGGCGCGGCGGATCACGGCCGATCTGCTGCACCGCTGCCCCCCGGCCGCAGCCACCCTCCTGGGGAGCGGTGCAGAATCGCTGCGCGCAGCCCCGGAACGATGACCAGCGCCGTTCTGACGCGCCTCAACACCGCCTGGGCCCTGTTCCAGGGTCTGCTGCTGGAGGCCATGCCGTTCCTGCTGATCGGCGTGCTGATCGCCTCCCTGGCCCGCTGGTTCAGCCCCGGCGGCGCCTGGCTGCGCCGTCTGCCCGACCACCCGGTGGCCGGCCCGCTCACCGGCGCCGCCCTGGGCTTCGCCCTGCCCGCCTGCGAGTGCGGCAACGTGCCGGTGGCCCGCCGCCTGCTGGTGGGTGGCGCCCCGGTGGGCACGGCCCTGGGCTTTCTGTTCGCGGCACCGGTGCTCAACCCGATCGTGATCGCCAGCACCTGGGCCGCCTTCCCCGATCAGCCCTGGCTGCTGCTGGCCCGGCCCCTGGGCGCCGTGCTGGTGGCCCTGGGGCTGGCCCTGCTGCTGCGGCTGCTGCCCGAGGCGGTTCTGCTGCGCACCGACCTGCTGGAGGAGCGCCGCCTCAACCAGCCCCTGGCCAGCGTCAGCCTGCTGGAGCGCCGCGGCGGCGTGATCGGCCTGGCGGACGACGCCCCGCCCAGCCTGCCCAGCCAGCCGCCGCCGAGCTGGCAGGAGGTGCTGCGCCACGGCAGCCGCGAGTTTCTCTACCTGGCCCTGCTGCTGGTGGCGGGCTGCGCCGTTGCCGCCCTGGTGCAGGCCACCCTGCCGCGCCAGTGGCTGCTGGCCGTGGGCGGCGCCCCCACGCTCTCGATCGTGGCGTTGATGGCCCTCAGCCTGGTGCTGTCGGTGTGCTCGAGCGTGGATGCCTTTCTGGCCCTGGGCTTCGCCGCCCAGATCACCCCAGGCGCCCTGCTGGCCTTTCTGCTGCTGGGCCCGGTGATCGACATCAAGCTGGTGGGGCTGCTGAGCCTGTTGTTCCGCGGCAAGGGACTGCTGCTCACGGCCGCGGGCTCGGGCGTGCTGGTGCTGTTGATCGGTCAGTGGGTGAACCTGTGGCGGCTGTGATGCGCGGGCTGGCCCTGGGCCTGTGGGCCGTGGTGCTGCTGCAGAGCAGCGTCGACGGCCGGCTGGATCTGCTGCTGCGGGCCGCCTTCCACCCCCTGGTGAGCAGCGCCGGCGGCGTGCTGCTGATGCTGGCGGTGGTGCAGGTGCTGGTGGGTCTGCGGCAGTGGCGCGGCGGCGGCGAGCCCTCCAGCCGCCAGGAGCGCCGCCTCAGTGCCGCCACGGCGGCGGTGGCGGCCATGCTGATCGCCCTGCCGGCCAATCCCTCCTTTGCCGACCTGGCCAGCCAGCGCCCGGCCGACGAGACCGGCGAGGAGAGCCTCAGCTTCGTGCTGCCCCCGGCCCAGCGCAGCCTCACCGACTGGGTGCGGCTGCTGCGCAGCCAGCCCGATCCCCAGCTGTTCGACGGCGATCCGGTGCGCATCAGCGGCTTCGTGCTGCCGATGACAGGCGCGCCCCCCCAGCTGGCCCGGCTGCTGGTGCGCTGCTGCCTGGCGGATGCCACCCCGGTGAGCCTGCCGGTGCGCTGGCCGGTGGGCGATCCCCTGCCCCGGACCGACCAGTGGCTGGCGATCGAGGGCCGCATGGCGATCGAGAGCGGCCAGCTGGAGGTGGTGCCCGAGCGCATCCAGCCGATCCCCCGGCCGGCCCGCCCCCTGGAACCATGACCCGGATCCTCTCGCGGCCAAGGCCCTTGCTGGCCCTCCCCTCGCGGCCCCTGCTGCTGGCCCTGGGGCTGCCGGCCCTGCTGGTGGTGGCCCAGCAGCAGCTGCTGGTGCGACAGCCGCCCCAGCTGGAGGGCCTGAACAACGCCCCGGCCAGCTCCGGGCCGGCGGCCCTGCAGGCCCGCTTCAGCCGGCCGATGCAGGTGGCCAGCCTGGAACAGGCCGGCCAGCTCAGCCCGCCCCTGGCCCACAGCTGGCTGGGCAGCGGCAGCACCCTGCTGCTCCGCCTCGCCGAGGGCCAGCGCATTGAGGCCCCCCTGGAGCTGCAGCTCGCCGGCCGGGATGAACGGGGCCAGGCCCTGGCGCCCAGCCGCTGGCACTGGGATCCCCGCCCGCGGGTGCTGGCGGTGGTGGCGGCGGCGGGCGGGGAGCAGCTGCAGCTGCGCGAGCACGACGGCAGCTGGCGGCCGATCAGTCCGGTGTGGCCGGAGATCCCCCACGTGCTGCCCCTCGGCGATGGCTCCGGGGTGGCGGCCGCCAGCCGGGAGCCCGACGGCCAGCTGCGGCTGTGGCGCATCGCCCTGCAGCAGCACAACCTGCGGCTGGCCAGCGAGCCGGCCCAGGCGGTGCGTGCGGCCGACCCCCAGCCCCTCAAAGGCGGGCCGGTGCTGTTCGCCCACCTGAGCAGCAACCGCCTGGGCGACCTGCTGGTGCAGAGCGGCCAGCTGGAGCCCGGCAGCAGTCAGGCGCGGCTGCAGCGGGGCGGCAGGCGGCGCTGGCGCCAGCTGCCCTGGAGCGCCAGTGGCCCGATGCTGCTGCTGCCCGAGGGGGGCGCGGTGGTGGTGCCCGACACCGATGGGCTGCACCTGGAAACCCTGCCCCCCCAGGCGCCACGCCGCCAGACCCTGCCAGGCAGCCGTGATCTGAGCAGCTTCTGCCCCCAGGCCGGCCGGGCCCTGCTGCAGCGCCACTGGCCCGATTTCCGCCGCTCGCTGGAGCTGGTGGAACCGGGCCAACCGCCGAAACAGCTGTGGCTGGGCACCCAGGCCCTGGTGGCGAGCGCCTGCAGCCGCAGCGGGGACCGGGTGTGGGCCCTGCTGATGGAGGGCACTGAGGAACCGCGCCTCACCCTGCTGGCCCTGGACCGGAACGGCGTGGAGCTGGGACGGCGCCTGCTCACGGGCTGGGAACTGGAGCCCGGCAGTGGACTGCACTGGGACGCCAGCGGCGAGCAGCTGCTCACCACCCTGCGCCCCCGGGCCCGTGGGGATGCCGCTCCGCCCCCGGCGCGGGCGGTGCTGATCGACGCCACCAGCCTGGAGCTGCGGCCCCTGCCGGGCCCCGTGAAACGGGCCCAGTGGCTGGTGCCCGGTTAGAACGGCCCCAGTGCTTGGCCCACCGATCCGCCCTGGTCCCCGTGGCTCCCAAACTCAGCTCCCGCCAGGAACAACTGCTGGAGGCCCTGCGCCGCGCCGGCCGCGAGCTCTCGGGCCAGGATCTGCACGCCCGCCTGCGGGCCAGCGCCACCCCCATGGGCCTGGCCACCGTGTACCGCCATCTACGCCAGCTGCAGCAGTGGGGCCGGGTGCGCTGCCGCCATCTGCCCAGCGGCGAGGCCCTGTTCGCCCCCACCGAATGCGACGAACACCACCTCACCTGTGTGGACTGCGGGCAGACCCACCGCCTGGAGCACTGTCCGGTGCATGCCCTGGAGCTCAGCGGCGAGGAACTGCGGGGCTACCTGCCCCTGTTCCACACCCTGGAGTTCTACGGCCTCTGCCCCGACTGCCAGCGCCGCCAGCGGCGCACGGCCAGCGAGGCCGTTGAAGCGGCGGGCCAGTCCGCTTCGCTGCCCTCTGCCTAACGTCTGAGAACCGTTCTCGCCGCCGCCATGAGCCCCAGCACCACCGCCACTCCCGCCGCCAGCACCGCCCCGCCGGACACGCTCGGAGGCGAGCCCAGGCCCCTGCCGGTGACCATCCTCACCGGCTTCCTGGGGGCGGGCAAAACCACTCTGCTCAACCACATCCTCAGCAACCAGCAGGGGCTGAAAACGGCCGTGCTGGTGAACGAGTTCGGTGAGATCGGCATCGACAACGATCTGATCGTCGCCACCGCCGACGACATGGTGGAGCTGAGCAACGGCTGCATCTGCTGCTCGATCAACGGCGAGCTGCTGGAGGCCGTGTACCGGATCCTGGAGCGACCGGAGAAAGTGGACTACCTGGTGGTGGAGACCACCGGCCTGGCCGATCCCCTGCCGGTGGCGATGACCTTCCTGGGCAGCGACCTGCGCGAGGCCACGCGGCTCGATTCGATCATCACCCTGGTGGATGCGGAGAACTTCAGCGACGAGCTGCTGGAGGGGGAGGTGGCCCGGGCCCAGATCGTGTATGGCGACATGCTTCTGCTCAACAAGTGCGACCTGGTGGCCGAGGAGCAGCTCGAGGCCCTTGAGAGCCGGCTGCGCCAGATCAAGACCGACGCCCGCATCCTGCGCTCGGTGAAGGGCGAGGTGCCCCTGCCGCTGCTGCTCAGTGTGGGGCTGTTCGAGAGCGACCGGGTGGTGGCCGACTCCATCGAGAGCGATCCCGAGCTCGACCACAGCGCCTGCGACCACGACCACGGCCACTGCGAGCACGACCACGTCCACGAGCACGCTCATCACGAGCACGGTCATCACGAGCACGCCCACAGCCACGCGCACCACGACCACGCCACCCATCCCGACCACGCCGCCATCGAGGGCTTCACCTCCCTCTCCTTCGCCGCCGACGGCCCCTTCGCCCTGCGCAAGTTCCAGCACTTCCTCGACAACCAGCTCCCCGAGAGCGTCTTCCGGGCCAAGGGCATCCTCTGGTTCAACGAGAGCGAGCGGCGCCATGTGTTCCACCTGGCGGGCAAGCGCTTCTCGATCGACGATTCCGACTGGCCCAGCGACCAGCGCAAGAACCAGGTGGTGCTGATCGGCCGCAACCTCGATCACGACAACCTGCGCCGCCAGCTGCAGGCCTGTGTGGCCAAGGATGCGGGCAAGGGATTCGCCTGATCCGGCCAAATCGCGCCACTGCCAGATGGCGCCACTGCATCAATAATGGCGCCAAGGGTTTCCCGGAGTCAGCCCGGGAAGGCAACTGTCCCGCAGCTGGGATGGCGCCCCGGCCGCTCCGGCCCGCGCCTGAGCCAGAACGTTCACCCTCGCTTCGCTTCTTTTTCTTCCGGCGCGGACCGGTCTCACCATGCGTTTCTCCACTGTGCGTCCCCTGCTGCTGCCGGTTGCGGCGGGTCTGGGCCTGAGCCTGCTCTCCGGTCTGCCCGCCCAGGCCCATGGCATCGCCGACGCCGGCTTCAGCAGCGGCTTCAGCCACCCGATCAGCGGGCTCGACCACCTGCTGCTGCTGGTGGGCGTGGGTGGCGTGGCCGCCTTCATCGGCAGCTCCGTGCTGCTGTTTGCCCTGGTGGGAGCCGTGGCCGGCGCCGTGATCGGCTCGCTGGGGGGTGATCTGCCCGGCGCCGAACTGCTGGCCGCCCTGGCGGTGTCGGCCACGGGGGTGGTGATCCTGGCCAGCCAGCGCAGTGGCCGCAGCCCGCGGCTGGGGCTGATCGGCACCGTGGTGGCCCTGGCCATCGGCGTTCATGCCCTGCTCCACGGCCAGGAGGCCAGCGGCACCGCCAGCTGGTGGCTGGGGGCCGCCCTGGGATCGACCCTGGTGGTGGGCGGGAGCTACGGGCTGCTGCGCCAGGCCCACACCCGCTGGACGCTGCTGGTGGCGTCCGTGCTGGCGGTGGCCGGCGTGGTGCTGGCGGTGGCCTAGCTCCGGCGGCCGGGGGGGCCGGCCGGGGGATAACCGCCAAGGTTGTTACACCACGGTGGGGCCATCTGGCTACGGTGAGTCGAGTCACCACCACCCCATGGCCGAACTGCTGCTGCTCTCGGGCGTGATCGCCCTGTTCGGCCTGGCTTTCTGGCTCACCACCGACTCCGACGACGACAACGGCGGCGGCGGCATGATGCAGCCCGCCCTGGTACCGGTGCGGGTGCAGCGCCACCGCTGAGGCTCCCTCGAGCAGCCTCTGGGCTCTGGAACCTCAACCCGTGCCTTTGGTTACACCCCGATGAATCCTGCTGCCGGCTCGGCAGCACCCTTCCCCGGTAGAACACCCTCGCCGGCCGCCACCAGTCCATGGCGGTCCATCCGGTGAGCGTCGCCACGAGCTTTACGGGGGAAACGAGCAGGGCCAGCCCCTCCTCGGGCTTGGTAGCAAATGTCACCCGATCTCAGTCGATCGGTCACATGGTGCTGAGCAGGCGATCCCTAGGGTCGCTGAACACCCCCGTTGGCCTGGTCTGACGCTGCGACACACCGGCCCCCAGCCGGCATCGCCGATCACCGTCGTTCCACCCTGTTCGTCACCACACCATGCGTCAACGCCGTCTGCTCAGTGCCGCACTGCTCTCCGGCTCTCTGCTGCTCGCCGGCTGCCAGCAGGACAGCGCCGGGGAAGACTCCCTCACCCTCTATTCCGGCCGCGGTGAGCCGCTGGTGGCCCCGCTGATCGAGGCCTTCGAGCGCGAAAGCGGCATCAGCGTGGAGGTGCGCTACGGCGGCACCGCCGAACTGGCCAACCTGCTGCAGGAGGAGGGGGGCCAGAGCCCGGCCTGCCTGTTCTGGGCCCAGGACGTGGCCGCCCTCGGAGCCACCAAACCCCTGTTCACCGGCTTGCCGGCCTCAATCACCGACAAGGTGGAGCCGGTGTACCGCGACCGCGACGGCAAGTGGATCGGCACCTCCGGCCGGGCCCGACTGCTGATCTATTCCCCCGAGCGGCTGCAGGAGGGGGATCTGCCCACCACCATGGCCGAGCTCGCCGATCCGAAGTTCAAGGGCCGGCTGGCGGTGGCACCCACCAACGGCTCCTTCGTGGCCCACGTGGCCGCGCTGCGGCTGACCCAGGGCGATGAGGCCGCCGAGGCCTGGCTGAAGGGCATCGCTGCCAACGAGCCGGTGATCGTGCGCAACAACACCGCCCAGCACCAGGCGATCGCCGATGGCGAGGCGGATCTTGCCTCCACCAACAACTACTACCTGGGCCGCTTCAAGGCCAGCGATCCCGACTTCCCCGTGGCCCAGACCCAGTTCCAGCCGGGCGACATCGGCAACCTGATGCTGGTGGCCGGGGTGGGCATCCTCGAGAGCTGCAACAACAAGCCGGCGGCGCAGAAATTCGTGGAGTTCCTGGCCAGCCCCACGGCCCAGCAGTACTTCACCGGCAGCGTGTTCGAGTACCCGGTGACGGGCATCTCGATCGTGCCGGAGGGCAGCGCCGGCGTGGACTACGCCACCGCCGCCGCCAATGCCCCCGAGGTGGATCTCAACGACCTCACCGACATGCAGGGCACCCTGGCCCTGATCAACAAGCACTTCAACTGAGCGCTTGTTGATCGCAGCCCCGCCACACCGTTCCCTCCGCCGGCGCCCCGGCCTGCCGCTGGCCCGCTGGCTGGTGAGCGGCCTCGGACTGGTGGTGGCGGGGCTGATGGTGCTGCCGCTGGTGTATCTGCTGCTGCGGGCCAGCGAAGCCGATCCCGCCCAGGTGGCGGCCCTGCTGTGGCGCTGGCGCACCGTGGAGCTGCTGGCCAACACCGCCGCCCTCACGGCGGGGGTGCTCGGGCTCAGCACCCTGATCGCCCTGCCCCTGGCCTGGTTACTGAGCCGCACCAACCTCCATGGCCGCCGCTGGCTCAACCTGCTGGCGGTGCTCCCCCTGGCGGTGCCGGGCTATGTGATGGCCTATGCCCTGATCGGTCTGGCCGGCAACTACGGCTTTCTCAACCAGACCTTCGGGGTCACCATGCCCAGGCCCCAGGGCTGGTGGGGGGCCACCCTGGCCCTCAGCCTCTACTGCTATCCCTACCTCTATCTGAATCTGCGGGCAGCCTTCGCCGGCCTCGAAGCCAGCCTGGAGGAAACGGCCCGGGTGCTGGGAGCCACGCCCCGGCAGCTGTTCCGCCGGGTCACCCTGCCCCACCTGATGCCGGCCCTGATGGCCGGCTGGCTGGTGGTGGGGCTGTACGTGATCGGCGACTTCGGCGCCGTGGCCCTGATGCGCTTCCGCGTGTTCTCCTATGTGATCTACCAGCAGTACGCCATCGCCTACGACCTCCTCTACTCGGCCTGGCTGTCGCTGATCCTGATCGCCATCGCCCTGCTGGTGGTGTGGGCGGAGAGCAAGCTGCGCCAGGGCCAGCACTACAGCGCCAGCGGCAGCGGCAGCGGTCGGCCCCTGGCGCCCCTACGCCTGCCGGCCTGGGGCCAGGTGCTGGGCCTGCTGTTCTGCCTGGCGGTGGCCGCCGCGGCCCTCGGCCTGCCCGTGGCCGTGCTCAGCTTCTGGATCAGCCGGGGTGTGTCCCAGGCCACCTGGCAGGGGTTGCTCACCAGCTTCGTCCAGTCGTTGAGCATGGCCGCCCCCGCGGCCCTGCTGGCTGGCCTGATGGCCATCCCGGTGGCCGTGCTGGCGGTGCGTTTCCCCGGCCGCCTGTCGCGCTGGGTCAACCGGCTGTCGTTCGTGGGCTACGCCGTGCCCGCCCTGGCCTTCGCCCTGGCCTTCGTGTTCGTCACCCTGCGCAGCGCCCCCTGGCTGTACCAGACCCGCGGCCTGCTGGTGCTGGTGTATGCCCTGGCCTTTCTGGCCCTGGCGGTGGGACCGATCCGCAGCGCCCTGTATCAGGCCAGGCCGGCGATCGAGGAGGCGGCCCGGGCCCTCGGGCTGGGGCCCCTGGCCAGCTTCCGGCGGGCCACCCTGCCGCTGATCCAGCCGGGGCTGGTGGCGGCGGTGGTGCTGGTGTTCGTCACCGTGATGAAGGAGTTGCCGATCGCCTTCCTGCTGGCACCACCGGGGTTCCGGCCCCTGGCGATTCAGATGTTCTCGCGCACCTCGGAGGGGATGCTGGTGGAGGCGGCGCCCTACGCCGCGGCGATCATCGCCTTCTCGGCCCTGGCCGTGGGCGTGGTGCTGCGGCGTGATCGGCAGTGGCCGCAAACCAGCCCAACGACAACAGTCCCGGACTCAACCGAAGCCCCGGACCCAACCGCGGCGATCGCCCCTCCATCCTGCCGATGACCGCTGCTACCCCATCGCCCCCCCTGCTGGAGGTACGGGATCTCTGTCGACGGTTCGCCAACGGCATCCCCGCCGTTGACCGGGTGAGCTTCAGTCTGGCCGAAGGTGAGCTGATGGCCCTGCTGGGCCCATCCGGTTGCGGCAAGACCACCACCCTGCGCATGATCGCCGGCCTGGAAACCGTGGACGCCGGCTCGGTGTGGCTGCGGGGCATCCCGATCACCGGCTGGCGGCCGGAGCGGCGCGGCATCGGCCTGGTGTTCCAGGACTACGCCCTGTTCCCCCACCTCACCGTGGCCGACAACGTGCGCTTCGGCCTGCACCGCTGGCCCCGCGCCAAGGCGGTGGGGCGCACCCAGGAGATGCTGGAGCTGGTGGGGCTCACGGCCCTGGCCCGCCGCTATCCCCACGAACTCTCCGGCGGCCAGCAGCAGCGGGTGGCCCTGGCCCGCACCCTGGCCCCGCAGCCGGAGCTGGTGCTGCTCGATGAGCCCTTCTCCAACCTCGATGCCGCCATGCGCCTGGAGATGCGCCAGGAGGTTCGCCGGCTGCTGCAGCGGGCCGGGGCGGCGGCGATTCTGGTGACCCACGACCAGGAGGAGGCCATGGTGATGGCCGATCGCCTGGCGGTGATGGAGCGGGGGCGCCTGCTGCAGTGCGGCACACCCGATGCCATCTACCGGCGGCCAGCCAGCGCCTTCGTGGCCAGTTTTCTGGGCCGCTCCAACCTGCTGCGCGGCCAGGCCCACGGCTCAGCGGTGGACACGCCGCTGGGCTGCCTTGCCCTGGTGACTCCGGCCCAGGGTCCCACCACCATCGCCGTGCGCCCCGAACAGATCCGGCTGGTGGCCGATGCCCAGGCCGCGGCAACGGTGGAGATGCGCGAATTCCGCGGCCACGATCAGCTCTACCGCGTGCGCGTGGGCGACATCGCCCTGACGGTGATCAGTACCAATACGGATGCGCTGCAGGAAGGCGAGCGGGTGCGGCTGGAGGTGAGCGAGCAGGTGGTGGCGCTGCCGGCATGAAGGGGGGCTCCGCAGCGCTGGCCCTCACCTGCACCGCTCTGGCCAGCCCCGCATGGGCCACACCAGTCGACGGGCTCGGGGACGTCCGTCCCACCGACTGGGCCTACCAGGCGCTCGCCAGCCTGATCGAGCGCTACGGCTGCGTGGCCGGCTATCCCGACGGCACCTTCAAGGGCCAGCGGGCCATGACCCGCTTCGAGGCTGCCGCCCTCCTCAATGCCTGCCTTGATCGCGTCACCGAGGTGACAGATGAGCTCAAGCGCCTGATGACCGAGTTCGAGCGGGAACTCGCCATCCTCAAGGGCCGCGTCGATGGCCTCGAGGCCAAGGTGGGTGAGCTGGAGGCCAACCAGTTCTCCACCACCACCAAGCTGCGCGGTGAAGCCAGCTTCACCCTGGCCGGCTCCCCCGACTTCAACAGCCCGCAGCGCAACTCCGACGGCAGCCGTCCGGCCAACCCCAACCAGACCACCGTCAACTACGACCTGCGGCTCGTTCTCGACACGAGCTTCACCGGCAAGGACCTGCTGCGCACCCGCCTCCGCTCCGGCAACTTCTCCAGACTGCCGTTCCGCGAAGGCATCTTCATCCTCGACAGGGCCTCGGGCAGCGACGACAGCGTGCGCGTCGATCGTCTCTTCTACCGCTTTCCGGCCGGTGAGCACGTGCGCATCACCGTGGGTGGCCTTGTGCGCAACACCGACATGCTCTCCTTCTTCCCCTCGGCGTACAGGAGTGAAGTGCTCGACTTCTTTTCGTTGGCGGGCGCCTCAGGCACCTACAACAAGGCCACCGGGGCTGGCGTCGGCTTCAGCTGGCGACAGCATCCGGACCCGAGCACCGCCACATTCACCGTGGATGCCAGCGTGGTGGCGAACAACGGCTTCGCCGACGCCAGCGTCGGTGTGCTCAACCGCCAGAGTGGGCTCAATGCCCTCAGCCAGTGGGGCTACCACGGCAGCAACTGGGGCCTGGCCCTGAGCTATCGCTATGGCTCCCAGAATTCCAGGCTTGCAGATGCCAACTTCAACGCCACTGTGCCCGCTGGCGCTTACAGCAACAGCCTGGCCGTCGCCGGGACCTGGAGCCCGATGGACAACAGCTGGGTCCCCTCGATCAGCCTCGGCTATGGCTACAACTGGACCATCGCCCCAGTGGACGATTCCCAGTCGTGGATGGCCGGCCTGCAGTGGAACGATGTGATCTGGCCGGGCAACACCGCCGGCATTGCCGTGGGGCAGCCTCCGTTCACTGGCAGCGCAGACAACGGGGTGCTCTACGAACTCTTCTTTCGCATTCACCTCAGCGACCACATCACCGTCACCCCGGGCCTCTTCTACGGCAGCGATGTGGCCACCAACAGCGGCAATGATGCCTGGGGTGGTGTACTGCAGACCACCTTTCGCTTCTGAACAACGCGGCAAAGACGGGCGCCAGGCAGGGGAACCCAGATCGGAACCTGTCGGTGCAACATTGATCACACGGGATCGTGACAGACCTGGAAGTTCGCCATAGCCAAGGCAGCTAAAAGAGTGGCGGTCGCTGCTTCCCGAAGGGGTAAGTCGTGATCTGTCGTTGTGAGGATTTCCATGGCATCAAGCCAATCCCTGGCCCTGGCGCTGATCAGCGCCGGCCTGTTCACCCCGTGCCTGGCCAGTGCCGCTGATCTGGGCGGCCGCGATCTGGCGCTCGAAGAGCTGAGTCGCTACGGCGATTCGGGCTCACTGGATCAAGTCACCAGCATCTCCCAGTTCCCCGACGTCCGTCCCACGGACTGGGCCTACCAGGCCCTCTCCAACCTGATCGAGCGCTACGGCTGCGTGGCCGGCTATCCCGACGGCACCTTCAAGGGC